>NZ_JBFRJF010000007.1:0-233721 GCF_041468745.1 Vibrio sp. 10N.286.52.F8
TCCGCGATGAACCTTTTTTTTCGAAGAGTATTATCAGGATTAGTTAGATAACATATTGGAATATATTCAGTTTTTATACTATCATTCTTAACACTACCAACATCGGGGTTTCACCGTTTTTGAGCCCTCAAAAAACGTCCAAAACATCTTATCGAATCCAAACTAAAGATACCTACCCGCGCGCTCTACTTCTTTCAAAGCAATACCATCGGCTGCTATACCAACAGGAGCTGAACCTAGTGAATACCACTTAACATCATCAGTCTCTTGAGCGGTGATATCTCCTTTCCAGTCACTCACGATAAAATAATGAATCAACTGAAATTCCTTCGTAGGATGATAAAGCGAACACAAGTATTGGTAATCAATCGGAACAACATTAAGCTCTTCATCAAGTTCACGAAACAGCGCCTGAACCTGGTTTTCACCGTGTTCAATATGGCCGCCAGGTATAGTGATTAAACCGGGATCGGTCTCCCTAGACTCACTACGCTTTTCTAGTAATACCTGCGATTCCTTCAGCATGATAAAAGAAACACACTCGTGGACATCCATCTAATTTTCCTAAAGCCGTTACAAAGGTAGTTAAGTTTGTTGTTCTAGCTTGTGTTAATGCTTAATTTACAACAAGCTTTTTACTCAGCCTTTCATACAATTCAAAAGCTTCTGTTTTAGATATCAAATTTCCGAGAGCGTATTGATGAGCTAGCTCAATATCGTCGCTTTGATTGGAGTAATAGCGCTTGGCGACTGCAGCGCACTGGCTCAGATTGGTGTACCAACTGCCGTCTTGCTCAGCCACAAAATAATATGCCGCTCGCACTAACTTTTTACCAATTACCTTAACGATATCCGCATCAGTCATTGTTTTGAAACTCGAGGGCATTTGCTTAAGAAAAGTCGATAAATCGCCATTAAGAGCTTGGGCTATTTCATTGCTGGGCTTATATCGTGGAAACTTTATAGATAGATCATTCCCCCAAATACAACAGCAACAATGCTTGAGCCAAAACTGCCAATGGAATTCTTCGTTGGGCTGCAGAACCTCTGAGAGATACCCTGGATCAATATCAAGCTTAGTCACTTGCGGATAGGTTTGGGGTATGGTGCCGGAAAGTAGGTTAAATACTTCCTTTTCTCTCTGACCAACAGGCGTAGCGAGTACGATAGAAACATCCAAATCAGAGCGACCAACAATGGCCGTTCCTCCAGGCACGCTTCCATACAAGTAGATACCATCAACTTGACCTGGAAGCTCTCTTAGCAGCGAATCAACGACTGCTGACACCACGTCTTGAAATTCAGGCGCAATGTTCTTTGGCGAATAAAGATTTTGAATGAACCCTTCTCGATCGAGTCCTCTAGTTTGTTCTTGCACCTTGGGTTCCTATTTTAATCGTTATAATTAATCACACCGGGTTCTGATGATGATTTGAGGAGTGCCAGTGGTTAAAGTAACATTAACTCTCGCTTAGTTTTATCGTCCAGCTTTTCAATCGCGTAGCGAAAAGCAACTCTTGGTATTGCGGCATGCTTAGCGTTTAAATAACCAATAACCTGTTGAGGTTCCTTTTTACTGAGGACTTTAAGCATCCAACCATATCCTTTCTGCACGAGGTCATGTCCATCTTCTAGCAATAGATCTGCCACACAAAGCGGAGCCAACGCTGAGTATCGATTCTGATTGATCGGATAAATTAAGATGACAGCAGCAGCTCTACGTACAGCAAAATTCGAATGCTCGACCCATTTGGTTATGAGTTCGAACAACTCATTGTATTGAGACAGTAACTCACCAAACGCATGAGTGCAGAAGTCTTCACAATCATTCCAGTCAATGACATACTCCATTAACCAATGCTCAAAGATTGGAAACGTTTCTTTCGAATATTGTTTTCTTACTCTAAAAGCCCAGTCGTAAGCAATAACACCTAACGCCCAATCCCTTTCTTCAAGCAATTGAGTACACAGGGACAAAACATTAGAGATATCTTTGTTTTTGATGGTTTTAAAAACGAGCGCCGATATAGATCGAACCTGCCCTGTTTTAACACTAGCCTCTGGATAACCAACGCCTGAAAGATGAAGCTTTACCGTTTCTACGAAATTCATTAATTGCCAAACCGTCATAGAACTAAAATTAATATCAAAGTGAGATACACAGCACTTAAACCATACGCATGAAATTTATAAAATATAAGTTACCTTAATCACAACATTCATTATTGAGCATTTAAATTACCACTAAAATAAGGATATTCCCTTTGGTAAGAGTAACTTATAATGCATACTAGCGGCCTTTAAAAGAGGTGCTAAATGAAAAAGAACGGTTTTACACTTATTGAGCTTGTTGTCGTTATTGTGATCCTTGGAATACTCGCCGTAACTGCTGCTCCAAGGTTCCTCAACGTAAGTACTGATTCTCATATTGCAGTTGTAAAAGGCACTGGAGCCTCTTTTAAAACAGGTGTCGATCTTGCCTATTCAAAAAATTTAACCTCAAACGGTGGCGGTGCTTCCACAAACGTCCCTATCTATGATGACTCCGCGACCGGCCAGCTTGACTTCAATGAATGGGGATATCCAGCCCAGCAATGGCACTTACCTGAAGAATCTCCAAGATTAGATAACGCTGAAGATTGCATTTCGGTATGGGGCGCACTGCTCCTCGATCCACCTAGTATTTCAAGTTTCAATTCACCAGAAGAAACCGACTACATTGCTGAATATATACAGACGGATCAGTGTATCTATCATTATCGAGTCGTACCGGGAATTTCCATTGACTACAACTCAATGAATGGTGACGTCACTGTAGACGATGAGCCAGATAACTAAGCGCTAAATGTTGGTCTTTCAGAGTACTTGGGAATTTACGGTTTCTCTCAATAAAAGTGCCACACATTAAGAATCAACAGCACACATTTAAGAATGGCTTATTTTGGCGTAAACGAGCGTGCTGTCCATATCTCCTGATGGCAAACGTCGATCATTGGCTAAGCGATCTTCAAGTTGATAGCCACATCGTTTGGCCACCGCCTGACTTTTAAGATTCGAGCCTGCCATCCTAATTTCGACTCTTTTCGCACCTTTTTGAGTGAATGCATATTCTTCGATAATTCGGACAGCTTCACTCACGTAACCCAAGCCCGTTTTTGATGTTTGCAACCAGTAGCCGATTTCAAAGTAAGGGACAGTATCGTCTCTGATCATAAAGCCAATAGCCCCGATAAATGCCCCTGTTTGCTTTTCAATAATATTGAACCAAAACTCGCCAGTAAAGTTGGCGAAATTATTGGTAGCATCTTGAATGTTAAGTTCTAGCTGCTCTTTAGTTAGAGAATCAGAAACCCAAGGTAAGAATGGGGAAAACTCGGCCTTGCACTCATTTATCACCTCACACATCTCTTCGCTGTATTTTAATGATGGAGGGGTTAATTTGAGCCTTTCACTTTCCATCACTAAGCCTTTCCCCAATCAGATCGAACAACCGCCAACACAACTGTATCCCACCATTGACCTTTGAAGAATCGATGAGCTTTAAAACACGCTTCTTGTTTCATTCCCAGTGACTTACATAATTTAATCGCAGCCAAGTTCTTGCTGATGGTTTCGGCGTAGATACGGTGTATGCCTAACTCTGAGAAACCAAAATCAGCGAGGGCTTCTGATGCTTCTATAGAAAGCCCTTTTCCCTGAGTTTGCCTCGATAAAGCACAGCCCATTGAAGCTTGTTTATCGCGTTCAAGACGTAAACAAACGGTTCCAATAAACTTCCCCGAATCTTTGCTTTCAACCGCTAGCTGATAGGACTGGCGTGGTACTTCCAAAGCCTGTGCAACAAACAACTGAGTTAGCTCTCGATATTTGTTAGGTTCGCAATCACTTTCATCATAGAAACGCTGATACTTAGCGTCTTGAGACATCGCAACAAAGGCACACTCGTCTTCGAGACTCATATCTCGAAGAATCAACCTGTCAGTTTCCAGCTTAAACATCAAAATTCCTTTTTATCTTATAGCCTTGAAGGGAAAAGTCGCGGAGGTGTTTACTCGTATACTTTCCCGTTATGCTTCAGCCAACCATGAGTGTGATGATTACGAGGGTCTTTGTGCGTCCAGTGCATTACGCCACCTTTCTTGTTCCATTCATATTCACCATAAAATTCAACTCGATCGCCCTTTGCCAACCCCTGAACACGAGGCGCTAAGTCAATATTATGTGCGACTAACAAGGTTTGTCCGCTATCGAGTCGCAAAATGAATTTCTGATGTCGAGAGCCTTTATTATCATCAGGAAGTACTCGATACACCGTACCCGATCCGCGCACCTGAACGTCGCTTTGGTGATTTTCGTAAGCTTGCTTAAGTCGCGTATCATTCGCTTGAACATTACTGATGCCGAAGCTAAGCAGCACCAAAAGTAGAGCGCAAAATTGTTTCATTCCTTTCATTTCCCATATCTGTGTGTTGATTTGGGATACTGGCTGGGCATCCCCTCTTTTAACGATGCTTGTATTGAGTCGGACAATAACCTCTCGAAACGTCCGAACTGCGTAGTTTTACATGCTTGGTCGAGCGCCCAGAAACACGTGAACGCCACAGCTTAAAACTGCCAAGCTTGAGATGGCTACGCATAAAACGAATCACTTCCGATTCATTTAAACCAAATTGCAGTTCTATTGCTTCAAACGGCGTTCTGTCTTCCCACGCCATTTCGATAATTCTTGATTCATTCTCTTTAGATAGCATCATGCATACTCTTCCTTAATAAACTGGAAGAAATACGCCCGTCTTAGATTTAAAGATCACAAGTGACCACTTTGAACTCCACGACTTATAAAGTTCAGTAAAACAACAAGCTAACTCAAATTATGGCTATTTGCTTTCCAGCCACTCAGAACGCAATAGACCATACTTAATCGAGTCATAATACTCGCCTTGGTAATAACGCACTTTTCTTAGCCTAGCTTCTTGCTGGAAGCCTAATTTAAGAGCTAGTGACATCATCCGCGGATTACCCGACCAAGTGGTTAAACCGACACGCTCTATCTGCTTGTTTTTGAATAGGTAAGATACCCAAAGAGGAAGAGCTAACGCAGCAATACCCTTCCCCCAATAGTCGGAGTTATAAATGACTACTCCGACTTCAAGCCAACGTGTCTCTTCACACTCCCAATAACAACTGACGGTTCCTACAGGCACATCGTCTACAACCACCAACTGTAAGTCGGATCCATTGAGTAACCGTTGAAACGAACGGCTTTCAAACTCTTCTAGTGATGGCGGTGAGTATGGAAAATAAGGGCCGTTAAACTTCGTCCACTCATCGTTTGAGATAACCAAGGAATAAATGGCTGCCAATTCGCTTGGCATGGCGGGCCTAATACTTACCTGCATTTTCTCTCCTTGGTTTGGTGCTTAGGTATGGTTCTTGGTCTAAGTTCTAGAGGGATTAGTCGCGACCACAGCAGTCATTAATCTCATAATAACCATTAATAATAAAGTAACTAAATCGGATGACTACCAATCTAGCAGCTAGGCAATCATGGGGTTAAATAAGCTTGTGCGAACTCTCTAAGCACTCTCGCATTATTGTGGTATTTGCTATCCCCGCACTTTGTGCCATCTACTCTGATGTCCGGGCTGGAATATGCAGGTATAACATCTCGCTCATAAGACATCACTGTGCCTCTGTCAGCACAAATTGTACCGAATGAATATTGAGGAGCTCTTGGATACGTTCCAGAAATGTAACTTTCTATACTATCAAAATCTTTCAATAACGTTTTATAGTCATGATTAGCACCACTTAAATGGCCAATTTCATGCTCCATTAAGTAATCAGGGCAGTTTATCGCTAAAGAAAAAAAGTAGGATACCGAAGAAGACATACCACAATAATCAGACTCAAAGCTAAAATTATAATTAGAAAATACTATCCCAGTAAAAATGGGGACGCCGTCTTCTGTTGTTTCTGGAATCGGTTCTTCCATCGAGAGTTTTAATAACCTCTCTGCTGCGCCCAAATCTTGAAACCAAAGGCTGTCGATTTCAGACGTATAAGTCACCTTAGTGACTTTTCTCGTCATAGGGACGCAGGAGTTTTTTAACACCAGATTCGAATAGCTTTCCCATGTCGCTATTTTAGAGGCTATAAATGCTTTGGAATATTCATCTAACACCGATTCATCAACATAAAGGTGGATTTCTGTATTCAAAACCTCGCTCTGTACACAAGTAGGAAACTCGATGCTTTGAGCATTGGAGAGTCGACTATTGCTCAACACTATAATCAAAACACAACCAACTAACTGGATGAGCCTTTTAAAAGAACCCTCACTGACTCGTGTATTCATTTCCACCCTCTCCCTATATTCAAAACCACAAAAAGCATCATAAATGCCGTGACTTAAGATTCATTTTTACCCTCATTACACATATAAGCGTTGGCCTCTCAAAGTAACCTGCACTATCTGTGTTTTTCAGAAAACAAAAAGCTCGCCATGCAATGGCGAGCTTTATTGATTATGAGAGCTTAACGGTTATAAGACCCTGGCATTAACAAGGCCCAAATACGAAGAAATCTAAAGTATTAAGACACCTGATCGCGTAAAGCCAATTCAACGTTTTTCAACACTTTGAACTCTTCTCGAGTACAACCGCGTGCCACGGAAACCCAATGGTCGCCAGTTTCATCGGCTCCTTTAAACTCTGCACGCAACTCATATCTTCGCCATGTAACAAACGCCAAGATAAAGGTCAGTGCAAGCATCGGTAAACCGAACTGAGGAACAAATGCCCAAGTCGCAGCCGAGAGAACTAAAGCCAACGAAACAATATTGATTGCGTTTTCTTTAAGACCCAATTGGCGAATTTCTAACTGTTTGATTTTACGTAAGCTGTACACATCTTTCTTAACTCGGAGTTCGTTAGAGCTCACCAGAAAATCTGATGCTTTGTATGACCTACGAAGTCGCACTAAATTCGCTAACCTGTTGCGTGTTTGATTCTTTTTCATCGCCTTTCTCCATGTTATTAAAGGTTAGTAAAAACTAATATAATCATGAAGTTAATGAACGAGTGCTTATTTTATAAATCAAACTAATATTAAAATCAAGCTTATGCAATTAATAACACTTATAACAACACCGTCTTACATTTGAAATTTTAATAGAAAGAAGGCTTATTAAGGAATCTACTCATCATAAATCGATGTACTTTAGTTAAGTTAGATATAGGCCGATAATATTTCCAATAACCGACCAAACATACCAAACGGCGGGCATAATTCCTCCTGCTTTGTAACCACTTATTTCAACGCGATTTTTGCGACAAACTTCGTGTTCAAGGAATGCTGAACAGTGGTCACATAACGCTCCACTTGTCATAGGTCGCATAACTCCCTTGCCCACTATCCATCCGGCTTTTAAATACCTGAATCACTCAATTGAACATATCAATATAGCTTATCGATTAAGCAATTGATCTCATAATGTAGAGTCTGTACGCTTACACTATGCACACGGTTACCTAATGAAGATCACGATGAACGAACTACTGACATGCGGTATGGAACAGAAACAACGAACAACGGTGACGAGTTTATTCGCAAGAAATGGATTTAAGATCGCAACGACTGACTTTGATGATGTGACTTTCGAACGTGAAAATGTGTTGGTCAACGTTCGATTTGATTCCTCTTCTAACGTTGAATCGATTTCAACTCTAAACAACTAACGAGCTCACAAGCAGGTCGCTAAAATAATTGAATGGCCAACATTCGAGTCATTTTAGCGTATCTTGCAACCTGCCCTTTTCTACTTCATCCCCACCCTCTTCTCTTCCAAAAGCCACCGAGTGACAATTAAATCAATAACTCGCAATTCCATGATCTTGGCTTATATTTATTAATATCCTTTGAAAAAAAATTCGAAATGATGCCTATGTTCCTAACTCGGTTAATTTATGTCAGTACGCTCTGTGAAAGTTGCGATTCTCAGGCTTTGAACGACATTCTTCAGATTTCACACGACCGCAATAAGCAAAGCCATTTAACAGGCCTTCTAAGCCACAATGATAAGTATTTCCTGCAATGTATTGAAGGTTCGAGAACCGCAGTGAACCATACTTACAATCATATCTTGAATGACACGCGACACAAAAACGTCATGATTTTATATTTCAAAGAGATCGATTGTAGGCAGTTTGGTGATTGGTCTATGGGTGATATTCCACAATCTAGCCTAACTGAACTGGTTAATTTACAGTTTTCAACATCAGACCAGTTCAACCCGTATGAGATGTCAGGAGAAAGTGCCTACCGAATGCTTCTGGAATTGAAACAGAATTTGCCATCAGAATAGCTCTTCGACCCAACTTAATCCGTAGAGCAAGCAACAAAAAGCCCCAACGTATGGGGCTTTTTGCGTTTTATTGTAAAGGCAACTATTCGTTATTCTTCGGTGAACTCTAATCGCTCTCGCTGCTCACCGCTTCTTGTTCACTGCCAGCAAGAGCTTGCTGTTCGGCGGTAATATCAGATTCTTTGAACACAATGAACGCGCGGCGGTTTAATGCATCGGCTTTTTCAGAGCGTTCATTAATCGCAGGCTGCAACTTACCAAATGACTTCACTTCCCAGATAAACTGCTTAGGATCGAGTTTGGTTTTGAGGTATTCAACCACCGTTTCTGCGCGGCGCTCTGCCAGCTTTTCATTGTAAGAAAGTGAACCCGCTTGGTCGGTGTGCCCTGCCACCATTATGCTACCTTGCAGGCCGCTCAACTTCGTTGTGAAGTCATCTAACTGAGTTAGGTCTTCTTGCTTGAGTACTGACTTATCGAAATCGAAGTGCGGCGTCATTGCCATATAAACTTTACGTTCTGGTTTTGGCGGCTCACAGAAAGGCATCTCTTCGTACTTCTGAGCTTCTTCAAACACAATAAATGCACGGCGGTTCTCCGCTCGGTCTTTATCTGTCTTACCAAACAGAAGAGGTTGAGTCTCACCAAGATGTTTCACTTCCCAGTCATATTGCGTTGGGTCTAGTTGCCCTTTCAAATAATCTGCGACCGATTTAGCACGGCGCTGTGAAAGACGTTCGTTGTATTCCAGAGAACCTTTGTAATCAGTATGGCCGACAATCGTGATACGCCCTTCGAGGCCTCTGATCTCTTTAACAAAGGTATCCAAGTTGATCTTATCGAGGTCGCGTAATTGGTATTTATCAAACGCAAAATGCTCTGCGATGGCGATGTGCACCTCACGCTCTGGCGCCAAACACTCGCTGATTAAAAACTTAGACACATCGATACCTGCGAACTTGTCTCGGTTCTCCTGGCTCACATAGGTGTCGGTTGCACAGCCGGACAGCAGCAAAGTACTCATCACTGTACTTATTAGGAAAATAATTGTTTTCATCTTACTCTTTACTGTCACTTTGAATTCTCAACTCTTAACTTTCAACCCACTTTGGGGCATGCTTAGATCTTACCGACTAAGTTAATAAACACGCCGGATGCGTCGTAGTCGTCATCATTGGTTAAGTCACTATCAAACGCAGAGAAGTTATAACCAATCCCCATTTTAAAGTTCTCGCCAATGTGCTTGTTCACCGAAACTAGCGCACCGTGTTCTAGCTCATCGTTGAGTGTGTCTGTTTTCCAGTGGTATTCACCCGTCACATCCCACTCTTTCATCACGCGATAAGAAGCGCTAAGTCCATATAGGTCGATGTCACTTTTAACCATCTCATTCGCACCAGATGCTCGTTCAAAAGCTTGCTGTTTGTCTTTATGGGCGTACTTAGTACCGACGTCCCAATGTTGGTCAATCGAATAGATCGCTTCAACTTCAATGATCTGACTGGTTTCGTCTTGATAATCCACATCGCGATCCAGTTGATCGAAATCTGCAATATACGTGTAGCGGCTCAGTAAATTGAGTCGATCGTTGTAGATCGGACGATACGCGAGGCCGCCAGTGGCTTCAGTAAATTGCGCCATAGTTTCGCCCGTAGTCTCGCTTTCGGTAATGGAGTAGTTGTACTTGCCGAACAATGTGTACTCTTCCGTTAAGTGATGCGTATAACGGTTGGTCGTCACGATTTGTTGAAGTTCTCGCTGAGCGATGTCAGGGTCGTCTTCACTCTTATCCACTCGGTATTCAAATTTGTGGCTAAGGGTTATGTCATCTAGGTCAATTGAGGCATTGAAGCTGATAGATTCACGCTCTGTGGTAATGTTCTGGTCATCTTCAATTTCACCAAGCTGATAACCAATCCCCATCTCGACATCTTCCGTCACATCGTAGCCAAAGCCGTATGAGTCGATACGGCCATGACCATCATTTTCATCAACAAACTGGTTCTCTTGGTAAAAATCGACACTGCTGGTGAGATCTGCACGCTGACCAACAATCACGTTGTTTTGGCCTTCGTAGTTATCATCTACATAAGTTACGTAGGTTGAGTGGTCATCGGATACATCGTAAGTCACAGTCGCTTCTGCTACTTGGCCTCGGTCGCCATCGGTGTATTCGCCACCAAGAGACAAGTCTTCCAACACTTGGAATTCAGCACCAATCGACGCGCTGTCGTTTTCATCATAGTCATCCGACTGGTCGACGGTCTTTTGCCCTTTGACGTAAACGCTGTTCTCACTGTCCCACATGTATTCCAAACGCACACCCGCTAAGGTGGCATCACTGTGCTCGTCGTTTTGGTTAAGCTCTTCAGTTTGTTGCCCTGCCGCCGAAACCTTAATGTGCTCGGTGATTTTAACTTGAGTCTCAATCTCAATCGTTTCAGTATCTGTTTCTAGATTACCATCGACATCGCGCTCTTCATTGGTCGAGAAGCGAGAGAGAACCGCCAAGCGATCGGTAGCTTGCAAACGAAGTTCAGCACCGTATGCCTCTTGCTCTAAATCATCGCTGCTGCTTGCGTAGCTGTATCCCGCGTCTTTGTCTCGATACCAAAGTTTCAGGTCATTACCAACAGCACCAAAAATGGTTGGAGCAAGATCATAAAGGCTGGTGACAGCTGTGATTTGGACACTGTCGCCCTCGCGGTCTTCCAATGTGTCGCCAATTGGCGTAAAGGTTAAGCCGCCATCAACAGAGACAAAATTCGACTCAGTTTGAGTACCTTCACTGTGTGCAAACTCAGCCTTAATGTAGGTACCTTCTGTTGCACGCAACGTTAAGTCCGTACCGTAAGACTCGTAGTCTTGGTTGTCCTTTTCTTGAGTTGCATACGTCACGCCAACACCAACGTAATCGTTGATCCAACCTTTAGCACGACCACCGTAAGACATCGCGTCTAATGAATCTGAACCTTGTGGAACATACTCATAATCGACAACCAGAAAGTTTTCGTAATCATCGCCGTTTTCAATCACGCTACCAAAGCTATCGGATAGGATGTTGTCGAGTGGCTTGGTCAAAATAATTCGACCTTGGTATGGGTCAAAATCATAGTCGACACCCGGCTCAAGTGGGATTTCATTCTGCACTAGGCCAGATTCATCTTTTACTTTTACATAAACCTTGTCGCTTCCTGGTACCGCTTCACCATGACGAAGAAAGTACAGAGAACCGCCTGTGCCCAAGAACTCATCGTGTGCATACAACGAGTCTGCTTCTGCGGTAAAACCAACCACGTTCAAACGATCTTCACCATATTGTGTAGTATCGCGAGTGCGATAATCGGCTTTGAAACCATAGAGGCTACGGTTGTAATCGTTGTTCTCGGTGCCTGTTAAACCCGTGTTGTAGTTACCCCACAAGTATTGAGACTTATCGTATTCAACATTGAGGTAAACCTTGCCTTTGGTGTTGACCACTTTTTCGATGTTTGAGCTGTCACCATAGTTACCGTAATAAAGCTCATCGTCGTCTTCGAGGATATCGAACACATCCGAATCGTCGGAGGCGAACGGATGTTTGAACATGTCTTTGATTTCACTTTCTCGCGTATCAAAGTGAGTCGTTACACGAAGTTTGTCGCCAAATTTACCCTGACCAAAGTACGCTAAGCGACCTTGGTTGTAGATGTCATCTTGGTACTGGTCATCGACACTTAATGCATCGCTATTACCAGACACATTATTCTTACCAACATAAAGATCAGCCAAGCCAGTTTGTGCGTAGTACGTATCTGGAATACGAACGTAAAGCTTGTAACGACGTTCATCACCGTTATCAAACACAACCTTGGTTGGGAAAATGTAGGAATCTGTTGGTAAGTACTGCTCTGCGTATAAGTTGCCATCTTCGACATCAAATTCATCTTCACCGATGATGACTTTATCAACGCCTTTCAAACCGGTGCCGATGAACTTCGCTAAACCCGCATTGGTCGGGATGTTGTGACGCATCAGCTTTGCCTGTCCGTAACTTTTACCTTTGCTCTCTTCATCGTCGTTATCGTTTCGGTCGATATCGACTTCAGAGTCCGGCTTAACTAAGTCAGTCACACCAACGGTGGTCACATCCATGTTGCCATCTTTGTCCCACGCTTTTAGGCGGAACATCAGCTGCTCACCGACCTCAAACTGATAATCAACATCAGTTTGACCATCCCAATTGATGTCAGAGTCGTTCGCCAGTTTATCGCCTTCAAGCACAGCGATTGGCTCAGACAGACCAAAGTCACCCACTCGGTACACTTCCAACTGGTACTTTTTGATGTAGTAACCGTAGTTGGTGGTAATGGTGAAACCGACGCTGTCACGCAGTGTGCCTTGTTCGACTTCTAATTCATCGCTGACACTGACATCTAATACTGGGTCAAAGCGAGTGATGTCACGGCTTGCCCAAATAGCGCCTTGCTCTAAGTAAATACGCGAGCTGTCTTGGTCTTGGTTCGGCTTGGTGATTTCAATGCCAGTCGTCTCAGAACAGAGTTTTTCAAGCTTACCTGTGTCTTTCGCTACCGCCATTACAGGGATGGCAGTCAACAAACACGTCGCTAAACGAGACTTACTAAATACTTTCATACAATTTCCAGATACGGTTCCAATGGCTTACTTCTGTTCACTTTGTTGGTCTTTGCGATGAACGCTAAAGTTGAACTTGGTGAGCTTGTTCGGGGTAATTCGCAACACTTTTGGGTTTTCGCTTACCACTTCCATGGAGGTGGAGAGCGAATCAGTGTCCAACTTCACTAGGAAGTTCTTACCTTTCTTATTGAGTACCCATTGGTCGGGCACGTGGTAACGACCGTACTGGTCTGTGTAAATAACGATTCCCTCAACCGTCATCAACTTAACGCCCGGAATACCATCTTCGTAAATACCTTTGTTCTCGATAACGATTTCCCACAGGTAATCCTCACCATCGCGATACAGGTTTCTGGTTACGTTGAGGTTTTCCGCGCTCAGTCCCTTTTTCTTGTCCGATTCATGCTTAAACTGAATCTGACCTTGTGCGTCGAACTCGATACGAGAGCCCGCATCGGTTGTGACGTAGAAATCAAAGCTTTGCTGTGTGCGAGTTTTAAATTGAATCACCACTTTGCTGGTTTCTGGCAGTGTTCGGTTCACTGAATGTCCCCAAAGGTCACCAAGCTCCAAACCTTGTTCAAGTGCAGTGGTTATCGCACCATCTTGAATAGCAACGTCTTGACCATCACGAATGATGTGCGTCGAATCAGCGATGTAGCCTTGTGTTGCTAAGTTCGCAGTTAGCTCAACATCAAACGCGGTTGCATCAGCTTGGAATCCATCTTTGTTATGATCTTCAAAAACTTTACCGATGATCGATGAGGTATCGAACACCTTGTCCGGCTCAATGGTCACTTTGGCGGTGTCTTCATTAGAAACAGCCGAGCCATCAACCTTCGCTACTGCGGTGTTGATGTAATCACCAAAAGTGGCACCTACCGAGACACGCAATAAGTAACGAATACGCAGCTTCTCGCCCGGATCAAAGTTCAACGATGTGAACATTAACTTGCCCGTATCTGATGGATCTTGAGAGATAACCTGATCGTCTTCCGTACCGAACTCACCATCAATGCCGCTTAGCACAACTTCTGATGTATCCACGATGTATTTCAGACCACCTGGGTAACGGTCTTCCACAGTCACGTTCTTAAAGTAAGATTCATTGTTGTTCTCAACGATGATCTCGTACTCAACCGCATCACCCACTTGCGCGGTATCTTGCAACGCAGACTTGGTCAGCTCCAACTCTCCAGAATTATCAGGAATCTTCTTGATATGAGTAGTTACACTGTCGCTGGTTTCGGTACCGTCAGATTCGGTCGCCGTAAAGGTATTGGTAATGTCGTCATCCAAGCCCTTACCTAGCGTACCCACGACCTCAAACGCGTAAGCATTTCGTTTGTTGGATTTCAGGTTAACGGTTGTGTCTAAGTCTTTATTCGACGGGAAAGAATGACGCTGAATAACCGCGCCCGAGTCGTCGACTTCCACACCTTCAATTGTCCAATCGATAAAGACTTTATTACCTGTGCTGTTTTGTAGTCCACTGATCTCATCGGTTAGACGAACATTAGCCGCGTTACCTTGACCGTTGTTGGTCACGGCTAAGTAATAAGTGACACTGTCGTCATCTTCGGTGTATTCAGGCTTATCAGAACGTTTTTCAACAACCAGATCAGCACCCACTGGCGGCAAATCCAAAGCAGATACTTGATCTGCCACTGCCTGCATCGAGGTTTCAGAGGCCAACATGCCTTTAGAACGAGCGCGCATCGCTGGGCTACCAGTTAAGTCGAGGTAGTATCCAAGCACATCGATATTAGTCAGCATGTCTTCGTTGACCGTCAATGTGAACGTGTAATCAATCTTGCCGCCCGGCGATATGTCGACCAAGGTGAACAGGTCTTTGTCGTCATCAAAGGTGCCAGGTTGAGTTTCAGCCCCTTCTGATGTTGCCGTTAGTGTCCATTCATCAAACGCATTACTAAAATTACCATCAATATGATCACCCATGGATTCAGAGAACTGGGTGTAAAGCGCGACATCTTTGGCTATACCTCGGCCTATGTTTTGCACCACTAAGTGATACTCAACCTGCTCTCCCGGCACGTAATACGGGGCATCGGTAAACAGCTCAGCTTGAACCACAGCCGCAACTGTTTGAACTGGAGGACTGATAACATCGCCGCCATCTACTTGCGCAGTATTAATGATGTGTCCGGTCGCGGTATCGACTACGGTGCCTTTTGAGCGGAACACAACTGTGCCGTGCGGTGCAATATCCACACTGTACTCAATCGGACTAATTTGCTCCGTCGTCGTTCCTACCGTGGTTGACTCAACAACCAAAGAAGTGGTTCCAGCAACAAAAGCAGGCCCAGTGGTACCATCGTAATAGCCCACCTCTATCGTGCTCATGTCATCGACAACACTTAAATCGCTGATGTAGTTGTTAGAGGTGTTTTCAATGGTAATCAAGAATTCCAGCTCACCACCCGGCTCATACTCGGTTTGTACGTTAGTTTTCGTCGCAACAAACTCAGAGTCTTTCGGTGTCATGACTACCGTTGAGTCTTGTGGTGTTCC
This sequence comes from Vibrio sp. 10N.286.52.F8, assembly GCF_041468745.1. Classification (NCBI taxonomy): domain Bacteria; kingdom Pseudomonadati; phylum Pseudomonadota; class Gammaproteobacteria; order Vibrionales; family Vibrionaceae; genus Vibrio; species Vibrio sp. 10N.286.52.F8. Next base: position 15,536 of record NZ_JBFRJF010000007.1, read on the forward strand.
GTTATAAGTGATGGTTGCCGTGTTACTGATATCGCCAATCGCCGTCGTACGAATCAACGCCTTAACATGGAATGTCACGGTACTTTGTGGCGCCACATCCATACTCACATCGATATCTTCACTCAAGTCGAACGTCTTGGGAGTGACAACAGAGCGATCATCCGAGGCGTCAAAGCTCACTTCCCATAGTAGGAATGCCGACTCTTGTTTATCCGCGGTCGTGTCGACTTGAATGTCACTGATGATGTCTTGAAGTTGAACACCAGATGCAAACGCATCAGAGCTGTTGGTTACGGTGATGTCGTAGTTAATCAGCTTGGTTACTTCATACGATGGCGTATCAACCGTCTTCTTGACCGAAACCGTCGCCAACACTGGTGTACTGGTAGCACTGTCATCAAATGTTGTGCCGTCAAAGGTCGCTGATGCGATGTTAGTAATATCGCCTGTCGCCAACGGATTAGTCGAAACTTGAATAGTGAAAACAATACTGTCTTGAGGCGCAATATCGAGCGTCTCATGAAGGTCTTCACCACGGGTTGCATCCGGTACTGGGGTTTCACCGGTTGTCGATACCGCCGATATTTGGATTGAAGCAGGGTCAAAAGCTTGTTCAGTCGTACCACCTGCAATCGTGGTTTCAACCGACTTCAGCGCATCTTCAATAGCAACATCTTCAGCCCAACCTAAGCCGTTATTCTTAACGGTCACGGTGTACTGAAGTGTTTCTCCCGGAAGGTACTCTGCTTTATCGACATCTTTAGTGATCTCAACTTGCGCATCTTCTGGAATGTAGGTCGCGTCTGCAGAGTGCTCACCGTCGTCGCTATCAACTTTAACGACGTTAGTGATCTCGCCTTTGGCCTTATCATTAACAGTGTTGGTCACGACAAATGAATAACTGTCACCCGGGTGAATGCTGTAAGTCGCACTATAACCCTGTGCGTTATTAACCACATCTTTGCGAGCGTTCAGGGCTGGATCGCCACTGCCATCAAGCTGTTCGTCGCTAATGATCCAATTACCTGTCAACGCTTGCTCTTGATCTGGGCTGTTAGCCACCTCTGTCATGATGGTGTCGATACGATCGGTTAGAACTTGATCGACAAGGTAACCTTCACCCGTGTTAGCCACAGTGATCTTGTATGAGATTGGTTGACCCGGTTGGTATTTGGCATCAGGTTCTGCAATTGGCGTCGTTTCTTTGGTTAGAACCAATTGACCCGACTTCGGCGTGATAAAGCCTTCTCGTAAGCGAGCGATCTTCGAATCGTCCAAACCATGTCGCAGATAAGCCGTATTGGTGAAGCGCCCAATCGCGTCATCTCGTACCTTGCCTTGGACGTGAATACGGACAACTGTGTACTTATCGCCGCCACCCGTACCGGCATCGTCACGCCCTGCCATCTTGATCGATTCGACAGGTAAATCGATGTCTGGACTGTTTTGACCAACTAGCTTATCTAACTCTGAAAAATCATTAGCGTCAGGGTCTGATGGCGCGGAGTTATAAAGCACATCGTAATCGACGCTCCACTCCGTGAGTGCGGTTTGCATCGAACCATCGACAGTTTCGACTTCGAAGCCACTGATGATGTCGCGGATTGAAAACAGGCCAGAATCCACATCATCGTTGGTAATATCGATGTAGTAATTCACCGTTCCACCAGGTACGTACGTAGGTGTATCTGTCCACTTATCAACTAGAATGTTCGAGCGGCCAGGGTTGAGGACAATATCGTTGGTGTTATCGCCATTCACTTGTGCTGTATTGGTGATGGTACCTGTCGCTGACGTAGAAACTCTGCCTTTCACGTCAAATACAATGTGCTCACCTGGGCGAAGGTCGACAGTTGCATTCAATGGTACACTGCCGTTGTAGTTACCTCGTACGTCATAAGAACCAACAGGTTCCACAGCAATCGCGGTGGTCCATTCAGAGAACGCATCATCACCATCTTCGGTTTTGATGGTATGAATAGCATCGATAACACTCACGTCATTCGCGATGCTATCACCCGTATTCTCTAGCGTAACTTGATACTCAACATCCCCGCGAGGTGCGTAGGTACAGCTACTGCCATCGTTTGAAGGAACTGAACAACCAGCCGATTCACCATCGGTGTAAACCAAGGTTTTGAAATAGTCGAGCTCAGCTTCTTGAGGTGGGATAGTTTCTGACGTCGCAGACTCATTTTCTGCCGTCACTCGGTTGGCTTCGATAGTTCCCAAAGCGTCATCACGGATAACACCCGTTAAGTTAAACGTCAGTATTTCACCTGCGGCAATATCGGTTTCAATATTCAGGTTATTGTTTGGGTTATAGCTAGGAACATAGGTATCGACGTTGGCATCAATACCATTACTGATTTCGTGAATGATATCGCCCGAAACAAAGGCAGACTCCATTGTTCCGCCAATAACCTCAACTTGGATATCCTTTACCGTGTCTTTGATTTGAATATCATTCGCCCAACCGTTTTCAGTGTTAGTGACCACAAATTCATACTCAACTTCGTCACCCGGCAGATAGGTATCCCCATCATTGAACGGGTTGCCGTTAATCGACACCACGCGTTTTTCAACACTGATATTATTTCCTAGTGGCATTAGAGTCGCAGTACGAACCTTACCGTCATAATTCGCTTTGTTTTGAATATCGCCCAACGCATCCTCACGAATCTCAGCATGGATGGTGAACGTTAGGCTTTCTTGAGGCGCGATAACAATGTCGTTATCAATATTGACGTTATTACCAGAAACGAAGTCAACCGCGTCTGTAATCGAACCTACCGCTGCCGTTTTTTCTAGCTGCACTTCCCAACCAGATAAAAATGGCTGGCCGACAGGGTCAGTGCCAGACGTCGAGGCATCTTCTGCAATGCGAGTCTGAATTGCAGAAATAGTATCTTCAAGGCGAGAACCATATTCTATACCATCCCCCGCATTCTTAATCTCAACGCGGTAATAAACCTCACTTTCACCAGCGACTTGAGAATACTCAGTCTTTGCCGAGGAGAGGCCTGCGTCATAAAATGCTTTCTTAGAGAACGAAATTTCAGGCTCAGCCATCTTTGCAGGTGGAGATACGGCAATTAGTTCATTTCCGTTGTCTTCATCGATGTACGCTCGGTTAGTGAAAGAACCTACTGCTTTCGGACTGATTTTGGCCTTGATGACGTAACGCACAAACGATGACAATACTACACCGCCAAAGTTGTCTGCCGAGATATCGAAGTGAGTATCAATCGGCTTATTGTCTTGGATTGAGTTATCAACATCTGGGTTGGAAATACCTGAGCTATCAGTGAATGTTTCAATCGTCCAGCTATCAAATGCAGGGCCACGCGTTCCATCAAAGTATTGAGTGTTAATTTGGTCGATGTCATCACGCAAGCTCATATCATCAACGTGGGCGCTCGCAATGTTCTCAATTAAAATTTCATATTCAACATAACCACCTGGCATGTAGTTAGTTGCGCCAACCAGTTCGTTTTCATCCGTGTCGTAATACGCCAGAATGTTCTTTTCAAAATCAACTTTACGAGCTTCTTGCTGAATATCATGAGAAATGGTGTCGCCATCAACGGTTAGAACGTTAACAACATCGCCATTGGCTTTGTCATTGATGGTCGCGACAACTTGGTACTCAAGCTTAGCGCCCATCGGAATATCGGCTTCAACATTTAGGTTACTGTTGGTTGATGTGTAAACATTGCCAGCACCTGCGCCCGCATCCACATACTCAGAATCAGTTCCAGTTGCGATCGATGTGATGGTCCAATCTGAATACGCTGGTCCTGTATTACCATCCACTAAGCTGACCGTAATATCTTCGAGGTTATCGACGATTGGAATATCGTGAGCGTTACCTTTGCCGTCATTCTCAATCACTAAGTGATAGGTCACGGTTTGAGCGGGCTCGTACACCGCTTCATCAGTCGTTTTATCAAAATCTAAATGGTAGCCATCGGGAATCACGACGGTATCTCGATAATGAATATCACCGACCGCATCCGGTCTTACGGTACCTGTTACTGTGTAAGTCACGTCTTCGCCAGCATCGATATCAATCGAGGTTACGATGTCAGTGTCGTTCGCAACATCACCGTCTTTGGTACCATCTGTTGTACCCGCGTTCGCAGGATCGCTCTTAGCAACCGCCACCGTAAACTTGTTTGAACCTACCGAATCATCGAAAAATGGATTACCTGAATTGCCATCTTGTAGCTCCACTGATATGTCATTAATCAGTTCGTTAACGTCTACGTTGTTTCGATAACCATGTCCATCTTGAGAGTTGTACCTAATGGTATAAGTCAACTCATCTCCCGGAGAGTAGCGGTTAATGTTAGTAGTGCGAACAACGCCGCCGTTATTATGTACCTGATGGTTTTCAGCCACGGCACGTTTGGCATACTCACAATCGTCAGTACAACCGGCATTATCATCATGAATCAGCACGGCTTCGTTGCGGATTATGCCGCCGTCTCTGTCCGCTACACCGTTAGATACCGCATTGTCTTTGACATGCGCCTTAATACGCACCGTGACAAAGTCTTTGGCCGGAATTGAAACTGGGAACTCCACATCTTCAGTCGTTTGAGGGCCGAAACCAGAGCCAGTATCAACAGACCAATAGTCAAACGGGTTTTGATTAAGAACATCTTCTACTTCACCATCTTTATCATTCGCTAGCGTAGTAGTGATCTCACTCAGGCGATCCATGAAGATAAGATCGGTCTCATCAGTGTCGCTGTTATTGCCAATAACGATGGTGTAGGTGAGATCTTCACCCGGCGTGTAGCGGACAACATCGGTCGTTTTGGCTAATGAAACATTGATGTCATAGGTACTGTGTGAGTTATCTATTTGAGCGGAAGAGCTGTGGTCACGGTCTGTAATAGGATCGTAAACATCAACACGGTTCGATACTTGTTCTTCTTCATAGTCAGACTTAACAATGCCGCTCACCTCATAGTGAACCCACCCTCCGGGAGTGATATCAACGTCGGTATCGATGTCAGTGTCGTTAGCAATGTCACCGTAACGAGAACCCGGTTTATCTGTGTTGGTCGAACCTACAATTGTCCAACTATTAAAGAAGTTAAGCGCTGAAATACTATCTTGTACCGTTGCGTCATTTGCATAGCCAACACCGCGGTTATAGATATAAATATTGAACGTAGCGCGCTCACCTACAACAAAGTCGGTATTTTGAGCGGTCTTAGCGACTACAAGATTCGGCTCGCTAGGATAGGTACGTACCGTATCCGATAGATTAGTATCTGGTCCCGTCACTGTTGCGGTATTGGTGAATGATCCCCAAAGAATCTCACTGTCGACACTGCGATCGAGTGTCCCAACAATGGTATAAGTAATCGTCGCACCTGGCGGGATCTGAGCGGTGGCATCCAGATCATTGTTATCCGAGAACGATCCAGGGTCAGTCACGGCTTTCACCCACGGGGAGTCTGCCTCTCTTTCTGCACTGATCGTCCACGAAGAGAACACGGGCTTGGTTTCACCCGGCTCGTGAAGTAACTCTGCTTCTATGGTACTGATTTCATCTTTAACATTGATGTTAGAGGCGAAACCGTTCCCTGCTGGGTTGGTAATGCTGATCGTATAAGTGACAGTATTGGTGGTGTCGGTATACGCGTTTTGTTCGTCATGACCATCAACACGCTTATCCAATACTAAGTAGTAATCTCGTGGGTATGAGCCTCTATCGGAATAAAGTACGCTGTCAACCGTCACTTCATTACGGATTTCATCATCGGCAATGGGGTTTACGGTCGCGGCAATGCTATAAACGATCTTATCGTGTGGAGCTAGCTTTGCCTTCACATCTAAGATCTTTTGATTCTTCTGATTACCTTCTATGTCATCAGTAAAGCCGGGATCACTGTTTGTCGAAATTGAGCCGTCAGAGGCATAAGATTTCGCAGTAATAATCCAGCTCAAATACGCTTTAGTCGGTGTATCATTAATAGACTGAGTCATGACAGAGACTAAATCATCATAAACCGGTATATCAATCGCATAGCCGTCACCGTTATTCTCTACCGTGATGTCGTAGTTCAGGGTACCGCCAGCTGAGTAGTAACGAGAATCCACTTCCTTTTGGACCTTTAATTTCGAGTTTGGCATTTGGACGCCAGAACCCGACTCGCCTAAGTTATCCCCTAAGCACAAGCCGGCATCGGTACCATCATCAACAATCTGCCCCACACTGGTATCTGCCACTTTTGCGGTCAGCTTATAATGAACGAAGCCCTCAGGTGCGAGGTCGACTTTCAAATTGATGTCGTTTGTTGTCCAAGTATTGTAATTAAATGAACCATAATTCGATCCTTCACCACTTCTATCAGCGACTTCAAGCTTCCACTCGGAAAATGCTGAAGCATTAGAGCCATCCGCTTGCTCTGTCACGATACAAGCAAATTTATCGAAGACTTCGATATCGTTGGCGAAGAACTCTGTGTCCTTGTTAGAAATAACAATGTCATAGACCACTTCGTTATCACCGACTATCCCCGGAACATAAGTCGTATCTGTGGTGTTCTTATTACGTGTAATTTGACTTGATGACGTCGTCAGAACGTCTTTCGAATCGAGAATATTGGCCAAAGCATCGCCAGAATCTGCGTGGCCATCAGCATCAACCACTCGGGCTGCAACTTGGGGAATTTGACCAATAGACACAGGGCTAACGTCCACCACAACGGAATAAACAATCTGCTCACCAGGATAGATAGACACTTTGTCTTCTAGTGACTTGTTGGACTCCTTTCCAGATGCATTGAGTTCAGAAAGGCTATTAGAACCGATCGAGGTCACTTCATTGGTCCAAAAATCGTAAGGGTTACCAACCGTGTCAGTTGCGTTCTTTTCGTTGCTGACATCGTTGCCTAGTTCGGTTTCAAGATCCGCAAGAAACTGCTGAACAGAATAATGGTACGCGATACCAGTGTTTGCTTGGTTAGCAACCGTGACCGTATAGGAAAACTCATCGTCGACTAGGTAGTTATCCGATTGGTTCAAGGTATGTGTCAGGGTGATACTAGGCTCAGTGGGTGGAGTGATAACCTCATCAACTGTGACCAAGTCATCGCGTGTTTCAGCGATTATACCGTCATTAACGATGTCGCCGACTAAATTGTCGGCAACGGTCGCTTTAATTTCGTAAGTCACAGAACCGCCTATATCAATCGACGCATCACTTACTGATAAGTCCCCTGATTCGGCGAAGGTGCCTGGATCGCTTTTGCTGCCTTCAACCTTGGTGGCAGAGTTAACGTTGTCAGTAAAAGCTTGTTGCAAAGCCCCTTCAATATTGAGTGCCTTTATATCTGAAATGATATCTTGAACGTCGAGCGCCTGAATAAACGTATCGCCAGTATTCGAAACCTTAATCTTATAGGTGAGTTTGTTATTGAGTTGATAGTTCGCTTTATCGACCGAAACAACAACATCATGTTGATACACACCACGCTGAATGGATTCTGTATTTGATTCAACAGCATCCAATAGTCCAGTGCTCGCACTTGCGAAGTTATCAATCGTACCGGCTGCGTTAGCAGAAACGGTGGCGACCATGGTGTAGGTCACTGACCCACCAGCCGCAATACGCACACCTGATGCATCTAAGTTTCCGAAGCGACTGTAATCACCTGGAGATGACAGGAAGGAGGATTGCGCTTGAGTCGAGACTTGCGAGAACGCGCTGACATTATTCCCTTGGTCATCTGTCGTTAAGATATTTAACAGCTCATCCTTAACGTCCAACTCAGCAATAGCTTTATCCGACTCATTCGTTAAAACAAGCGTATAAGCCACCTCTTGGTCGTTGTCGTAAGACGCGCTGTCAACAGACAGATCCATAACAAGACCCGTTGTGTCCGCATAGGAGGCAAATGGAATCAATAAAATAGATAAGAAAAAGGCAAGGTTGTATCTGAACATTAACGCGCACTTCACAGTAGATTGACAAGTGTCTAGGCAAAAAGCCATAGATTTGACGTCACTAATTTGGCACTTAGCCTATTAGGGACATGCGCAACATACAGTTCAAATAATCCGAACAATTAACATCTGTAAAAAACAAATTACTGAAGATGTTAAATAGAGAATCTGATGTCTAAATTAGAATCAAGACATTGAGTTAATTATCAGAAGGTTAATGTTTTAATGAGTGAGTTTTCACAGTTGTTACGTAACTTCAGAAAGGAACTTCAATTTACACAAACAGAGTTTGCAACCTACTTAAATCAGCTGGACGACGAGTTTAATGCGGTTGACGTCGTAACGATAAATCGTTGGGAAAACAGTAAGGTAAAGCCTAGTACATACAAAGCACTCAAGATCTTACAGTACCTTGGCGGAGATTTGTTTGAGACAATAAAGAGCTTTAAGTCCGAACAAAAAGACACGTTAATCGAACTGTTTTTAAACGAATCCTATGGCTCATTTCAAAGTAGAATTTCAGCTCTATCAGGCCTGAATCAACAACAAGGCAAACGCAACTTTAAGTCACTGCCTTTAATGTCAGAGCCGTGTGACACTGGCGTTATCGACAGAATCAAACTACTTTCTAAATTCACAAAAGTCGATATTTCGCCACTGGACCAAATTGATTTATATCTCTACTACTGTGAGAAAAAAGCACATGGTCACAAGCTGATCAATGTTGATGGCGACATTGTGAGTCACAACGTAGGCTTTTTCTTTGAAGACCATCAATTTGAAACATTAAAAACTCAAGAGCTAGATCTAAGAATGGCCTGCTCTTTAAATTCAAGCAAAAGCATAAATTATTTTAATATAAGCTCACACTCAGAGACAAAAGATCATGTTATTGAGCATATAGTTTCAGATATACAGTTACTTTCTCAGAACAAAAACATTAAAAAATATTCTGTTTTAGTAAAAGACCCCAATATGATGAGACTCTTGAAGAGTGTGGGGTTTGAAGTATTTAAATTTTCAGAACCTTCTGCTAAAAAATGTAATATTACATTCAAAAATAAATATTATAGCTACTGTATATTAACGATTGATAAAATAGACTATCTGACTAATCGGAACGTAATGTCACTAATCAAAGATGAATATTCTACCATGATGAAATTTCCGCAATTACTGCGCGAAGCGCGCAAGAAATTGAAGTTAACGCAAAAGGGTTTTGCGGCATACATTAATCACTTAGATGATGAATTCAGCTCTGTAGATGTCGTAACGATAAATCGATGGGAAAATAGCAAAGTAAAGCCAAGTAATTACAAAGCCCTAAAGCTATTGGACTGCCTTGGTCTGGACTTGTATACAACGTTGAAATCCTTTGATTCAGAAGATAACGAAGACAGTGCATTACTTGAAGACTTCCTTCGTGAGAGGTTCTTTTCGTTTCAAAGCCGAATATCGTCTATCACTAAAGGGGAAATAGAAGAAGGCTGCGACTGTCAGATCATGCCACTAATGACAGATCAGAATGACAAAGCAATAATAGATAGAATAAAGCTGATTTCACAATATACAAAGATGGATCCTTCAGCCCTTGATACCATAGATCTGTTTCTCTATTGCAGTGAAAAAAAGGCGCATGGCAGAAAAATGGTCGATGTTAATGGCGATATTGTTAGTCATAGCCTAGGTTTTTTCTTCAACGAAGAGGTGTTCGAGCAATACCAAAATAAGCATCTACATATTAAGCAAGCTTGCTCTTTAGATTCTAACCAGAACTTAAATTACATTGTGGTTAGCGGTCACTCTGAGAAGCGCGAACAATCTATTGCGAACCTAATTTCCGATATGAAGCTTCTTGCAAGAAATACTAAGATTAAAAAGTATTCCATGATCATTAAGAACCCAAGTGCATTGGAACTTATGAAGAACATCGGATTTGAAATATGGAAGTTTTCAGAACCAACAGAAGAAAAGTCGAACATCACCTTCAAAAACAAAAACTACCGCTATTGCGTACTGACTATCGACAAGATTGAATTACTGAGTAATAAACATGTTATTTCTTTTATTAGTAAATATGGTTAAGCACCGGATTTTACCAACGATAGAAAGCTTATACTAAATTCTGCTTAAGCTTTTCTTCCAACGCATGGATACACAGCTTGATGGCGATAGGCGTATTTGAAGCGAATGGATTTAGCGCATAAACCGTGTTGGTGGGTAATTCAAAGCTTGGCAGCACGTCGACAACATCACCAAATAACTGAGGAATGCAGAAATCTGGAATCACACCGATACCAACACCTGATTTAATCAGTGCAAGGCAACTGTGGAACGAATTGGTGACGCAACTAGCTTGCTGTTGGTAGACAAAGTCCTGCTCAGTTTGAGAACTAAAATGATGAGTCACCTGCTTTCCCTGCCAAGAGTTTGCAATGTAAGGAATCGATTCAAGCTCACGTTCACGCATGCTTTCAACGCCACATAACACATCTTTAAACTCACCTAACCTCTTCTGCTTTAAGTTACTGTCACGAGAACTGCCCACTCGTACCGCGAGATCAATATCGTGCTCCATGAAGTCTAAATGCTGATCGTCGCTTATCAGTTCTGGCTTTAACTTCGGATATTGTTTCATCAGTTCGGCAATAACAGGCGCTACCAATAAATCCATCAAGGCATTCGGAGCTGTGATACGAATCCGGCCTTGTGGCTCTTCTAGCTCGGCTTTTACCATATCCCAAGCCGATTCAGCGATCACATTGATGTCTTTGCAACTCAAATAAAAGCGCTCACCCATGCTTGTCAAAGTTTGTCTTCGTGTTGTGCGTTTAAGGAGAGAGGCGCCTAACTCTTGTTCTAGAATTTTGAGATGTTGACTGACGACAGATTTAGACAACTCTAACTTTTCAGCCGCAGCCGAGACTGAACCCTGCTCTACGATATGAGCGAAAATCGACATCTGCTTTAGCTTACTCATCTTATTGTTCTCTTTTTACAAACAGTATTTTCTATTATCTCTGTTTTTCAAATCAATTTCCAAGACTAAACTCAATTCAACTTATCGAAATACCAAATAAAAAAGACAGTGCTCGAAACAACAAGACTGTTATGGAGAAAGACAATGTTAGACAACCAAATTTTAGAAGCATGTAAGCAAGGCATTAACGCGTGGCAAAAGGCTTTCAACAACCAAGATGCGAAAGGTTGTGCCGATCAATATACTAAAAGCTGTGTAATGGAAGCGCGTCCATTTGGTACTTTTGAAGGTCATGAAGCGATTCAAGCATTTTGGCAAAACATCATCGACCAAGGTTTCAAAGACGTTGATTACACCGATGTAAAATGGGAAGAGCACCCAGACGGCGGTTACATTCTTACCGCGAGTTGGACAATGAACAAAGCGTTTGGCGTTGTACATCATGAACACTGGGCACTTGAAGCCGATGGCTGCGCTCGCTTAGTCAGCGACAACTTCGAAGTTCAAGGCGAACGCTAGAGCTGTAATTAACAGCTAGAAGCTCAAAAATAGAAACAGAAAACAAAAAGCCAGCAATCCAAATGGACTGCTGGCTTTATAATGTTCACTCTTGTCGCCCTTTCACTTGGTTTGAAGGTGATTGAGTGACTCTACACAATCACTCAACACGCTCATCATTTCAAATCAAAGTGTCTGGTAAGACAGAACAAATACAAGTCAAAGTTACAGTGCTGCTTTCTTCGCTTCTGTAATCCAACCATCGAACGTGCTTTGGTTCGCTTTGATCCAACCGTTTACGTGCGCTTCGATATCAGCAGAGCTGTTCTTACCTTTACTCATCATCATGTTCTGAGCGCTTACATCATTGATGTTAAGTTTGATGATTTCAAAAAGCTTCGCTGCTGATGGGTTGTTCTTAGCAAACTCTTTATTCGCAATAATGCGCATTGAGTTCATTTCGAAGCCGTAGTTTTTGCCGTTAGATAGCGTCGTATCCACGTTCGAACGCTCGCCAGGAAGTGCTGAGAAAGGAACTTCTAACCAAACTACATCTTCGTTAGGCACCAATACGCCACTTACCCAGTAAGGTGTCCACGTGTAGTAAAGGATTGATTCACCCTTTTGGTAACGAGAAATTGTATCTGCAATGATTGCAGCGTAGTTACCTTGGTTGTGAGTTACCGTATCGTCCAGTTTGAACGCTGAAAGTTGATGTTCAATCACCATCTCACAACCCCAACCTGGGTTACAGCCTGTAAGGTCTGCTTTGCCATCACCGTCAGCATCAAACAGCTTCGCGATTTTCGGATCCGTCAGTTGACCAATGTTAGTGATGTTGTATTTTTCAGCCGTTTTCTTATCAATTAGGTAACCTTGAGCGGCACCGCTTACATATTGGCCTTCACGGTAGAATTTGTCATCGCCGCCCGCCATTTTGTATTTATCAGCATGAAGCGGGAACCAACCTACGGTTAGGAACGTCGCGTCACCTTTTGCGATAGAGGTGTAACCTACGTTGTAGTCCACTTCTTGCGTAGATTTCACGTCGTAGCCAAGCTCTTCAAGGGCGCGGTTAACAATCAACGTTTGGAATGTTTCTTCCGCTACAGACGATTGAACTGGCTGAACTGATACACCTTCACCCGGTAAGCTTGCTGCCCACACGTTCGTTGATACTGCTAATGTAGAAACGATGCTAACTGCAAGTTTGCTCTTCCATGAATTATTCATTGGTGTTTTTCCTTAATTGTAGTTCTGATTTGTTACCGCGATTTATCGCATTGAGCACAAGAGAAACAGGGCCCATGTGGTACCAGCGTAATTTTGTATTACCTGCATTTACCCCGAGAACTTGAGTAATGCGGTCAAGCAGGATTGCTAGAATAACGATGCCGAGACCACCAACAGCGGCCAGTCCCATATCTAGACGGCCGATACCTCTCAGTACCATTTGACCTAAACCACCTACCGCGATCATTGATGCGATAACCACCATAGATAGCGACAACATCAGTGTTTGGTTCACGCCCGCCATAATGGTTGGTAATGCAAGTGGCAGTTGAATTCGGTAAAGCATCTGCTTTTTGCTTGCACCGAATGAATGACCCGCTTCGATCAAATCTTCCGGTACTTGCTGAATACCCAGAATGGTTAAACGTACCACCGGTGGCAGTGCGAATATAATGGTCACCACCACACCTGGAACGTTACCGATACCAAACAACATTACGATGGGTACTAAGTAAACGAAGGCTGGCGTTGTTTGCATAGCGTCCAGAATTGGGCGAACGAATTTAGCCGCCGTGTTACTTCGGGCGAGCCATATCCCCATAGGTAAACCGATCAACAGGCAGAAGAATACAGATGTCATCACCAGTGAAAGCGTGGTCATCGCTTCAGACCAAGCGCCAATCAAACCAATCATAGTAAGAGATACTGCCGTAGCAACACCCAGTTTCAGGTTTGAAAACTGCCATGCCACCAAGAACAAAATGATGAGCATAAATGGGGCTGGCGTAGACACCAATGCCGTTTCAAATGAACTTAGAATGAAATCGATAGGTACACGAATTGCTTGAAACAATGGTCGTCCGTGTTCAACTAGCCAATTCAATCCAGACTCAACCCAAGTATCAACAGGCAGAACGGCTTCTGCAAAAGGATTAAGAGGATCAAAAGGAATGGTTTCTACGGTTTCACTGCTTAGCCAATCTGCCGATGGTGAAGTGTCAGCGGCTTGACCCCAAGGATCACTTGATGGCTGAGCGGCAGGAGCAGACTGTGACCATGGGTCATTATTTGTTTGTTCAGACGACATGATCTACCCCTTATCCAATGTTTGTAGCAAACGTGACTTAGTTACCACGCCAAAGTAATTACCTTGCTCATCCACAACAGGAACCGAGTAAGGCACACCACCAACAAGGCCAAGCACGTCATTGATTGGTAAATCAGGGTTTAGCGTTAATCCATCATCGAGCTGCGCGCTCACTAATGATTTGTTCTCTTTGTGAGCTTTACGAAGAGAGTCGATAGAAACAATGCCGGAGTAAAGGCTGCTCTTCTCAACAACGATGCCGTATTCACGGTCGTTATCCATTAGGATTTGCAGAGCGGAAGCTGGGCCGTCGTGTTCTGACTTTTTAAATACCGCAGCCGGTTTCTTACGCGCAATGTCTTTCACAGTAAGTACGCTTGCGACATTTACACCACGGAAAAAGGCTTCGACATAGTCGTTCGCTGGGTTGTTAAGAATTTCGTCTGGTGTGCCCACTTGAACCACTTCACCGTTTTGCATAATGGCAATACGGTCACCGATTCTCATCGCTTCATCCAAATCATGAGAGATGAATACAATCGTTCGTTTATCGTCATTTTGAAGACGAATCAGTTCATCTTGCATTTCAGTACGAATCAAAGGATCGAGTGCCGAGAACGCTTCGTCCATTAACAGGATATCTGGGTCACATGCCAAGGCTCGCGCTAGACCAACACGTTGTTTCATACCGCCAGACAATTCATCTGGGTACGATTCTGAGTATGCGCCAAGGCCTACGCGCTCAAGTGCTTCAAGTGCTGATTGCTTTCGTTGTTCAACTTCAACACCCGCAAGCTCTAGACCAAACGCGGCATTCTCGATAACCGTCATATGCGGCATCAAAGCGAAATTTTGGAAAACCATGGAGATGTTGTTGCGGCGAACTTCGCGGAGTTCATCTTCTGAGATGTGGGCAATGTCTTTGCCTCGAAGAAGCACATTGCCTTTGGTAGGTTCGATCAAGCGGTTAAGAAGGCGTACTAGGGTTGATTTGCCAGATCCTGACAGTCCCATTATGACGAAAATCTCGCCTTCTTGAATACTAAGAGAAACATCGTTAACGCCGATCGTTAGCCCTGTTTCTTCGAAAACTTTATCTTTATTTGCGCCTTCATTAATCATTGTAAAAGCACGGGCGGTGTCTTCACCAAACACCTTGTACAGTCCCTTAACTTCCAGTATGGGATCCATGTAATCTAATCCTTTATCAGTTATTTAAACTTAAATTGGTTATTTAAACCCGAAAAACAATTAGCACTCTAAGTAATTGACGCGTGTAAATCAAGGTTCTTCGTTCGGTAAAACAAGGCAACAGACTGAAACCAGACCAGCAACAACAAGACCAAAAATAAGCAAAAACAAAGCAAGCCACTGATAATAAGAGGGATAAATTAGATAAGCGTACGGCCAATATTATGTATTACGTAGTCGTAGATTATTGAATATTAATTTTACATTAGAGTGATTAATAGGCTGAATGAACCAACAAAAGCCATAATTAGTTCGTGCACAAATAATTCGAGTACGAACTATTTATTAAGCTTTCATGATGCTTCCGAGGCGAAAGTTCGCTCGGTAAAAAATATAAGATCAACTCTCAATCTCTACCTAAAAACCAAAGGTCAACCGGCTAAAGTCAGCGAGTTGAAATCAACCTTTTCAACCAAGAATTTTAATACGTCACACCAACTGTGATACTTGCTGCAAACTGTCAATTGGTGATTATCTAAGCTGAACTTCAACTTGTAGAGTGCTCATTGCTGAGCCATTCTTTATAAAAGAAATAAGCATTTTCCCGTGACGAAATAGAGAAAAAGACAAGGAATTCGAATGATAAAAATGTTGGTGTGTGACTTTGACGGTACGCTTGATGGAGGCTCATCTCACGGTGTTAACCAGCTATTTGATTACCTCACAGAACAACCTGATATTCGCTTTATCATCGCGACAGGAAGAACATTACCTTCGATTCGAATGGGTTTAGAATCGGATAACTACCCGAAGCCACACAGTATTATTAGCGATGTGGGCACCAAAATTCATCATGTTCATTCCCAAAAACCAGACCATGTTTGGCATAACCAACTGGAAGCTTCTTGGAACAAATCAAGGGTAGAGACGGCTCTCGCCCCCCTTGATTTTATGGGTGAGCGCATAGAAAACCATCAAGGCGATTACAAGATCACCTTTGAAGGAAAGCTTTCAGAGCCTCAACACGAACTGATTGAATCTAGCTTGGAGATGCACGGATTAGATGTTCACCTGACTTACTCTCATGATTGGTACTTAGATATCACACCAAAAGGCGTTAACAAGGCGACTGCGATTCACCACCTACTCGAACAACACGATTTGAGCGTTGCAGAAGTGTGCGTCGCAGGTGACTCAGCTAACGACACCTCAATGCTCACCATTGAAGGCGTAAACTCGATACTGGTTGCTAACCATTACCCAGAGGTTGCTCACCTATCGGATAGAGACAACGTATACACGAGTAGAGCAACACATGCTGAGGGTGTCTTAGAAGGCCTTAAATACTGGCAAGGGCGTGCAGCAGCGGGTAATTAGAAATAAGTAGAGGTGACCGACTGCTCCCTACTTGCTATCCTTATTTCCAACCGGGAAGCCAATGATCCTTGTCGGTGAGATCCCGCCAGTTGATGTCTTCCTCTCGTTTGGTCATCACCGCTTCTATCAAACAACGAATAACCTCCCCTTCTTCAAACTCTACCTCTGTGACCATAAAGTGTTTTTCTTTCTTTACAGGGCTAACGGCCGTCCATTTACTGCGAAGTAGTTTCTTTGGATTGATTCGATTCATGAGTTTATTTCTCGCTTAGATGTCATTGATTATTATGGATTGTCTAGCCGACACTGAGTAATAGTCTTCGTCGCAAGAAAAGGATCAAAAAAAGCCAGCGATTAGGCTGGCTTCATTCAGTTAGCTATTACTTGTTAAAGATTAGCCGTTTTTAGGTGGATCAAATGCCGTGAGTTCTAATACTGGACCTGTGTATTTTTCAATCTTCACAAGCGCAGAGTTTGCAGCACAGCCATTCGCCAAACGAGAAGTCGGGATATCTAACGTAAGCACGTTACAGCCACCGTTTTTACATAGGCCTGTCTCTTTATCTAAATCAGGCCAACCGCCTTCATGGATACATACAGAGCCTTGTTTGATGCCATCCGTCACTAATGCACCCACCAATACTTGTCCACGACCATTATGTGCACGAACCAAGTCACCCGTTTTAATGCCTCGAGCTTTCGCATCTTCAGGGTGAATTGAAATCGGCTCACGGTCTGCAATCGCATACTCTTCGCGGATCTTCGCGTAGTTGAACTGGCTATGCAGACGGTGCGCGGCGTGCGCTGTCATCAGTTGCAGTTCGCCATCTTTAGCGTTGCCTGTGTACTCTGTTGGTTCTAACCAAGTTGGGTGTGCAGGGCAATCATCTAGTTGGTAACCTTCAATGGTTCTTGAGAATATCTCGAACTTGCCACTTGGTGTACCTAGTGGGTTCATGATTGGGTTCTCACGAAAATCAGCGTAACGAACAAACTGTGCGTTCTTCTCGTTCCACTTCATCTCGATCAACTGATTATCTTCCCAGAACTTGCTGAAGTTAGGCATTACGATACGCTGACCACGACCACCTTGCTGTGCGGTTTTGTAGAAACCATACAGCCATTCCATCTCGGTCTTGCCTTCGGTGTACACATCACGACCACCCGGAGCAAGTAACTCAGACATGTCCGCAAATACATCGAAATCGTTACGAGCTTCACCTTGTGGCTCAACCACTTTCTTCATTGGCACTAAGTGTTGGTTACTGTAGTCACCCGTCATCGTCATATCATTACGTTCAAACGATGTAGTAATTGGCAGAACAATATCCGCGTGCTTAGCTGCTGCTGTCCAGTAAGGTTCTGAGATAACAATCAGCTCAGGCTTTTGCCAAGCTTTGATCAAGCGGTTGGTATCTTGGTGGTGAGTAAAGTTCGCACCGCCTGCCCACCAGATCATTTTGATCTCTGGGAACGTTAGGTTGTGACCATTGTGATGGTAGCTTGAACCCGGGTTTTCTAGCGCTTCAACAATACGCGCTACAGGGAATGCGTTCACAGATCCTGAAACAGCCCAATCGTTACCCGCCGAAGAACCACCGCCAAGTGACGCTGAAATCGCAGGAAGTACGCCTGCATCACGAGCAGGGTTACCACCGTTTGAGTAGTGGTAAGAAAGACCGAAACCACCACCAGGCAAGCCAACTTGACCTAGCATTGTCGCTAGCGTAACCAACATCCAGTGACGTTGTTCACCGTATTGTTGACGCTGCATACCCCAGCCAGACATCAGCATAGTACGGTTCTTACTGAAGATATCCGCAAGTAGCTCAAGCTGCTTCACTGGCACACCACAGATCTCAGACGCCCACTCAGCAGATTTTTCTACGCCGTCTTCCTTACCCATCAAGTAAGCTTCGAATACGTCGTAACCTGTTGTGTATTTACCCAAGAATTCTTTATCGTGCTTGCCCTGTTTCACTAACGTGTGTGCGATACCCATCATCATGGCTACGTCAGTCATTGGGTGAGGAGCAATCCACTCTGCGTTGTCACCAAAAAACTCGATAGTCTCAGAGCGCATTGGGTCAATCGCAATCACTGTCTTGCCCGACTTCTTCAACTGGTGGAAGAACTCAAGACCTGCACAGTCGGTTGAGCTCCAAGCGATCTTCAAGGTGTTAATTGGGTTTAGGCCCCAAAGTACCACCACATCACTGTGCTCAAGGATAACTGGGTAAGTCGTCTGCTGTTCATACACCTCAATCGAACCCACAACGTGCGGCATGATAACTTGCGCAGCACCTGTTGAGTAATCACCTAAGTGACCAGAGTAACCACCAGCCATGCTCATGTAACGTTGTAGAAGCGTTTGCGCTTTGTGCAGAACACCACTTGAACGCCAGCCATAAGAGCCTGCGAATACAGATTCCGCACCGTGCTCTTGACGAATACGTGAGTGTTGTTGGTGAATCAATTTGTACACTTCATCCCAAGAGATACGAACAAATTCATCACTACCACGTACACCTTCAGGTGCAGATGGGTTAGCCAAGTAGCCTTTACGAACCATAGGGTACTTAACACGCGCTTTGGTGTGTACTTGATCAGGGCCTGTGGTCTGCAGGCTATTTGGAACCGTTTGTGCCAGTGCATTCGTCGTCGACACTAACTTGCCATCTTTCACTTCACACAGCATTGGTCCCATACGACCTGATGTTAGAACACCAGAACCACGTTTGTCCGAAGCAATTGCGCTCATCGGCGTCAAAGATGTGAATGCCAACGCACCAGCTGTAATACCTGTGCCTTTCATAAATCCACGACGTGTCATATTAGTCATAATTTTATCCTTCTAATTCTCTTTAGTGACCAACAACGTCTTTCGCGTGGTTTTGGAAGTACTTAGTCAGCAGCTCAAGGTTTTGCTCAGAAATGTCTGTACGGTCGCCCATACTTTTCGCAACAGGCCCCCAAGCATTCACAGTGAAGTGGTTTGAAGGAATTTTCGCGTGACACGTTGCACAGTAAACGTTGTCCAACTCTTCTGCGTAAGACCAGATTGGGTCTAGTTTATCGACAACTGGAGAAGTGATATCACCCGTTAGCGCAACTGAACGCCACTCGTTACCATAAGCATCTGCTTTATAGTCACCAGTAGTCAGTGCTTCTTGACCTTTGTCTGTCAATGTCGCAACGATTGCACGTTGGCCTTCACCGAAGTAAAGCACTTGCTCTGCACCTTTCATTTGGAATGCATTCAAAGTCACAGTACGGTTGTCGCCTTCAGCCTTAACCACTTGCAGTTCTGCTGTTGGGTTTACACTGCCGAAGTCACCCATTGCGATATCGGTTACTGGGTAAACCACTTTCGCATCTGCTGGCGTGTTTTTCGTAAATGCGATCAGGGTATCGAACGCTTTGCTATCTAGCTGAGCTTCAGGAGCAAAATGTGCAACGCCTTTGTGACAATCGATACACGTTTGGTTATTTTCACGACCATAAGCATGCATTTTTGCTGCATCACGAGATTGCTCGAACTCTTCCATTGCATCGAATTCGTGACAAGAGCGACAAGTCGCTGAGTCATTCTCGCGGAATTGAGCCCAAACTGTCTCAGCCATCTCTTCACGGTGTGCTTCATATTTCTCAGGCGTGTCTATCTTACCTGAAATAAATTCGTGGTAGATGTCTTTGGACGCTCTTACTTTGGTGATCACGTAGTCAATCGGATCAGTTGGAATGTGGCAATCGGCACATTCAGCTCGAATGCCTTTTGCGTTACTGAAGTGTACAGAACCTTGGTATTCTTTGTGGGGTGCTTCCATTGTGTGGCAAGAAACACAAAACTCAGTGCTCGATGTATAGTGCATAACGGCTGCAGTTCCCCCTAAGGTTAACCAGCCAATACCTATACCAACCGCCGCTATTAGTGCGATATAACGTTTTTTTATTGTCATAATTCTTAATCATCTTCAACAATTGGTTACAATTAAGATCAGAATAGTACTTTAGGGGTAGATCAGTTTGATTTGGATCATAAATCGCATTCTGAGGAACAAAAATTGAACCTTTATGAGAACCCAAGGCCACTTCACGAAATTATTCCCCACCAGATACAATCACCCACCAAATAAGAAGCAGCGGTTAAATATTCATTATTGATTAATCCAACATCAACGAGACAAAACGGCTTTCTAAGTCAAAGAAGTAAATTGTAAATCTATTACAATATTGGCTATCTATTTTTCATAAACTCCTCACTCAATGAACCAAACAGAATTCCAACAAAAAATGGCGAGTTTCACCTCGATTGAACAAGCGCTTGATTACTTCGAAATTGGGTTTGATAGCAAGTTCATCAACCAAAATAGAGTCGAGCTTATGAAACGCTTTAATGGTTATCTGATCCTGTCAAAACCCGATGATTGGTTCTCAGGAAGAAGAGCGCTGAAAAACGCTTATTGTAAGGTTCAACGCAGCAAGTTAGATCGCCACACACGTTCAGCCTGTCGTGGGTGTACAACTTGTCAGCGTCGATAGATAGGAAGTACTGCTCAAAGTAGAGAACTAAAAAGTAGATAGTTGAAATAACATCTCATTACGATTTAGTTAGTGGTTTGCTCGAAAAAAAGTGTGCTAGTCTTACGGCAACTCAACTACGAGATAAAAACTACAATGAAAATTTTCAGCAATTTCGAAAGCGGCAACATTCACGTCGTTTCTGCAGATTCACCACAAAACATTCAACTGACGATCCCAGCAGACTACCAAACTGAAATCTCTCAGTGGTTTCACTTCCGCTTAGAAAGTGAAGCTCAACAATCTCACCACTTTGAAATCGGTCAATTGGCAACATCTGCCTACCCTGAAGGCTGGAAAGATTACGATGTAGTTGCATCGTATGACCGTGAAGAGTGGTTCCGTATCCCATCTCAGTTCGATGGCGATACATTAAGCTTCGATATCATCCCTGAACACGATTCAATGTACTTCGCGTACTTCGCGCCGTACTCATACGATCGTCACCAAGATCTTCTGCACAATGCTCAAACGCACCCTGCTTGTAAGCTTGAAACTCTAGGTCAGACGCTAGACAACAACGACATCACTTTGCTAACCATCGGCGAGCCAAGTGAAGAGAAGAAAAACATCTGGGTTATTGGTCGCCAACACCCTGGCGAGACGATGGCTGAATGGCTGATCGAAGGCCTGCTACAACGCCTACTTGATGAAACAGATACGGTTGGTCGCTCTCTTCTAGACAGCGTTGTGTTCAGAGTTGTACCAAACATGAACCCAGATGGCAGCATCCGCGGTCACCTGCGTACTAACGCGATTGGCGTAAACCTGAACCGCGAATGGCAATCACCTTCTATGGAACGCAGCCCAGAGGTATTCCTTGTTCGCGAGCGTATGCTGGAAACGGGCGTTGACCTGTGTCTAGATATTCACGGCGACGAAGCGATTCCATATAACTTTGTAGCAGGTAGCGAAGGCACACCTTCTTACAACGAGCGCATCGCGAAGCTAGAGAGCCACTTCAAGCAAGCACTGCTCACTATCACGCCAGAGTTCCAAGATGAATTTGGTTACGATAAAGACGAACCAGGCAAAGCAAACATGACAGTTGGCACAAACTGGATTGGTGAGCAATTCAAGTGTTTGGCTTACACCGTCGAGATGCCATTTAAAGATCACATCAGTCACGCTGACGAACTTTACGGCTGGTCTCCAGAACGAAGTGTCGCGTTTGGTCACGATATGCTAGCCGCAGTTTGGGCTACAGTAGACGAGCTATAAGGCGAACTAAGCTCATTAGCTTTACCTGTATCGCCTTTGGTTTATAAGAATCTGGGCTATAGATAGAACAAAGCCCAGCACTTGTGAAAGTGCTGGGCTTTTTAATATCGGCTTGGATGAGTGAATCTAACTTTAAAAGCTTTCTATGCCACTCTGAGGCTAGCAAAAAACACTGGGTATCTTTGCCTAATGTGGCGTTGTTCAGACACCATATCTTTGAAGCTCGGACCTTGTGATAACTGAACGATCACTTCGTCACCTTCTTGTCGCAATACAGCACCGCTAATATCGATACTGTTGTTGTCATGCAACCTCAAGGTGCCGGCCATTGAAAAGCCACGATAAACCGGAATGATGTTACGCATCATCAGGCGTACACCCTTTTCAGAAACTTCGCTGACATGAAAAAGCTCATCCTTAATTCGCATCACCGGACGAGCCTTTTGAGGGTACTTTAAGCGGTAATATTTGCGTTTCTGGGTGAATGAATCTTCACGCATTGGTGACTCCCTGTCTCTGTTATTTCGGTCAAGCAATAGGCTGTAGCTTCAATTGGTCTCAAATAAACACATTCACCAAATTGATAGCTAATAATTATATCGACTTCCCGAGCTAATGCTTTAGAGATTTATACAGAGAAACACTGATTGCTTAGCATTCAGTAAAAAATGAGAACTGAATCGGAAATGAAAACTAAGATGGAAACGAGAACTAAGCCGGAAATGAACTGAACCAATAGCTAAAAAACCAATTCTTCGCATCGCACCCTAAAGCTGAAACAATGCCAACTGAATGCTGAAGCCCACGAATAGAATCCCACACACAATGTTCATCATTTGCGAGGTGCGCTTTTGAACTAACAAGCGCTTAAAGGTATCCGCCATTAAGATCACAACTAAGAACCACATCGACACCACTGACGCTTGAATTGCACCAAGTATCAAACTGTCTGTCACAATCGCATCTGTTGAAACAAATTGAGGGAATATAGAAAGATAAAACAGGACAATTTTAGGATTCAGTAGATTAGTGAGAAGCCCTTTGAAAAATTGCTTATAAAGCTTACTTCCCGATGCACTGACCACAGAGAGCACGCCCTCTTGAGCGCGCAGCGCCGCACGAAAATGGTTATACCCAAGCCAGACAAGATACAAAACCCCAGCCCACTTTAGCCCTTCAAAGGCCATGGGAGTGTTCGACAGTAATAAGCTTATGCCGTTAGCCGAGATAAAGGCATGAAAAAAGAAACCACATGACACGCCCAACACGTTCACAAATGCGAACAGCTTCCTTTGAGTTAAGGCTGTGCTTAATACCAACAGCGCATTTGGGCCCGGGATAATGGCAATAAAAAACACGATAACGATAAACAGCCAGATACTGTCCCAACTCATTTCGATCTCATTTCATGAACATTTTTAGGGCGGACATTGTACGTCCATTCAGTGCCATTACAATATGATAAAAGCTTAATTATCGCGTATAGCTAACAGACATAATTCGCGCGTATAATGAATGTGTTTATCGTCTAACATACAAAACTGATTCTCTAACATTTGTAGCCCTGATAGACTCCACCTCCTTTTTGATACTTGGTTCATTTATGTCATTTGATAGCCTAACCCTTAACGCAAAAACCGTCTCCGCGCTCTCATCTCAATTCAATAAGCCGACAGAGATACAGCAAGCGGTAATTCCTACCATTATTGCGGGGAAAGACGTACTCGCATTGGCTCAAACGGGCAGCGGTAAAACATTGGCGTTCGGCTTACCTTTACTGAATAACATCAACCAAGATGTGAATGAACTGCAAGCACTGATCATTGTTCCAACCCGTGAACTTGCATCTCAAGTGACCAAATCTTTAGAACCGATCGCGACAACGCTCAATATCAAATTGGTAACGCTAACGGGCGGCGTAAATACTGATGATCAACAGCAACAATTATCGACTAAACCACAATTAGCCATCGCCACACCGGGCCGCCTACTTGCTTTAATCAAAAGTGATGAACTGGATATAGCTCGGTGTTCATCATTGGTTCTTGATGAAGCCGACCGCCTGATCGACATGGGATTTTGGCCAGATATTCAAGCGATTACTTCAGCACTACCGAGCAAACGTCAGTCACTGTTGTTCTCTGCGACACTTCCGCCCGAATTAGTAGGTCAGGCTGAAGAGCTTCTTTCAAATCCAGTTAAGGTCACGACACATCAAGAAAACAGCGTGGTCGCGGCTATTGAAGAAACCCTGTATTTAGTGAACAAAGGCAGTAAAGCTCAAGCGCTCATCGCACTACTCAATCAACACACATGGCCGCAAGTATTGGTATTTATTGGCGCAAAAGACAATGCCGATGCATTAACCAAACGATTGAATAAAGCCAAAATCAGTGTGAGTGCGTTACATGGAAATAAGAGCCAAGAAGAACGAGAGCAAGCATTAGAAAGTTTCAAAAATGGCGAGACTCGTGTGCTTATCGCGACAGACGTGATGGCTAGAGGCATTCATATTGATCAATTACCTGTCGTAATTAACTTCGAATTACCTTCTCACTCAGCAACTTACGTACACCGCGTTGGTCGTACAGCAAGAGCAGGAAGTACTGGCTGCGCGGTCTCTCTGGTTAGCCACAGCGAAACTGACTACCTCAATGCGATTCGCACCTTGACCAATAAGCCGTTAGTGCTGCAACCATTAGAGGGTTTCCCGGTTACCGACAAACCTGCATCTGAAACGACCGCTCGCAAGCGTCCACCTAAAGATAAAATGGCCAATCGAAGAACAGCTAAAAAGAAAAGCATTAAGCAATTTAAAAGCAAACCAAATAGCTCTAAGTAACCAGAAATAACTCTAAGTAACCAGAAATAGAATGGTCAGCTCAGTTTGTACTGGGCTTTTTTATATGCAACAAAATACAAATTCACACCCAAAAACTTCCCTAAAGTTGCCAACTTAAATGACACTTTTGTGAATTATGATGCCAACGTATTGATTCTTGGTTGCTCAAAAAAAATACTCTTAAATCACGTTGACGCCCCTATATCTAGCAACTAGATTTTTCTATTAGTGTCTACAACAGGAGGTCATTGAAATGAAACGTGCTAGCTCTACATATCGATTACAACTGATTAAGGAAGTGGCAACTCGCCGAGATCGTCAACGTTCCAATGACCCGATGGCAAACTACATACAAACCCTAATAGATAATAAAGATGATTGTGATACTTCGGTTGAACGCAACCAGAGGTTCAGTGGCAGTCATTTTGATGAGCACATAGGTGGTTGGGTAAGTGACCACTGGGGTAACAAGTAGGACAAAGAGAGTAATCCAACCAGCATAATCGCTGTAGAATTCGTCTCCGAATTAACCTATCATCTGCAACAATTCCCTATCCTAGAGTAAGCAGAAAGTGTCTGAGTTAAAAAGAGAAAAAGAAGTGATGGTTGCCTTCCAAGTGATACCTCGCGTTAAAGAAGGCAACAACTTCGAAGTGGTTGATAAAGCCATTGAAGTTGTGAAAGCTGCCGATGTGCCTTTCCAAGTCGGTGCGATGGAAACTACGATGAAAGGTGAACTCAACCAATTACTCGATATCGTTAAAAAAGCAGAACAAGCTTGCTACGATGCAGGGGCGGTAGAAGTGATCACAAACATTAAGATTCACAGTAAAACCACCGAGGCCGATGATACATTTTGCACGTACCATCGTGGTGTAACGAAAGCGAATCACATGTTTGTTTAATCACATTTTTGTTTCTGAAAACTGAGCTTTAAGAAAGGCTCTGAAGAACCAGTGGTGTTATTGGAAAGGCATGTCTGAGAGGTGAGAAAGGATTTCCATTCGTTCTTCTTCTGACATCGAATGCCAATCACGCGGAGTCTCTTCAGGGTCATCTTTTGCCCCGATCGGTTTTCGGTCAAGTGCTTTGACTGGCTCTTTTTTGATTTTTACGTTCTTTTTATTCATACCGACACCACTCCTTCAGGTACAAAGGTACCTACTTTAATATTACACCCCAACCATTATGTAAAGTAATAGTTACTTCGGAGTTAAATAAAATCTAAATACTTCCTCTTTAGCCAAAAAGATCTCTTTGGGGACTGGTATTTCCCTCTTCATCGACCTGCTTACCAATCAAGTTTTTTTGATTCATTATTTTTCTTCTATAGCGCTGACGACACAGCTTTATCACGTGCAATTGTTCTGACGGTGTCATCGACATCCAATTAAAGCGCTCTTCTCTCTTGCGCATACAACCGTTGCAATAGCCTTTGTCATCGCTTGAACAAACCCCAACGCAAGGGCTTGGAACTTGGAAAAACTCTAACTGCTCCACCATGCCTCCTTACACATTCAAAATTACGCTTACTCTCTCAAAAATAAGCGATTAATTTGTCGCCTGGCTCATGAAATCCATACTAAACTATGACCTTATACTGACACATATAGTGTTTTGTAAACTATACTTTGAACCCATCAAGTTACACTTATCCGGTAACTTCGTTCTTTCCTTTGGAGCCTTATAATATGAAGTTTAGTTCAAAAAAATTACTAGCAGTAGCCGCTTTACCTATGATGCTAGCAGCATGCACAACAACAGGTGACAACGCGATGCAAGTAACACCAACCGATCTACAGCACCATAATTGGGAACTTGCGCAAATTGATGGCAAGGACATTGTGAAAAGCGAAGACCAAGCAGCTCCTCGTCTAGAGATCGGCGAAAAGATGACTGCAAACGGCATGGCTGGTTGTAACAACTTCTTCGGTCAAGGCGAGCTGAAAGACGGTCAATTCCGTATCAAGCAAATGGGCATGACAATGAAAATGTGTCACGGCTCTGCGATGGAAATCGAACAATCGGTTTCTGCTACTCTAAGCGAGTGGAGCGACGTAACGCTAACAAACTATACGCTAGTACTGAAAAACGATGTACACACGCTAACGTACACAATTCGTGACTGGGTAAACTAATCCGTCATCGAAACCAAATACTGATTAAAGGAGCCTGATGGCTCCTTTTTTATTGTCAGCTTGCCCTCACTACTTCTTCAAAATTGACACTCATCGCCGACTTTTCGTACCAGCCTCCAATAAACCTCAAAAATCTCTCATTTAGATGCAATAAATTCAACGGTTCAGCGGTCTGTTGCTAGGATGGCAAAAGCCTAGAGTCTGTCGAGTTTTCGAGGTGATTACAGATCGAACAAAACTCAACCGAGAACTCCCTGCTTGTTCTCAAGTAATTGATTGAATTTACTGTTGAATTAGAATTTATTTCAGAAACAGATAGAATAACTATTAGGGCATGTTGATCTTTCGTTAACCACGAAGGGTCAACACGCCCTAGGTCGTTTGAAAATACAATGCTCTTGCCCGTTCACTACCAAATGGAAAAGTTTATGAACAATATAGTAAGTACGTTAGGAATCATGGCAACCGTTGCATACAGCGCAACCATTTATGCTGATGAAGCAACATCCATCGACAGCTGGAACCAAATAGAACAGCAGGCAGAGGGAGAAACTGTCTACTTTCACGCTTGGGGCGGAAGCCAAGAGATCAATCGTTACCTACAGTGGGCAGGCAAGAAATTACAAAGTGACTACGGTGTCACGTTAAAGCATGTGAAAGTGACCGATATTGCGGAAACCACCACTCGACTGCTTGCTGAAAAAGCGGCAGGAAAGAACAGTGAAGGCAGCGTCGATATCGTCTGGATTAATGGCGAGAACTTCCGTTCGATGAAAGACAACGCGCTATTGTTTGGGCCATTTACGGAATCACTTCCAAATTGGCAGTATGTCGATAAGTCTCTGCCAATTGATGTCGATTTCTCAGAGCCGACAGAAGGCTTAGAAGCACCGTGGGGCGTGGGACAACTGGTGTTCATTCATGACCAAGAAACACTTCACAACCCGCCACAATCATTCTCTGAGATGTTAAGCTACGCTCAGGCTTTCCCGAACCGCTTAAGCTACCCTCGCCCACCAGAGTTTCATGGCACGAGCTTCATTAAGTCACTACTGATTGAACTAACAAACAATAACCCTGCGCTGGCTCAGCCGGTTTCAGAAGACAACTTCCAAGAAGTAACGGCACCACTGTGGGCTTACTTAGATAAATTCCATAAAGTGGCGTGGCGCGGTGGAAAGCAGTTCCCAGCAGGCACATCGGAAAGCATCCAACTTCTGGATGACGGACAGATCGATCTCGCGATTACGTTTAATCCAAACTCTGTTTATTCAGCACAAGCCAGTGGTCGCTTAGCCGAAACCACTAAGGCTTATGCTCTAGAAAGCGGCGCTCTATCTAACATTCACTTCCTTGCGATTCCTTGGAACGCCAATGCAACCGCGGGTGCTCAAGTGACCATTAACTTCTTACTGAGCCCTGAAGCACAGTCTCGCAAGGGGGACCTCAATGTTTGGGGCGATCCTTCGGTTCTGAGCAGCAAGTACCTCACTGGCAGCGCTAAAAACACCCAGCAATTTAAATCGGTTGATGAACCACACCCTAGCTGGCAAAACGCGCTCGAGAAAGAGTGGCTTAAGCGATACGGTAACTAGTCTTCATGCTACGCGCTCTATATTTTGTTGTTATAGCTGTATGCATTATCCCGACCATTCCTGGGGTAGCGGGAGTCATGGCTTCGTCACTGAGTTTCATCCCGCCCCTTGGTTTAGAGGAGCCGACACTCAACGGTTTTAGCCAAGTCTTTCAATGGGAAGGGGCTTGGCACTCTATTGGCTTAAGCCTAGGTTCAGCAATTGCAAGCAGCTATATAGCCTGCTTCCTGACCTTTTGTATTCTTCAAGCCTCTTGGGGAAACAAGTTTTGGAGAAAGATTGAGTTTACGCTATCGCCAATGCTTGCCATTCCACATGTAGCTTTCGCTATCGGCTTTGCTTTTCTGTTTAGTCCAACGGGGCTTGGCGCAAGAGCGGTACATCACTTGCTCGGCGAATCGGCTACCAGCTCTGAATTGGCGTTATTGGTGAAAGACCCATACGCGTTCGGCTTAATTATTATGCTCGCACTCAAAGAAGTCCCCTTCTTATTGCTGATGAGCATTTCGATACTTCAGCAAATTGATGTAGAGCGTATCACCAAGGTCAGTGCATCGCTCGGTTACAGCCGCGCTCAGATCTGGTGGAAATGTATTTTCCCACAATGGTTTACTAAGCTTCGTTTCCCAATGCTGGCGGTACTCGCTTACAGTGTCTCGGTTGTCGATATTGCTTTGATCATAGGCCCAACCAACCCGCCGACCTTTGCCGTTTTGGTATGGCAATGGTTCAACGATCCGGATCTTAACCTACTTCCGCGAGCTGCTGCTGGTGCCATCGTTTTGTTTGGTTTAGCTTCGTTGATCATCGCCTTGGCGCGTTTAGTTGAATGGGCGGTTCTTAAGTACTTTCGAACTTGGCAGTATTCCGGAAGAACAGGGGCAAACCTTCCGGGGAAAACGGTATTCACTGTCCTTGCTAGCCTTTCACTGCTGATCATTCCTTTAATGGTAATTTGGAGCGTTGCTCAGCGTTGGCGCTTCCCTGATTTACTGCCGAGCCGCTACAGCACGCGCTTCTGGGAGTTCGAGTGGGAAGGCATCATGAGCACCGTTGGTCAAAGCTTATGGATTGGTCTGATTGCTGCTTCAATCGCTTTGTTGCTTGCGCTGGTTGCTCACGAATACAGAATCAAATACAAGTGGCAAGTTCCGGGCTTCATTATCGCTATTCCAATGCTAATACCACAGCTTTCAGTGTTGTTTGGTATGCAAGTCACGACCCTCTACATCGGCAGTAGTGCCTATGAGTTCTGGGTGATTTGGGCGCATGTTTTCTTTGCTTTCCCGTTTGTGTATCTGTCTTTGGATGGCCCGTGGAAAAGCTTCAATGATGGGTTGATTAAAGCCTCGCTGAGCCTAGGTAAATCGCCATTTCAGAGTTGGTATTCGATCAAACTACCAATCTTGCTTCCTGCGATTGCCTTTGCTTGGGCGGTCGGGATCAGCGTGAGTTTGGCCCAATACCTTCCAACATTAATGCTCGGCGCGGGCCGTATTAGCACGATCACCACAGAAGCCGTTGCACTTACCAGTGGTTTCGACCGCAGGGTGACAGCAATCTATGCCATTTGGCAGGCCCTATTGCCTCTGTTCTTTTTCTCTTTAGCGATATTAGTCAGCCGACTTCAACTGAGATATCGCCGTCTTACTTTTAAAGGTTTCCTAAGTAATGAGTCTGTACCTCAACGACCTCGCCATCCGTAAAACCGATGGAGATTCGCTGTTCTCAGCGCTAAACGTCACATTAGAATCTGGCCAAATACTGGCTTTGATGGGGCCGAGTGGCTGCGGAAAGTCGACCTTACTGGATGCGATTGCTGGTCACTTAAGTGAAGATTTTTCGTACTCTGGCACCGTTGTGTTGAACAATATTCAGCTCGACGAGCTTCCATCACATCAGCGTGAAGTCGGTATTTTGTTTCAAGATGACTTGTTGTTTCCGCACCTCAAAGTATGGGAAAACTTGGCCTTTTCGTTACCGAACTCTGTTAAAGGTTCCGCTCGCCAAAAACAAGCAATGGCTGCACTAAAAGACATAGAGCTAACTCACTTAGCTGAATCTTTCCCGGATCAAATATCCGGCGGTCAACGCGCAAGAATAAGCTTGACTCGTATGTTGTTAGCCAAGCCTAAACTCGCCCTGCTTGACGAACCGTTCAGTAAGTTAGACCAAGAGCTCAGAGCACAATTTCGCGATTGGGTCTTCGAACAGCTGACCAAAGCGAATATCCCTACATTAATGGTCACGCACGACAAAGCCGATGTACCTCAAGGGGCAGAAGTACTGTCTTGGCCATGGAGAAGTAACCATGCTGGATAAGTACTCCATTAAGGTCATTAAGTGGCCATTAAATCAGTCTGCTAAGTTACTAAACCAATTGGGTATCACGGCCAATCAAACCACGTTATTCGGATTTCTGATTGGGTGTTTAGCGTTTCCAGCGTTGGCATTTCAACAATATGAGTGGGCGTTAGGCTTCATTGTGTTTAATAGAGTATGTGATGGGCTTGATGGAGCCTTGGCTCGAATCCAAGGCATTAGTGATGCGGGCGGTTTCCTCGATATCAGCCTAGATTTCCTATTCTACTCGCTGATCCCTTTTGGATTTGTCATTGCCAACCCAGAACACAACGCCATTGCCGGTGCATTTTTGATCTTCTCTTTTATCGGCACAGGCAGCAGCTTTTTAGCGTTTGCGGTTATGGCAGGCAAGCGAGGCATTGAAAACCCAGTCTATAAGCATAAGTCTCTGTACTACATGTCAGGGCTAACCGAAGGCACTGAAACCATCGCTTGTTTCATCGCGTTTTGTATTTGGCCTCAACACTTTGCGGTTATCGCTTACACCTTTGGTGCAGCTTGTTGGCTAACCACGTTCATGCGTATTTATTTTGGTTTTCAGACACTAAAAAACCAAGCTAGTTAATAAATGAGTTAGTTTCTTGCATCTATAAAAACGCCGCTCATTGTGAGCGGCGTTTTCTATATTAGTATGGATAATGCCCGCTAAATCATGACATCAAGCTTCAGCTGAAGCCGTGATTTTAAACCTCAATACCTTTAGGCTTGAATCAAGGTCGACATCGACAAACTCAGGCGGGTTGTCCAGACGCTCAATGAACTCAACGCTTGGTGCTTCTTCTGCCATCGTCTCAATCAGGAAGTTTGGTGATACTGCTGGTGAGTTCACACACGCAATCACTTCACCGCCTTCAGTTAGAAGTTCAGGCAAACGACGTAAGATTTTTTTGTAATCTTTGGTTAGAGCAAAGCTGCCTTTTTGGAACGAAGGTGGATCGATGATAACGAGCTCGTAAGGACCGCCCTTCTTGATTTTCCCCCACGACTTAAAGATATCGTAGCCAAGGAAGTTAACCGAGCGCATATCGTGTTCATTCAGACGGTGGTTATCGCGGCCTTTATTCAACGAGCCACGTGACATGTCCACGTTCATACATTGACGAGCACCACCAGCGATAGCCGCGACAGAGAAACCACAAGTGTATGCGAACAGGTTAAGAACGTTCTTATCCTGAGCATTATCTTGTACCCACTGACGACCATTACGCATGTCTAGGAACAAACCGAAGTTCTGATTACGGCCAATGTCTAATTGGTACTTAAGACCATGCTCAACCACAACCGGAGAATCATTCAACTCGCCCCATAGAACCTCTGAAGGCGCGCCATCAGCATAACGGTGTTGCAGAACAATGCTTGTGCCCTGCTTTGATTGCCAGATATCTTTGTTGGTGAGTTGAACCAATCCAGCTTTTAGAGATGACAAGAATTCGTCGTCTACTTCTTTAAACACGTTAACCAATAGCTGTCCATCAACCCAGTCACATGTCAATTGCTCTAGACCAGGCCAAAACTTACCACGCCCGTGGAAAATACGGCGTAGTTCGTTTGGTACTTCATTAAGTTGCTGTTCAATATGACTAAAAAACAGAGGTAAAGCTGATGCTTCCATTATTTCACTCACTTAGTGTTTAGCTTTGGCCAAGTTAATGACCAAGGTTCAAGCCAACTGTCCAAACCGTTCGACACGGTTTCCTGATGCCACTTCTCACCCAAAGAGTTTAAGCTCCTTGGGTCGCAGACATATTCGTAGGCTTGTGATTGATAGGCAAATCGAATCGCGAAGGCATGTAGATAACCTCTGTCAGCCTCACTCGATGGATTATAAATAGGGTCACCAACAATGGCTGAGCCGATCGACTTCATCGCGACACGGATCTGGTGAGTTCGCCCTGTATAGGGTTTGCATAACAGCAGACGCTCACCGGGTTCAGCCGTTGCTGATAAAAACTGAGTAATCGCAGGGTTCTCTTTGGATGTCAGAAGTTTCCAACTTGAGCGTCGTGAACGCTCCATGTCTCCTGAGATCAAACCTTGCTTTTTCTTTGGCTTCTTAGAGCCAATCGCAAGGTAGTATTTTTCTACTTCACGCTTTGCAAATAGCTGTGAAAGCTCGCTCGCCGCCGACGCATTTTTTGCCAGCAGCAGAATGCCCGAAGTCATTTTATCTAGTCGATGAACGAGATACAGCTTAGGCTCATTAATTGCCTTAGCAACTTCTTGAAGCAACATGGTATCGCCATCGTCTTTGTGGACGCTGACTCCAGGATGCTTATTGATAAGTAAAAAATCAGAGTGGTTCAGAAGAATATCGAACATGTAAAGGCTAGCTCCATTGTAGAACGTGGAGTATACCGCGTCTGAACCCAGATTCCAGCTACGAAAAAGCCCAACTCACTCAATAAACATTGAATCATTGGGCTTCTTTTCAACAACTAGCAATCAGTGCTTGGTCTTTACTCGATTACCACACGGCAAATAGAACCAAGTCACCGCTTTACGCCAGTTTAAACTTACCGACTAATGCTTCTAGCTCAGCAACCTTAGCGTTCAAGCCTGATGTGTTTTCAGAGCTTCGAGTCGCCAGTTGCAAAGATTGCTCAGAGATATCACTGATTGCCGTAATGTCCGCTGCAATTTCTTTGGTTACAGCTGTCTGCTCTTCTGCTGCAGTAGCAATAGAGTTGACCATGCTTTGTACATTGCCCGCTCCGCTAACAATCGCTTCCAATGCTGAAACCGCACCTGAACTTTTCTCTACGCCAATCTCAACTAACCGACAGTTATCCTGCGTGTAAGTAACGGCTTCTTGCGTACCAGATTGAATTGATTGAATAATGCCCGATACTTCTTGTGTCGCTTTGGTTGTTCTCTCAGCCAACGCTCTCACTTCATCAGCAACTACAGCAAACCCACGCCCAAATTCGCCTGCACGTGCCGCTTCAATTGCAGCGTTAAGAGCTAACAGGTTAGTTTGCTCAGCAATGTCTTCGATTACCTTGATAACGCTACCAATCTGCTCACCGTGAGAACCTAGAGTATTCATTTGCAACGACATATCGCTCATTTGAGTCGACACTTGTTGAATACTCGCCACCATCTCAACAATCACGTTGCGGCCATCTTCTGCAGAGGTTTCTGAGCGACGTGCTTCTTCATAAGTAGACGTGCCCTGCTGCGCCACTTCTGAAATGGTCAAGCTTAACTCTTCAGCAGCCGTTGCAATTAAGTTGGCCTTATCAGCTTGAGCAGAAGCGCCCGTTACGATGTCTTGACTAATAGAAGATAGTTCGCCCGTAACAGATTGAACTTCATGGGTCACAGAAGAGATAGAACCTAATAAGTCCACTAACGACTTCTGCATCTGGTTAATCGAACTAGCAAGATCAGCCAGTTCATCACCAGACTCATCGGTAATGTCACCTGCGGTTAAATCACCATTTGCTACACGTCGTGCTACTTGTTCTACACGAGTAAGACGATTGGTAATAGAGCTAGACAATAGATACGCAATCACACAACCAAAGACAATCGCAATAGCAGACAACACCATGATGGTGCGCTCGATGGTAGTAAACGTGTCGGTTAGTGTCAGTAGTGACTGTTCTGTATCTGCGCGCTCACTTGCTGACGCTTGATCCAGTAAGTTCTCAATAGGGATAAGATTGCTCTCATACAAAGATCGTAGCTGTTGAATATTGGCTAGTAGCGCAGCTTCATCATTGATCTTCGGCACAAGCTTTGATTCAAACTCTTGAGTGAAACGCCCCATCAGGTCTTCAATTCGCTGAATACGGCGGTGGTCTTCCGAACCTCTACTCTCCAAACACTTAGCCTGCTCGATAGCTTGAGCAAATTCGTTCTTGTTGGTTCGATAATCATTGAGTGCATTATCGACCAGAGTGATTGCACCCAGAGCATCTCGATAGACATCTCCAGCTTCATCGATCAAAACAAGGTAGGTAACGGTACCCGGTACATCATCTAATCTAATCTCATCGGCGCTCTTATGAGCGCCAATAACTTCCATCCATACAATACCGACTAACGTGACAAGCACCGCCAATATAGAGCCAAAACCGGCATACAGTTTCTTTCTCACTGACAATTTCAAACAACACCTACCTAAATCAAAATATAGCTCTAACAGCTATTCGTTCCATTTATATCGGCTATCAGACGGATACCTTCAATGGTTATTTTTCTTAGATAATTAAGTTCCAGACATAAAAAACGGGAGCTAATGAGCTCCCGTTTATCAAATTACTTTATCTTGCGATTAGAACTTCTTAGAAATCAGCGCAAAACCAGCAATGATACCAATACCTAGTAGCATGATTGCACCTTTACCGCTATCGAAGCCAGAAGAGATACCCATGAACGCAACGATTGCGATAGCTACAGGGATGATGTACTTAACTAGTGTGTACCATAGACCAAATAGTGGGAAAGAGACTTCACCGTCGTTAGTGATTTCTTTCTCTAGGTCTGCACGGTTTAGTCTCCAACCAGCGAAGATACATACCAACATACCGCCAACCGCTAGGAAAATCTTATCCGTTAGTAGGTCGAAAATGTCGAACGCGCCAGTATCAAACAGTGTTGGACCGAAGCCGCCAAGTGATAGAGAAGCGAAGATACATAGAATCGCCATTACAACACTTGCAGACAGTACCGCTGTTACACGCTTCATGCCTTTCTCATCGATTAGGTAAGAAACCACAACTTCAAGTAGAGATACTGAAGATGTTAGTGCCGCAACACTCAAACCAACGAAGAACATAAGAGCAAATAGAAGACCGATTACGCCGCCCATTTCAGCGAATAGCTGAGGAACAACAACGAATACTAAACCAGGGCCCGCTGCAGGTTCCATACCAAACGCGAACATTGCAGGGAACATTGCAACACCAGCTAGAATAGCAACACCAGTATCCATTGCGGTTACCATTGCTGTTGTCTGAACTAGGTTCTCTTTCTTCTTAAGGTAAGAACCGTATGTCATCATACAACCCATACCAAGACTTAGAGAGAAGAATGCTTGACCTAGAGCGGCTAGGATTACATTGCTGTCTACTTTAGAGAAGTCAGGACTGAATAGGAACTCAAGACCAGCCATCGCGCCCGGAAGCATAATGCCTTTGATTGATACTACAATAAGGATAATGAAAAGAAGCGGCATCAGGATCTTACCTGCTTTCTCAATACCACCAGAGATACCTTTCATAACGATAACAACGTTAAGTAGTAGGTATAAGCCCATCCACATTAGTGGTTGAACTGGGTTTGAGATAAAGCCACCAAAGCTATCACCAATTGCTTCTGGTGCGTCTAGAAGACCACCTGCAATTTTACCGATGTATGCGATTGACCAACCGCCTACTACTGGGTAGAAACCCATGATAAGTAGACCACTGAATACGCCGATAACGCCAGCGAACGTCCAACGACGGTCAGTTGTTTTAAATGCACCTACTGCTGATTTTTGCGTATGACGGCCAATCGCAAATTCAGTCAGCATGACACTGAAACCAATAAAAATTACAAAAAACAGGTAAATGGCAACGAATGCACCACCGCCACTTTCGCCTGCTGTGTATGGGAATTTCCAAATGTTACCTAAGCCAACAGCAGAACCTGCTGCAGCCATTACGAATCCTAACTTCGAACCCCAGGTATCGCGGGGTGTTGTGGTTGTATTACTAGTAGCCACGTGTACTCCAAACTTTTGTGTTATGTGATGTTGTGTTTTGCTTTGGGTGGCGTCTTTAAAAGGAAGGTGTATAAATAAATTTACACACCTAAAAAATTTGATTGACGCTCGTTGTCTAGCAAGTAAACCAGTTTAAGAATAAAATTGGAAGAGCATACCGTACAAATTTCGTTAAAGATGTAAATTTTTATGGTTAAATGCCGACTTTTCATACAAAACAATCGTTTTCTTCTTAAGTTGACCAAAACTTAACAACTTTAACCTATTTACATCTTTTGCTCTATTTTGTAAATAGTTGAATCCTTAAATTCCCATATCCGTTAAATAGCATTACTATCTAAGTGTCTCTTTTTTCGAGTATTCAATGTGGATAAGCTTTATCATTTTTTAACTTTGGCCTCTGTTGTTTTGTACTGGGTTCTCGTAGCCGGTGTGACGTTTCGTGTTGTACTAAAACGACGCTCTGTCAGCGTTTCTCTTGCTTGGCTAATGGTTATCTACATTATCCCGATTGTTGGTGTAGCTTGTTACTTCCTTTTTGGTGAGCTAAACCTAGGCAGAAAAAGGGCTGAACGCGCTCATCGTATGTTTACCCCTTTCGGCGACTGGTTCCGTCAATTGAATGATTGCCAACTTCACCAACCAGGGAAAGTCGGCTCCCCTATCCATAAGATTGACGAGCTTTGTAACAATCGAATGGGCATCCCTGCACTCAGTGGAAACACTCTATCGCTGCAATCTTCACCAAACGAGATCCTACACGCAATTATCGAAGATATAGAAAATGCACAAACCAGTATCAAGATGGTTTTCTATATTTGGCATCCAGGTGGCCTGACCGATTCGGTTGCCTCTGCGCTGATTCGCGCTGCAAAACGTGGCGTAGATGTTAAAGTTTTGCTCGATTCAGCCGGTAGCCCTCGCTTTTTCAAAAGCCACTGGCAGTCAATGATGAAGGACGCAGGCGTTCAAGTCGTACAAGCACTAGAAGTGAGCCCATGGCGTATTTTTTTACGTCGCCTAGATTTAAGACAACACCGCAAAATCATTGTGATTGACGAGACTATCGCCTATACGGGTTCAATGAACATGGTCGATCCTGCTCACTTCAAACAAAGTTCCGGCGTTGGTCAGTGGATTGATGTAATGGTCAGAGTGACTGGGCCAACCGTTAATGTGTTATCCGCTATTCATGGCTGGGATTGGGAAGTTGAGACTGGTGAACGCATTCTCCCTGATATACCTGAATGCCCAGTTGAAGAAATCATGACACATCATCCGGTTCAAGTAGTGCCGTCTGGCCCTGGCATGCCGGAATATTTGATCTTACAAGTACTGACCATCGCCATCAATCAAGCGAATCATTCTGTACGTATTACTACACCTTATTTTGTGCCAAGTGCTGACTTACTCGAAACACTTAAGATGACAGCTCAACGCGGCGTAACTGTAGAACTGATCATTCCACACAATAACGATTCACTAATGGTTAAATGGGCTTCTCGTGCGTTTTATACCGAGTTGCTTGAAGCTGGCGTGAAGATCTATGAATTTTACGGTGGCCTTCTTCATACCAAATCGGTAGTGATCGATGAAGAGTTTTGCTTGATCGGAACCGTCAATATCGACATGCGCAGTTTGTGGCTCAACTTTGAAGTAACCCTTGCCGTTGACGACGTACACTTCACCAAGCAATTGTTTGATTTACAGCAATCCTATATTGAATCATCTCATCCCGTGGAATTAGAGCAGTGGGAACAGAGAAATTTACGTAACCGCTTCTTTGAGAGACTGTTCTATTTATTCAACCCGTTGCTCTAATACTCCTCGCTCGCCGACCACCATTGGCAACGAATAGTATCTTTGCGACCGCTTTTTAACTTTTCATCACAAATCGAGGAAAAGTTAAAAACCAAAAGAAAACGTTAAAAACTCTCTCTTCCCTCTTGCTTTGAACACTCTTGGCATGTTTTAAATAGGACATAACCGATTGATTAGGAATTCACAGCATGTCCGAGAACAAAACCACTAAACTTATCACTGCCGGTCGTGATAAGAAGTGGACCAATGGTGTTGTTAACCCACCAGTACAACGCGCTTCAACTGTCGTATTTAACTCAGTAGAAGAGAAGCGTAAAGCTACGATTAACCGCGCTAACAAGACCCTTTTTTACGGACGTCGTGGAACCAACACTCATTTTGCCTTCCAAGATGCGATGGTTGAAGTAGAAGGCGGCGCGGGTTGTGCACTGTACCCGTGTGGTACGGCCGCCATTTCTAATGCCATTCTCTCTTTTGTAGAAACAGGTGATCATATTTTAATGGTTGACACCTGCTACGAACCTACTCGTGATTTCTGTGACACCATCATGAAAAAGATGGGGGTAGAGACAACTTACTACGAGCCAACGATTGGTGAAGGTATCCAAGACCTTATCAAGCCAAACACTAAGGTGCTGTTTACTGAGTCTCCAGGCTCTGTCACCATGGAAGTGCAGGATATTCCAACACTAGCGCGTATCGCTCATGAACATGACATCATCGTTATGCTAGACAATACTTGGGCGGCTGGCGTGAACTTCTCACCGTTTGATTTTGGTGTTGATATCTCGATTCAAGCAGCGACCAAATACATCGTGGGTCACTCTGATGTGATGCTAGGTACGGCAGTCGCCAATGAGAAATGCTGGGATCAACTAAGAGAGCAAAGTTACTTGATGGGGCAATGTGTCTCACCTGATGATGCTTATTTAGGGCTTCGCGGCATTCGTACTCTTGATGTGCGTCTACGCCAACACGCAGAAAGCAGCTTGAAGGTCGCAAAATGGTTAGAGACTCGTCCTGAAGTTAACCACGTTCGTCACCCTGCTCTTGAGTCTTGCCCAGGCCATGAATTCTTCAAACGAGATTTTACTGGCGGTAATGGCTTGTTCTCTTTTGTACTAAACAACTCTAATATCAAAGCGACGACAGCGTTACTTGATGGAATGACACATTTTAGTATGGGTTACTCTTGGGGTGGATTTGAAAGTTTGATTCTAGCTAACGAACCAAGCAGTTTTGACAGCTTGAGAACTGTTGCCAATCCTAATTTCGAAGGTACCTTGATACGTGTTCATATTGGGTTAGAAGATGTTGATGACCTGATTGCTGATCTAGAGGCGGGATTAGAACGTTATAGCGCTCTGATTTAATCTGAGACGATAGGTCTAATATGCAAAAAAGGCAGGATATTCCTGCCTTTTTCTGTTTAAAGCATAACTCAAAATACTCATATTCAGATACTTCAGCTCATAATACAAACCGCTCATAGTCCAGAAGCTTTCA
The DNA here is from genome assembly GCF_041468745.1 of Vibrio sp. 10N.286.52.F8. NCBI lineage: Bacteria > Pseudomonadati > Pseudomonadota > Gammaproteobacteria > Vibrionales > Vibrionaceae > Vibrio > Vibrio sp. 10N.286.52.F8. Next base: position 55,651 of record NZ_JBFRJF010000007.1, read on the forward strand.
AAGCCAATATTGAACCTTAAAGCACATCCACTTAAAGATCTCAGAGCGATGAAAAAATGGCTATGAATTTTTCAATTTCTAAGTGATTGTTCCGCTGAAATAAATAACACTTTATTTGTGTGGGCAACCGACTAAATGATCATTGACCATACCTGTTGCTTGCATAAATGCGTAACAGATTGTTTCTCCTACAAACTTAAAGCCTCTCTTCTTCAAAAACTTACTCATCGCTTTAGATTGCTCGGTAGAAGCGGGAACTTGAGACATCTCAGTCCATTGATTCACGATCACTTCATTATCAACAAATTGCCATAAGGCATTAGAAAGAGAGCCGAACTCTTTCTGTAATTCAAGCGTTGCTCGTGCATTGTTGTATACCGAAGCAATCTTACCCCTGTGTTTAACCACATCGAAGTTTTCAATGATGTGCGGCACGTTGTCTTCATTCAGCTCAGCTAGCTTGTTTAGATCGTAATTATCGAACGCGGCACGATAGCCTTCACGCTTTTTAAGGATCGTAATCCAACTCAGACCTGCTTGAGCACCTTCTAAAGTAATGAACTCAAACAGAACTTGGTCATCATAAACAGGCACGCCCCACTCTGCATCGTGGTACTCCCTTTCAAGCTCATGTTTAAGCGCCCATGCACACGTTCTATCCACTGTATTAGCTTCCATTTCGATGGTCTCTTTTAGTAATCATACATAAAAATAATGCCCCAATTAGGGGCATTATTTCAAAGGTCAGTTGACGTTAAGCCACTTCAATTTTATGGAACAAACGATACAGCACAGGCACTACGATTAGCGTGAGTACAGTCGCAAAGCCTAAACCAAACATGATGGTTACTGCCATTGGTTTGAAGAAGATATCCGGTAGTAGAGGGATCATACCTAGAATGGTGGTAATCGCCGCCATACATACCGGGCGAACACGACTCAGAGCCGCATCAACAACCGCTACATACGGATCTTTACCAGATTTCATCTCAATCTCAATTTGATCAAGTAGTACGATACCGTTCTTCAGAAGCATCCCAGATAGACTCAAGAAGCCCAACAGCGCCATAAAGCCGAATGGTGTATTCAAGGCTAGCAAGCCTGTCGTCACCCCTATCAACGCCAATGGAACCGTTAACCAAACGATCAGAGGCTCTTTCACCGAGTTAAACAAGAACACAGTGATTAAGAACATGAACAAGTAACCCAGAGGCATGGTTGTGAACAGTGACGCCTGTGCATCTGCTGACGACTCATATTCACCCCCCCATTCCAATGAGTAACCCGGAGGCATCTCAATCGCTTCAATCTGTGGTTGTAAGCGTTTCTGTAGAGTTGAGGCCGTCTCTTCACCCAATAGATCAGGATCCGCCATTACCGTTAGCATACGCTTACGGTTCTTACGGATGATCAGTGGATCTTCCCATTCTAGCTCGTAACCTAACGTTACTTGTTGAAGTGGGATGTACTCACTTAATGCTGGGCTCCAGATCTTCATGCCTTCGATGTTACGAATATCGACACGCTCGTCTTCAGGCAAACGAGCCACAATCGGCATTAACGTTGTACCATCACGATACACACCAATCGACTTACCAGAGAAAGACATTGCTAGGAAATCATCAACGTCAGATTTAGTAATACCATAACGACGCGCTTGGCTTTCATTGAACTGAGGCTCTAATACCTTAGTTCTTTCACGCCAATCGTGACGAACGTTAAATGCGCCTTCATCAGCACGCATGATGTCCATCACTTGTGCAGCGATTGAACGTAAAACCGTTGGATCAGAACCCACAATTCGCGCTTCAATTTTCGCACCGCCACCAGGACCTAATTCGATCTGTTTAAGCTTGTAGTCAATCTCTGGGAACTGACCATTTACATGTTCACGGAAGCGTTTCATTAGCCCTTCAAGTACTTCATAACTTTTCACACGAACCGTTATCTCGCCGTAAGCGCTATAACTTTTCTCTGGCGCATAAGTCAGCATGAAACGTTGCAGGCCTTTACCCGCGGTTGTCGTGATATGTTCAACTTCGTCCTGCTCAGCTAGCCAACTCTCAAGCACTTTAAGCTTGGTATTGGTCGCTCGAATATCGGTACCTTCTGGCATCCACACATCCACTTGGAACATAGGTGTGGTTGAAGACGGGAAGAAGGCTTGCTTAACGAAACCAAAACCGTACACACTCGCGCCTAAACCAATAATCAGAACAAACATGGTTAACCAAGCACGCTTCATACAGAACTCAAGGAAGTTTTTGTAGATAACAAAAACCATCCCGTTGTATGGGTCCTTACCTTCGTTATCTGGATCGACCTTCTGACCTTTAAAGAACATGTCGGCAAAGAACGGCGTGAGCGAGATGGCAGTAAACCAACTCAGCATCAAGGAGATCAGTAGCACCGTGAACAAGGTGCCACAGTATTCGCCTGTTGAGTCTTCAGATAAACCAATTGGAGCAAACGCAGTCACCGCAATAACCGTCGCACCAAGCAGCGGCCATTTGGTTTGGGTTACGATATCGGTGGCGGCCTGCATCCGGGTTCGCCCCTTCTGCGTGCCGATCAATATCCCTTCCACCACCACAATGGCATTATCCACCAGCATCCCCAAGGCGATAACCAACGCGCCCAGTGAAATACGTTGTAGGTCGATCTTGAAGTACTGCATGAAAATGAATGTACCGAATACGGTCAATAGCAGTATCAAACCAATCAATAGGCCCGATCTTAGTCCCATGAAGAACAGTAACACCACGATTACGATCGCAACCGCCTGCCCTAAACTCACCACAAATCCGCTTACCGACTTGTCTACCTCTTTAGGTTGGTTATAAACCTCGGAGATGTCGATGCCGACGGGTTGTTGATACTTTAGCTCGGCCAATCTTCGATCAAACGCTTCACCAACCGCTACTACGTTCACGCCTTGCGCAAAAGAGACACCAAGGTTAAGTGCGAGCTTGCCGTTATAGCCAATGATGTTACTTGGCACTTCAACATAACCACGAGTTACATTCGCCACATCTTTTAAATAGATGAGACCTTGAGCACCACCTTCTGTCAGAATTAAATCGCCAAGCTGCTCAACATTCTGGAACTCACCCGTTGGATGAATTCGAATGTATTCGTCGCCAATTCTTACCGCACCCGCACTTGATACAATATTTTGAGTCGATAAAAGATTAAATACCGTGCTTGGAGACAGACCTAAGGAGCTTATCCGCTTCATCGATATCTCAATGAATACTTGCTCTTGTTGTTGACCAGAAACAGAGACCTTACTAACCCCATCAACCAACTCCAGCTCTCGCCTTAGATAATCAATGTAATCCAGCAGCTCTTTGTAGCTATAACCATCACCCGTCACCGCAAGCAAGATCCCGTAAACGTCACCGAAGTCATCAATGACTTGAGGATCATTGACCCCAGGTGGCAGTTCAACCTTAAGATCATTCACTTTTCGGCGAAGTTCATCCCAAATTTGCGGAAGATCGTCCGGACCATAGTTATTCTTCATCGTTACCGTTACCTGAGACAGGCCACGGCTTGAAATAGAGTTCACTTCGTCGACATAGGTAAGCTGTTGAATCGCTTTCTCTAGTGGGTAGGTAACTTCTTCTTCCACCTGCTGAGGCGTTGCCCCCGGGTATGAAGTCACGACCATTGCATCTTTGATGGTAAAGGCAGGATCTTCTAAACGCCCCAAACCGAAGAATGCTGAAACACCACCAATAAGAAAGATCAGAGATAGCATCCAGCTAATGACTTTGTTACGTATAAAGTAAGAAGCAACACCTGTGATCTGATCATCACCCTGTTGATCGTCATTTTGGGGCTTATTATTTACTTCACTCATTGTTCGTCTCCTGAGACAATACTTCCACTGTCATCCCATCTCGCAATCGCGATACGCCTGCAACAACGACATGCTGCCCCATTTCCAATCCTTTCACTACCTGCAATGTTTCCTGGTTTGCTTTTCCTAACACGACTTGTTGTTTCGAGACTGTCTTGTCGTCGTCAAGAACCCACACATAAGAGTTTTTACGATCCAGTTCATCACCGTCTGCATTGAATACCGCTTCGATCGGAATAAGTACACCAGCTTTTAGCTCCAAACCGATATCCCGCCCGTTTGAAGTCACATCAACGGCCATACCATCAAGAATCAAATCGTCTTCTGGCATCGGCAAAGCTAATGTAACCGTGAAGGTACCCGTACTTGGATCGGGTTCAGTGGTGAACTCTTTAATACCTGCGGTGTATTCATTACCGCTTGGCACTCTCACCACAGCTTCCACGTTCGAGAGGAGCGTTTCATTGGGTTGATTCACATAAATTTGGTCAGGGAGCTGAATCACAACTTCGACATCCTCAACACTGTGAATGTTCACAATCTGTTGGCCTACCTGAATATTTTCATATTGGTCGACACTGACTCGAGAAATAATCCCATCAACAGGCGCACGAAGCATAGTGAACGATAAGCGCAGTTTCGCCAGTTCCAACTCGGCATAAGCAATCTGGCGTTGAGCGGCAATTTCATCGAATTGCGACTTAGCCAATAAGCCTTTCTTCACTAGCGGACTCGAACGTCGGTATTGACTATTGATTACCGTGTAACGAGCTTGAGCATTGTCCACATCCAATTGATAATCGGTTGGGTCAAGCTCGGCAATGATGTCCCCTTTGGCAACTCGTTCACCTTCCTTCACATCTAGCTTGAAGATTTCACCCGCAACTCGGAAACTGAGGTGAGCCTTCTCAGCAGCGTTTGCTACCGCAGGGAAATAGAGTTTGTCGCTAAAATCGATGACTGAAATCTCGATAGCTTTAACCAAGGGCGTGTTATTCACTTCTACAGCTTGCTTATCTTCACAAGCCGTCAGTAAGGCTAAACACGACAGGCCAGCAGCCACTTTAAGTGTTTTCATGTTATAGCCCCCTTTCCTTGATCCACTCTCGAACTTTAATGCCCGACTCAAGACCATTGACGCCAGAAGTCACAATGCGATCGCCATCGTTCAATCCAGAGACGATATGGCGTTTTTCATCGATGACAATGGCAACATTTTCAACAATGCCGTCGCTATTCACACGCCATACAGAGACATCATCCCCATCGGTCATCATTGCTGACGTTGGTATTTTGGTGGCCGCCGCTAACGATGAAACGAGATTTACCGAGCCAGACATACCGGGCAAAATACCCACATCGGTTGGTCTTTCCATTACCATGGTGACTTTGTACGAACCTGTTTTCGGGTCAGCTTCGGTATCCACTTCTTGGAAGGTTAAAACGTAAGAGTTTTCAGGAAACGCATCAAAAACCATGGTTGCATCCATCTCGAACCCTGATGAAAAGCGCGTAATAAGTTGGTCGGGTAATAAGAAGACGACTTTAAGAATTTGATTGGTTTGAATATTCATCACGCCTTGTTTAGCCGCAATGTATTCATGGTTTTCAGCAGGAATGATGGAAATGGTTCCGTCATACGGCGCAACCAAAGTGGTGTAGCGAAGATTCGCGTTAGCTTGATTAAGCACCGCGCGAGCTGAATTGTGGTTCGCTTTCGCTTGGTCGAAATCTTGCTCTGATACCACACGATCTTTACGAAGTTTGATCGCACGTTGATATTGAACATCGGCTAGCTGAAAATTCGCTTTTGCTTGCTTCTCGAGTAGTTGATATTCATCGGGATTTAACTTAGCAAGCTCGTCGCCTTTAGACACGTGCTGCCCAGCGGTCACATCGATGCTCTGCAATAACCCAGGAACACGGAATGCGAGTACCGCTCTGTCACCAGCTTCTGTGGTAGCAGGGAAATTACGCTCAAAGGCATTATTACCGACGGAGACAGTGAAGAGTTTGGCGGGTCTGGACTCAGGTTCAGGCACGGGAGGAAGCTCCTTACCACACCCAGACAACCCAGCTAAGGCCGTCAATAGGACAACGGAGGCTCTATACATTGGTGTTCATCCATATCTATAAATATTTTTATAACATAGATTAATCACATGTAACTTGCCAGTTATCGTAAGATTTATTTAGAGAAAATTATTAAAAAAAATAACGGCTTGGGATAAATTTTCCTAAACCGTTATCTAATTTTTGGAGGTTTTAACACTAGATGTTCTTAAATGCGCGATCAACTTTGAAAGTGTCGGAGGTGACATAAGCTTCCATGTTGCGGACACTGGTCTCTAACTTCTGGAAATCCCCCTCTAAAGTGCCCAGCAAAGACTCTGCAGTCTGCCCTTTTTCCCAAGGCTTCTGCTTCAGCGTGTGCTCTTGCTTAGCTTTCATCTGATCGACATACTGAGGTGGTTGTTTTTCAAGCATAAATGTCAAAGCTAAATACGCTAACAAGACCAGAAAACTCCCCCCAAGCAGTGCTGCAGAGATAACTAAGATGCGAACCAGCCAAACTTCAAGGCCAAAGTAGTTCGCTAACCCCGCACACACACCAGACAATTTGCCGTTAATCGTGTCTCGATACAGTTCTCTACTCATAGTTGCGTCTCCAGTTAGGCGACTCCGCATCCAGTATTTTTTCTAGTGTCTTCACACGATCTTGCATAGATTCCGCTTGCGCTGAAAGCTTGTGCAGACGCTGAAGATCCGTTTCTGAAAGACCGTTACTGGATTTCTTCTTGCTGCGGTAATGTAAGAATAACCATAGCGGAGCCACGAAGATCAAGAAGACAATCAGTGGGCCTGCAATTAGAAATGTTGACATAGAAAACTCCTAAATTATTTATCGCGGTTTTCAACTTGTTGCTTCAGTTTCGCTAGCTCTTTTTCAATTTCGTCTTGAGCTTGTAGCTCGGCAAACTCTTGGTCTAAAGATTTTGCGTTGCCAGTCTTAGCGTAAACGTCCGCTTCAGCTTCTAATTCATCCACTTTACGCGAGAATTGCTCAAACTTCGCCATTGCTTCGTTGGTTTTGCTTGAGTGCAGGTGTTTTTGAACATCACGACGGTTGCTTGCCGCATTGTTACGAATCATTAATGCTTGTTGCTTTGCACGAGTTTCTGCGATCTTTGTTTCAAGTTTACCAATTTCACTCGTCAATTTTTCGATGGTTTCATGAACCAAGGTTTGTTCGGTGTGAAGGCTCTTGATGATGTCTTCCAGTTTTTGCTTTTCGATTAGCGCCGCTCTCGCCAAATCTTCGCGTTGTTTGGTCAGGGCAAGTGTCGCTTTATTTTGCCAATCTAGAATCTGTGTTTCGATAGCTTCTACTTTACGCGCTAGCTCTTTCTTGTCAGCAATTGCTTTTGCTGAGTTGGTACGAACTTCAACTAAGGTGTCTTCCATTTCTTGGATAATAAGACGAATCATCTTTTCTGGATCTTCAGCCTTATCTAATAGTGCACTGATGTTTGAATTTACAATGTCTGCAAAGCGAGAAAAAATACCCATGAGGAACTCCTTAATTACAATGATGGCAAATGCGTTTCAAATCGTTGTGCGACTTTATCAATCCACTTGCTCAAAAATTTACGTTTGTTGTTAAACCTACCATAAATAATCCAAGTAGCGTGCCAACTTTTAAGCCATTTATTATCAGTTACTTACAATAAAATGGTGATTAACTCGAACCATGCTATGATGAATTTAGCCAAGTATTGGTATTTTTCACCACTATGGCTCTTACATGACCTCTCCAGCGATTAATTCATACAAGGACCCGCTATGCAGCAGAACCTCATTGGTGAATCACCTAGCTTTCTCTCTGTGTTAGATAAAGTTTCCCAACTCGCACCAATAGAAAGACCCATTCTGATCATTGGCGAACGTGGCACAGGTAAAGAGTTGATCGCACAAAGACTGCATTACCTTTCAAGACGTTGGGATCAACCTTTGATCTCATTGAACTGCTCAACCTTAAGTGAAGGTTTGATTGATTCAGAACTGTTTGGTCATGAATCGGGATCCTTTACGGGTTCGAAAGGGCGTCATCAAGGTCGTTTTGAAAGAGCAGAAGGCGGAACGCTGTTTCTGGATGAGCTGGCGACCACTCCCCTTGCGGTTCAAGAGAAACTACTGCGCGTTATTGAATACGGGCAATATGAACGTGTCGGTGGGCAAAAGGCGCTAAGTGCCAATGTCAGACTGGTGTGTGCAACCAATGCCGACTTACCAGACATGGCATTAAAGGGCGAATTCCGAGCAGACCTATTAGATAGACTGGCGTTTGACGTCATTACTATCCCTCCTTTGCGTGAGCGAAAAGAAGACATCATGCTACTGGCAGAATATTACGCCATTAAGATGTGTCGTGAATTGGAATTGGAGTTGTTTGTTGGCTTTGCCCCCTCTGCCGTTGAATCGCTTTTGGATTATTCTTGGCCAGGGAATGTACGAGAACTCAAAAACGTCATTGAGCGAGCTATCTATCAGCACGGAAAAGATCCATATCCTATTGAATATTTGGTGTTTAACCCATTTAAACCCGCATGGAAAACAGAGCAAGATTCCTCTCCGGAAACTGGCAATGAGCCGTCTAACAGCCATACTTCATCAGAGAGCTTGTTTTCTTTGCCGCTTGATTACAAAGCATGGCAAGAACAACAAGACATCAAGCTACTCAACCAAGCCCTCAAACAGAGCAAATATAACCAGAAACAAGCCGCAGAATTACTTGGGTTAACCTACAACCAATTACGTGGAATGGTGAGGAAGTACGCGATTGTCGGACAAGCTAACGATAAATAGCTGTCCACGCTTGATTATTATTTGGAGCCGAATAAATAAAATGTTAAATTGTCCGGATCTTGAGGCTCCTCTAACGCCTCGTTTCGAAAAGTATTTCTTTTTATGAAAGCACTAATAAGACTATCACTGAGCATCTGCACGTTGAGCTTTCTCGCTGGATGTGGTGAGAGTGTGAATCACGAGCAAATCCGTGAAAAAGGCTTCATTTATTGCGGCCAAGGTAATCCTAGTACCTTCAATCCACAGCTGGTTGATAGTGGCATTACCGCAGAATCGCTGAGTCCTCAAATCTTCGATACACTGCTCACTCTTGATCCGATGACGTACCGACCAAAACAGAACTTAGCGACAAGTTGGTCTGTTGATAAATCAGGTACAGAATACACGTTCAAACTGCGCCCAAATGTTGCGTTCCAAACCACAAACTGGTTCACCCCAACTCGTAGCATGAATGCACAAGATGTGGTGTTTAGCTTTGAACGTGTCATTGATAGTTCAAACCCATTTCATTATGTGGGTGGCGGCCTATACCCATGGTTTGCCGGAATCGACTTCAAAAACCTGATTGTCGATATCACCGCAGTTGATGACCTAACGGTGAAATTCCAATTAAGTCGCCCAGACAATTCGTTTCTCAATAACATCGCCACCAGCTATGCAGTCATTCACTCTAAGGAGTATGCCAATCAGCTCATTGCAGCGGATGAGAAAAATCGAATCGATTCCAATCCAGTCGGCACTGGCCCTTTCTACTTGGATGAATACCAAATCAACGACCTAGTGCGCTTGAAAAAGAACAAGCACTACTGGAAGGGTGAAGTACAAATGGACCAAGTTGTGTTCGATACTTCGCAACGTGGAACAGGCACACTTGCCAAGCTTCTGCGTAGTGAGTGTGACGTGCTCAACTCACCAATTTCTAGCCAAATCCCTATTATTCAGGCTCATGAAGAGTTGAAGATTTCTGCTACTCCGGCGGTTAATGTCTCTTTCATCGCGCTGAATACTGAGCACCCTGCACTGCGTGACTCTCGAGTTCGTAAAGCGCTCAACTTAGCCATCAATCGTCAGAACATTCTTGATTCTGTGTATTACGGTACAGGAACCAAAGCCTACACCTTGCTTCCTCCGACTTCTTGGGCTCACCAAAAAGACAGCGTTCAAGTTCGCTACGACCGAAACTATGCGGTTGCGCTTCTCAAAGAAGCTGGCGTTGAACCTGGGTTAGAGCTTTCAATGTGGGTACCACTAGAGCCACGCGCATACAATCCAAGTCCAAGAAAAACGGCAGAACTTATCCAAGCAAACTTAGCCGATATTGGTATTGAATTGAAACTCTATACCGACGACCGATTTGACCGCACACAGTTGTCCTCTATTTCCTCAACAGACTTGTTGCTTACAGGCTGGATAGGCAATACCGGTGACCCGGACAACTTCTTACGTCCGCTGCTCTCATGCAGCTCTGAGCGTGCAGGGTTAAACGTCTCGATGTGGTGTAATTCAGACTTTGATTTCCTTCTCGACTTAGCATTAGAGATCAATCAACAAAGGCACCGTGTGAACTTGTACCGACAAGCCCAAAACATTCTCAATGAAGAAGTTCCTGTGATTCCTTTAGCTCATGGCGTGCAATTTCGCGTGCACGATCGTTCGCTAACAGGCTTTAAAGCAAGTCCTTTCAATGCCCAACCTTTTGATCAAGTCAGAAGAGAGGTGCAGTAATGTTTTGGTATACATTAAGACGTGTAAACTTATTCGTTATTACGCTAGGAATTCTGACCTTGGTAGGTTTTTCCCTGCTTCGATTAGACCAAACCTCACCTTGGGCAATTCAAGATTTTTGGCCCGGTTGGATTAGCTATATCACTGAATTATCGACGCTAAACTTTGGCCTAAGCAAACACGGTGTGCCTATCATCGATGAGTTGGTCCTGGTGTTCCCTGCAACGCTAGAGCTGTGCTTCTTTGCCTTTGTGTTGGCACTCATCATCGGTATCCCTTTCGGCACCATTGCTGGTATGAGACAAGGTAAATTTGTTGATACCACCATATCGTTCACCTCAATGGCCGGTTACTCTGCGCCTATATTTTGGGTCGCGTTGCTGATGATCATGGTGTTTTCACTGCACTTTGAAATGTTCCCAGTTGGTGGCCGATACGACCTACTTTACGAGATTGAACACGTGACTGGATTCGCGATGATTGACGCCTTTTTTGCCGAGGGTCGCTACCGTGCGCACGCACTACAAAGTGTTATCGAGCACATGGCGTTGCCTTGTCTTGTTTTAGCACTGGCGCCAACGACTCAGGTCATCCGATTGATGAGAGCGTCAGTGGCTGAAGTAATGACGCAAAACTACATCCGCGCTGCGCGAATTAAAGGTCTTTCCACTAGAGAGATCATCACGCAGCACGTGCTAAGAAACGCGATACCTCCGATTATTCCTAAGGTCGGTGTTCAGCTATCGAGTATGTTAACGCTTGCTATTGTTACCGAGTCTATCTTTAACTGGCCGGGCATTGGCCGCTGGTTATTGGATGCCTTATCGAATCAAGATTACGTTTCAATTCAAGCTGGTGTAATTGTGGTGGCTACCTTAGTTTTGACCGCTAATATTCTGTCCGATCTACTGGGCGCGATGATCAATCCACTGGTAAGGAAGGAATGGTATGCTAACAAATAACGTCTACCAAGAAGAACAGATTCCAACCCAGTTCGAACGTTTCTGGCGCAGCTTCCGCAGCAATAATCTAGCTATGTTTGGCTTGTGGTGTTTGGTGCTTATCATTCTGGTCACCGTCACTTCACCGTGGCTAGCCCCGCATGATGCACAAGAACAAACCGGTCACCTATTAACGCCGCCCTCTTGGGATCCTGCGGGAACGGTAGAATACTTTTTGGGTACGGATGACTTAGGCAGAGATATTCTCTCTCGCCTAATAATTGGCTCTCAGTTAACCTTCGGCGCCGCGGTGGTGATTACCTTTATCGCAGCCGTCATTGGTTGTCTGATTGGCGTACTTGCTGGTATGACGCGCGGTTTACTATCAAGCACGCTAAACCACCTGCTTGATACTGTTATGTCGATTCCATCTCTTCTGCTGGCGATTATCTTCGTGGCATTCCTTGGCTTTGGGGAGTTTAATATCTTGCTCGCCTTGTGCTTGGCACTGATCCCGCGCTTTATACGCTCGGTGTACATTGCCGTGCATGCTGAAGTAGAAAAAGACTATATTCTGGCTTCTCGCCTTGATGGTGCGAACGATTTTTACCTGCTATGGAACTCAATCCTTCCGAACATCCTTACCGTGATCGCTCTTGAAGTTACGCTGGCACTGTCAGTCGCAATTCTTGATATCACGGCTTTAGGTTTCCTAGGGCTTGGCGCTCAAGCACCGAGTACCGAATGGGGCTCCATCTTGGGTGATTCGGTCGAGTTGATTTACCTTGCGCCATGGACAGTTACCCTACCCGGCTTAGCTATTATGTTTACAGTTATCGTGATTAACCTCGTCGGTGAAGGTGTTCGCCAAGCGCTAAATGCAGGAATCGAATAATGCCGTTACTTGATATTCGACATCTAACCATCGAGATTGAGACCCCTCAAGGGATGGTTAAAGCCGTAGATCGAATGAGTATTACCCTCAATGAAGGGGAAATTCGTGGCTTAGTAGGTGAATCAGGCTCAGGTAAGAGTTTGGTTGCAAAAGCGATCGTCGGAGTATGTAAAGAAAACTGGAAGGTTTCTGCAGACCGAATGCGCTTAGGTAATATCGACCTACTGCAACTGACGCCGAAAGAAAGACGCCGAGTGATCGCCCGCGATATCGCAATGATCTTCCAAGAGCCATCAACGTGTCTTGACCCTTCTGAAAAAGTAGGTAACCAGCTCGTTGAAGCGATCCCTTCCCATTCGTTTGAAGGTCGTTGGTGGCAACGATTTAAGTGGCGTAAGAAGCAAGCGATCGCATTACTACACAAAGTCGGCATCAAAGACCACTCTCGCCTAATGGACAGTTACTCTTATGAGCTGACAGATGGTGAGTGTCAAAAAGTCATGATCGCAATGGCGATCGCTGCCAAGCCAAAAGTCTTGATTGCTGACGAGCCAACCAACGATTTAGACCCAATTACACAGTCTCAAATATTGCGTCTTTTGAGTCGTATGAACCAGATCAATAACACCACCATCGTGTTGATCGGCCATGACTTAACCACCATTACCCAATGGGCGACTCGCATTACCGTGATGTACTGTGGTCAATCGGTAGAATCCGCTGATACACCGAAGCTGTTGGATGCACCAAAGCACCCGTACACCGTTGCTTTGTTAAAAGCGATGCCAGACTTTAACGACTGGATTCCCCACAAGGAGAAGCTCCAGTCTTTGCCGGGGTCAATTCCACCGCTGCAACATCTTCCTATTGGTTGTCGATTAGGGCCTCGCTGCCCATACGCACAAAGGCAGTGTGTCGAGATCCCACATACGAAACGTATCAAGAACCATAAGTTCAACTGTCACTTCCCTCTGAATATGGAGAAGAAAAAGAAATCATGAGTGCATTATTAGAAGTCAGTGATTTGTCTAAAGACTTTACGACTCGCTCTGGTCTTTTCCGTAAAAAGATTCATCAGGCGGTGAAGCCAGTTAGCTTTTCTCTTGAAGCAGGCCAGACAATTGGTTTTATCGGCCAGAATGGTTCTGGCAAATCAACATTAGCCAGAATGCTCGCAGGCATGGTGGAGCCAACCGCAGGCGAGATCCGCGTGAATGGCGAAAAGCTAGAGCACAAAGACTACTCGACTCGTTGTAAGCTGATTCGAATGATCTTCCAAGATCCGAATACGTCACTTAACCCGCGCATTCAGATCGGTCGAATTCTTGAAGGTCCATTAAAGCGAAACACCAACATGCCTCCAGAAGCTCGTATGCGTCGTGTGAAAGACACACTACTGCGCGTAGGCCTTCTACCGGAACATGCGTATTTCTACCCTCAGATGCTTGCTGCAGGCCAGAAACAAAGGGTTTGTTTGGCTCGTGCCTTAATACTTCAGCCATCCATCATTGTTGCTGATGAAGCTTTAAATGGTTTGGACATGGCAATGCGCTCGCAAATCATCAATCTGTTCTTAGAGTTACAAGAAGAGATGGGCGTATCGTTCGTTTATGTATCTCAACACCTCGGTATTGTTAAGCACATTACCGACAAGATTATTGTCATGCATGAAGGCAATGTGGTTGAGAGTGGGGAAACAGATCAAGTGCTAACCAATCCAACTCACCAAATCACCCAAAGATTGGTTGAGAGCCATTTCTCCAAAGCGCCGAACCACTAACCTGGAATCACGCTACATTTAGCAGAGGGGAAAAGTATGTATCGAACAGCTTCAATGCTTCCCCTCTTGTTGGTGCTGTTGTCCTTTAACGCGACAAGCACACCGCTCACATGGCTAGATAGAAGCTTCGTCGAAACTGCCTTTTATAACGTCGCGCTTCAACACGAATACTCCCAAGGCAACAAACCGCTCGCCAAGTGGAAACAACCGATCAAGATTTGGATCGATCATCGAGTGGGCGATGAGGAACTGCATCAAGAGATCACAGAGCTTCATATCAAACACTTATCTGAAGTCACCCAACATCCAATAACAATCGTCAGTAAAGAGTCCGAAGCGAACGTTAAATGGATATACACAAGGCAGAGCCAGTGGGTATCTGAGGCGAAATCGGTGCTCAAGCTCAAATCAACTCAACATTTAAATAGCGCCATCTGCACGGCGGGCTATAGAACCAATTCTAAAGGCGAGATTGTATACGCTGGGATTGTAATCCCGGTTGATCAGGCAAGATCGCGAGGTAAGCTGGTCGCCTGTATCGTGGAAGAGATCACACAAGTTCTAGGCCTGCCGAATGATTCAGATAAAGCCTACCCTTCTATTTTCAACGACCACACGCCAGAAGACTTATTATCGCCATTAGACGTAGTGCTACTGCAATTGCTGTATGAACCAGAATTGAAAGCTGGAATGACAAAATCTGAAGTAAAACCTATCGTTCGAAAGATACTCAAGAGATACAGCAAAACAGGTGTGCTTCAGCAAGCTTCTAAAGCCGCACAGCAAGCGCCTTTGTATCAGTTGATTGGGTATTGACGAATATACGTTGGAAGTAACTTAGATGGGATAATTGAATGATAGCGCTGCCTAAGAAAGGCAACGCTGACTTACGATGTTACTGTATTACGAAAGAACTAGCGCTTAGCTGCCTGCTTTTTCAATTCGAAGTCGAACTCATCCGGGAACAAGATAACGCCTTCTTCTTGCTCGTTCGGGAATACTACAACAGCAAGTTCGTCGTCTTCTAGACCGTTCGTCCAGCGACTGTGCCATTTGTTCAACGAAATAGACTCAGCTTTACACTCAGACCAATCACCCGTTGCCCATGATTCTGCGAACTCTTGGTTTGGCCATACTGGAACACAATCTTCATCTTCTGTGTTCAGCATTACACAACCGTGTTCATCGGTTAAGATCCATACTTCACGGTTTGCTACGATTTCTTTCACACAGTATTTCAGGCGTTGCTCGCCCGTATACTTGTTGATTTCAGCGATTTTTTTATCGTCTAGCTGTGTAGTCATCTTAATTTCCTACTTTAGTCAGTAACTTTGCTCTTAAAGCTATTTTATGCCGAGTGTTGTTAACTTCAAACATTATCGATGAAGAAGAAAGTCTACTTCAAAGAAAAACGCCTGCTAAATAAGCAGGCGTTTAATATTAAGCGACTTGATTAAACAAGCTCACCTTGTAGCCAAGGCCAGCCTTGCTTCTTACGGCTTAGTGTATTTTCCATCATTAATACGCCGCCTTTCTCGTGCTTAACCAATTTCTCAGCCCACTCACCTTTGTATAGAAGACGAGTTTGAGCAGTAGTGATATCTGTTAGCATTACCGCAGCGAACGCTAGACCGTCTTTCTCACAACGCTCTTCAAGATCAGCTTCTAGCGCTTCGATCATGCCGTCTACTTGCTCAAGAGTCGCAAGTTCAACTTGACCAACAACAACATCACGACCGTTGAATGGGTAGCCTTTAAGGTCTTTTTCTACTAGCTGTGCAGCAGATAGGCCTTCGATGTTTGTTTTTGCGATTAGAAGCGCTTTGATGAATGCATCAACGTCAGTTACGCCAGCAATTTCAGCAAGCTCAGCAACCGCGTCTTTGTCTTTTTGAGTACATGTTGGAGAAGCGAAACCCACTGTGTCTGAAAGAATTGCAGACATCATTAGTTTAGCGATTTGTTGAGAGATTGCGTGACCTTCAATCTTGAACATGTTGAAAAGTACAGTGTTTGTACAACCAACAGGCCAGATCCAAGCTTCCATTGGGTTTACTGTCATCACGTCGCCTAGACGGTGGTGATCAACAATACCTACGATCTCTGCATCAGCAACATCATCTGGTGCTTGTGCTAGATCTGAGTAGTCTACTAGCCAGATTTTCTCACCAGCAACAGAAGTACGAAGCTCTGGCTTTTCAGCACCAGCGACTTCTAGAATGTGTTGAGTTTCGCGGTTGATCTCGCCTTGGCGAATTGGTGTCGCTTCCTCGCCACGAGCCTTAAGAAGCTCAGTTGCAACTAACGCACTACAAATACTGTCACTATCAGGGTTTTTGTGACCAACAACTAAAATCATGTTTCTTCCTATTACACTAACAATTATGACTCTACCTTTAGAGCCTCTCTTTATTAGCCATACTTTACCTCATTTTTTTAGATTGGTCATGTTTCGTGGGTTTAGCCAATAGTAACAATAGATAAAAAAACAACAAATGCAATTGATAATTATTATCATTCGTATATATTTATCTTAAGCCACTAATTTTGAGTAACACCTATGGATCGACTAATCTCTTTTTTGCCAAGCAGTAGTGCTGCGAAAACAACTCAGTTTTCACTGTCATTTAAGCGCCTGCTTTTGCCTGTCTCACTTGCAGCTTTGGTTGCAGCCCCAGCTACACGAGAGCTGACGGTGACTACTTTGTCAGACGCGTTTTGGGCAGTGTCTTGTTATGTTGCTTTAACCTTGGCTATTTACCACTGGTTAAGTCTGTACATAAACAAAGATAACGTCTTCAATAAGCTCGTCCATCAATCTCGTTCAAACCAAGTGGTATTCGCGGCTCTCATGGGCGCGTTGCCCGGCTGTGGCGGTGCGATAGTGGTAACCACACAATTTATCTCGGGAAAACTCGGATTTGGTGCGGTAGTTGCGGTGCTCGTCTCAACCATGGGTGACGCGGCGTTCCTGCTCATAGCGAGCGAGCCTAAGACAGGTTTAGCCATGATGGCGATGGGCGTGATCGTGGGTACTGCGTCAGGCCGAATCATTAACTTGTTTCACGCAGACGACTTCTTACGCCCAAAAAAAGCACAGAAAAATGAAGTGGTGAGCAGCTGTGCTTCTCAATCTCAAGACAAAGAATCGGTCTCTAAAAAAGCGATAAACCTGCAAGGTTACCTGTGGTCTGTACTGATTATTCCGGGTGCTGCCGTTGCCCTACTTGGCTCTTTTCAAGTCGATGTGAACGAGCTGCTCGCTTTGCCTGAAATGTCGATGGAATGGACGGGAACAATTTTACTGATTAGCTCAATGTTTCTATGGGGTCTCACTCGCGAAATTGAAGATTACAAATCAGCAGTAAGTGAAGATGAGAAATGTTTAGGCTTTCATCCACTGCAAAAAACCGCTCAAGACACCAACTTTGTCACAGCGTGGGTTGTGGTTGCCTTTCTCTTCTTCGAATTTGGCTCTGTGCTAGCAAATGTGGATTTTGCGACGCTATTCTCAAGCTGGGGCATTATGCTCCCCCTGGCAGGGGTCCTGATGGGCTTGCTACCGGGCTGTGGACCACAATTATTGGTGACTAGCCTTTACCTTTCAGGTGCGCTTCCACTTTCTGCTCAGGTAGGTAATGCAATTTCAAATGATGGAGATGCGCTATTCCCTGCGATTGCGATGGCACCGAAAGCAGCACTGGTCGCAACCTTGTATTCAAGTGTGCCCGCTTTAATCTGTGCTTATGGCTATTGGTTTATGTTTGAGATCTAACTTGATCAGAGTTAACTACATAGGCTTCTGTAAGGTCGGTACTTTGTATCGGCCTTTTTGTTTCCGTCTGCTTAAGTCTTTCCACAGGTTCTTTTTACATTCCCTTCCTGCTTCACTGCTTCTACCACCTCTCTCAAACAGCGCGTTACAGCCTGCTCAAAACACCCTCTATTAGCCCTGTTACAATGCTTATTTAGAAACACTAACACAGACATCTAAAATACAAAAAGCCCCTGTAAGAGTGCTTACAGGGGCTTTAATTCAAGCTTTAATCTTATCTTTTAAGCGAGATGCTTAAGAAACTTCGATTGGACCACCGAATGAAGTTACTGGAGGCAGTTTGCCTTGGAACTTCTCGAAATCAACCAAACATGTGTTTGCTGACGTTGCTTGAGCAAGTTCAGACGTACCGATATCTTGAGTCAGTGTGTTTGGATCGCCGTATGTATCTAGCGCGCCCACTTTCTCGTTGATCGGACCGTACCAAGCACCTTCTTCGATACGAACAACACCAGGAGCGTAGCTATCCATTAGAACAGCACCTGCTAGTAGTTGACCACGGTCGTTAAACACACGTACTACATCGCCATCTTTGATGCCTTTCTTCTTAGCATCTACTGGGTTGATGTAGATTGGCTCACGGCCTTGTACCGCGTAAGTCGCACGCCACTCTTCAGATTCACACATCTGAGAGTGAAGACGCTTGTCTGGGTGACAAGATTGTAGCCAGTACGGGTGCTTGTCAGAGCCTGGACCACCGTGTGAACGTTCAGATTTCTCGAACCACATTGGGTGTTCTTGACAGTGCTCGTAACCCATGTTGCCAACAGTACGGCTTGTGATTTCGATGAAACCAGAAGGCGTGCCTAGTGCGTTGATCTCTGGATCTTCACGGAATGAAGCGTGACGAGTCCATGGCTTACCTTTGCCGAAGTCTAGGAAACCTTTCTCCCAGAACTCAGCAAACTCAGGCATTTCGAAGCTACCTTCGTTTGATGCGCGACATTCGTCGTACAGAGATTTAACCCACTGCATTTCGTCCATACCACGCGTGTAATCGTCGTAACGACCCCAACGCTTAGTTAGGCTAGACATGATCTCGAAGTCAGTCTTAGACTGGAACAGAGGATCCACTAGCTTGTGCATTGCGATCAAACCACGGCCAGAGTACGCGCCGTAACCATCGATATCGTTACGTTCCCACTGAGTACAAGCTGGAAGAACAATATCAGAGTGACGACAAGTTGCAGTCCAAGCGAAATCAACAGCCACTACAGTTTGTAGGCTCTTGAATGCTTTACGCATCTTGTTGCGATCTTGGTGGTGGTGCCACGGGTTGTTACCACTGAATACCATCATCTTGATGTCAGGCAGTGTCACTGTTGCGCCGTTTGCTTTGATCTTCTTACCTGGCTCTAACAGGCTATCTACCCAACGAGCAACAGGGATTACGCGGCTGTAACCGTTGTAATCAGTGTTAGTGTGCTTAGGCGATTGACCTTTGTCGATGTTCAGCGGGAATGAACCCGGAGCAGCGAAGCCAGTTGAAGATACACCGATACCAGAGTAGTGGTGACCGTAAGAGATACCACCGCCCGGAAGACCAATTTGGCCAACCATTGCTGCGATAACTGCACACATCCAGTAAGGCTGTTCACCGTGCTCTTGACGTTGGATACTCCAACCAACAAGAATCTGTGTACGACCGTTAACCAGCATCTTAGCGAAGTCACGAATAGAGTCCGCGCTTGCGCCACAGATAGCAGAAGCCCATTCTGGCGTCTTCTCAACTCTGTCTTTCGTTTCACCTTGAACGTACTTGATGAAATCTTCAAAACCTAGACAGTAAGTTTCGATGAACTTCTTGTCGTATAGGCCTTCGTTGTAAAGAACGTGAGCAACACCAAGCATGAACGCCACATCAGTTTGTGGGTTGATGTACATTTGCTCGTTTTCTAGGTAACGACCTGTTTTGTTTTTAACAGGGTCAACAGAAACAACGTTGATCTCTTTCTTAGCAACTTTTTCTTTCAGCTGTTCTAGGTATGCGAACGACTCGTGAGTCTCACATGTCCAACCTACTTGAAGGTTTTTAACTGGATCGTTACCCCAAAGAACAATGTTGTCACTGTTTTCTAGGATAAGTTCCCAAGACGTACCTTGTGCGTAAACTTCAGTAGAACCTAACACGTAAGGCATGATCGTTTGACCAGCACCGGTTGAGTAGTCACCGATTTTCTTCACAGAGTAACCGTGAAGTGCCATTGCACGTTGCATGTGGTTAGTACAGCTGTGGAACTGACCTGTTTGTCTCCAACCAGTTTGACCTGTGTGAAGCGCCCATGGACCGTAATCTTTCTGTACGCGCTCTAGCTCGCGGTAAACAAGGTCTAGTGCCTCATCCCAAGTCACACGAATAAAACGGTTGTTACCACGCGTGTCTGCGCTGTACTTATGCTTCTTCAACCAATCTAGGCGAACCATTGGGTAACGCACACGTGATGGGCTGTAGATAATACCTTTAATACCTTTCAGCATCTCTGTTGGGTGCTGATCGATTTCTAGAGGTTTAATTTCTTGTACTTTACCCGCGTAAACGCGAGCTCGGAATGCACCCCAGTGAGAACCAGAGACTTTCCACGCGCCGTCTGTTTCTGCAGCAGATGCTGAAGCCGACGCCAATAAGCTTGGACCGATAACCGATGCCGCACTTGTCGTCGCGACACCTTTCAGAAAACTTCTTCTTGTAATTGCCATTGTGTTACTCCAATTGACGTCTTATTAGTGATGGCCTTCAGAAAAATCTGATGAGTGCTTCTGTAGATACTTAAGAACCAGTGCTTCTGTATCTGTATCGAAGTTAACGAACGCAATCATACCATCTAGCATGCCTACCCAACCGTTAGCGCTGAAGTGAGCTTCATCTGGCTGTGAGTGACACGTTGAACAGTTAGATTGGTACGCTTGACCAGCTGCGTTCCAGATTGGATCGAAGTTATCAACCATAGACTCCTTCTTCATCCAAAGTGCTAGGTTAACTTCTTCCCAAGGAAGGCCAGTTAGCTCATCTTCTTTCTTCTCACCAACAGTGATTACGTCACTTTGAGATACTTCTTTCGTCAAGATTGCAGTCGAGATGTTCATACCGAAGTCTTCTTGGATTACACGTCCGAAGCCTTTCGCTTTGCGCCAACCGTCGATTTGAATCTTGATCATGTCGCCTTTTTCGTCGATCACAGCAACTTTACTTGCAGGGCTTAATAGACCCGCTTCAACTTCAGCTGTTTCATCTGTGTACATTGGTAGGTGACGAATAGAGATCACGTCTGAACCATTTGCGTAAGATGTGCTGCTTGCTACGTTTTCTAGCTCGCCAACAATACCGCTCGCTGATGCCATATCTAATGGAAGGTTGTGAGCAATACCTTTGTGACAGTCAACACAGCTTTGATCACGCTCTGCCGCGTTCTTCATCTGGATACGCGCTGTTGGGCGCATGTTTTCGAAATCCATTGAATCGTAGTTGTGGCAGTTTTTACACTCTAGAGATTTGTTCGAAGAGAAGCGATCCCATTCGTGTTTAGCCAGTTCGATACGACGAGCTTCGAATTTCTCAGGCGTATCTAGGTCACCAAATACTTGAGCGAATACTTCTTTAGAAGCTTGCATCTTACGAGCGATTTTTGCTGTCCATTCATGTGGAACGTGACAGTCAGGACAAGTAGCACGTACACCAGAAGTGTTTTTCCAGTGAGCCGTTTCTTGTAGTTCTACGTATACGTTGTCACGCATGGTGTGACAGCTTACACAGAATTCTTCTGTATTTGTGTGCTCTAGAGCTGTGTTAAAACCGCCCCAGAAAATAACACCGGCGATAAAGCCACCCATAGTTAGTACACCAAGACTGATGTGTACTGCTGGGCGAGTCATTGTGCGCCATAATTTAACTAAAAATGATTTCATGTTTAGCTCTCTTAAATATTGATTTTAAAAAATGTTGTTACTAGAGGGCATTACATGCCGCCGTGAGCACCAGGAGGTCCGAATACAAACACTTGCAGTGCCCAAACTAGGAAGCCGTAACCGCCTACAAAAGCCACACTTAATATTGGGAAGAGAACCACCGCGATGAAGAGGAAAGACTTCCACTCCAGCGAATGTTTTTCGCTAGTTTCAATTTTATTAACATCACTCATACATTTTGCCTATTTTGTATTTAGTAATTTCGAGTAACCCATTCTATGGGGCTAAAGTTCTTAAGTATCTAACGACAAATTTTAGACCATACTCAAAGTAGGGTTCAATCAAATCTCCCGTTATAACCCTTGCTAATCAATACTTTTTTGAGCTCATCCAAAGTTGTTTTTAGTTAAACAAAGTTATTAAAAAGTATTAACAAATGTGAAGAATTAAGTATATTTCACAAATGTTAAATTCCAACACCTGCGTAACTGTATTGTAACCAATTTTAACGTTTTACCTACTAAGTAGTAGCCAAAAATGCCTCAAACAACCAATATTTTGTGGTTTGATTGTTAAATTATTGAGTATCTTTTGAAGCAACGGCTGAGAAGCTGAAATGCATCATTTGGCACTTTCATATATGATGGGGACCTACTTAAAAGGAAACATTATGCAAGACGTTATTGATATATCTTGGTGGCAGTTATTGTTCTTCAGCTCACTTCTCTTGCTACCCATTACCATCAACCACAAGTTAAAACTCGGCCTTGGCAAAGAAGCTTCTATCAGCATAATTCGTATGGTTATTCAGCTATTTCTGGTTGGACTTTACCTAGAATACTTGTTCACTTTGAATAGTTTGTGGGTCAATTTGCTGTGGTTATTTGCGATGATTATCGTCGGTGCAAGCTCGATTGTTGAAAAATCTAGACTGCCAAGAAACCTACTTTTGGCTCCTGTCGCCGTTAGCCTTGCGGTAACTTGTGTACCTATTGTCTTGTTCATCTGCTTTTTCATCATTAAACCGACACCGGTTTTTAACGCGCAGTACCTTATCCCGATCGCAGGGATGTTATTGGGTAATAGCTTAAGCAGTAATATAGTGGCATTGCAGAACCTGTTTGGTGCCTTTGAAACACAGAAATCAGAATATGAAGCCGCAATCGCGTTAGGCGCGTCTCCTACTTATGCTGCTGCGCCTTTTGTACGTAATGCGATACAGAAAGCGATGTCCCCTATCATGGCCTCTATGGCAACCACAGGCCTAGTAACGCTGCCGGGAATGATGACGGGACAAATCTTAGGTGGTGCTTCGCCGATGATCGCGATTAAGTATCAACTGATGATCATGCTGGCAATTTTCGTGATGATGAGCTGCTCTTTAGCACTTGCACTTCACCTCTCATTGAAGACATCTTTAACCAAAGAAGGGCGAGTTCTCGCTCAAATACAGCCTTCGAAATAACCTCCCTGCTCCACTTAGATCTGGTTACTCACTGAATTTGAGACAGGTTATCCACAGAAACTGTGGATAACCAAATCAATATAGATCCTTTTTTGTCCATTTCGACCCAAGGGAAGATCATCGCCTTTGATCTTTGGGTGATTTCAAAGACATATACACACATGGTAATCAGCGCTGTTGAATTTTCAGATGATCATTAGAGAGATGAAGAAGTAGGTTTTCCACAAATAAAAAACGGCCTGCAATGCAGACCGTCTTGTAAATGTCATAAGTCAGTTCAGTGTTTTCACTGCGCTTTAACTCATCTCGTCAACTGAGTTAGTCACGCCATCTTTGTCGATAGCGCCACCTTTATTAGTCACGTAGGTAGATCAACCAGTACCACATGCCAACAAAGATACCGCCGCCAATGATGTTACCGATGGTAACGGGCAGCAAGTTGTTCATCAAAAAGTCCGCCATGTTCAGATCAACATAGTCCGCTGGGTTAGCGCCTGTCATTGTCCAAAATTCAGCCGGAGCAAATGTTTTGATGCCGATAGCTAAAGGCACTTGGAACATATTCGCAATACAGTGCTCGAAACCAGCCGATACGAACATCGCAACAGGCAAAATCATTACCGCAATTTTGTCAGTCAGTGTGCGTCCACTAAACGTCATCCATACCGCGATACAAACCAATACATTACACATGATGCCGAGCGCGATAGCTTGGATAAAATCGTGGTGCATCTTATGTTGGGAGATCGCCATTGCATTCAAACCCACTTGACCGTGGTCGAACATGTACTGTTTGGTCAGTAACATACAAGCCACCAGCAGCAATGCGCCAATCAAGTTACCTACATAAACTGTAGCCCAGTTCTTAACGAGCGTGCGCCAACTAATCTTGCCACTTGCACGAGCAACCAGAGTCAGCACCGAACTGGTAAATAGCTCACCACCGGTAACAACAACGAGAATTAAGCCCAAGCTAAATGCAAGGCCACCTAATAGGCGAGTAATACCCCAAGGCAAATCACCAGCACCAGTCGTTACGATGGTGTAGAACACAAACGCAATACCGATGTGTATGCCAGCGGAAATCGCTAGGAGAAAAGATTTGATTGGATCTTTGGTTGCTTTACCTACGCCAATATCTGCAGCGCGCTCAGCCATTTGTGGCGGTAATAATGAGTCAAATTGGTTTAGATTCATGATGATTTACATTTTGAAACATGTCGTCGGGAGCGCGATAATCCTCTCTTTCATTTCTGAATTCAAGAGCTATTTTAGGCACAAAATAGCTCTAACAGCCTTGTTGAAAGCAAATAGTCCGAGTTATTCCAAATTCATACGACTTTAGTAGTAAAAAGAAAACTCTGCTGAATGATTAGTTATCAGCATAGAAAATAACACACCTATAAATATCAACAAGTTACGTTAAAACCAAAAGAATAACGTACACTAAAATGGCTCACAGAGCGCTTTTATTTCTAGATTTTGACATAGATCAACAGAACGTAAAAAAGCGCCCTAAGGCGCTTTTAACTCAATCACAAATAAAGAAATTAGTGATGCTAAACCGAAGGTTCAATCACTTCTTCTGATGATTGTTCTAGGGTTGAATCCTCTAGAGTAGATTCAACAGCCGGGGACATCACACCAGAGTCACTTTCGTTGGCAACTTTGCCACCTAAGCTTTTCAAACTATCCACTAACTCTTCTAAGCTTTTAATGTGAGCATCACTCTTGGTAATCTGCTCACCGAGCAACTCACTGTGCTTGGTTGCTTCAGACAGTTGCTGCGCTTGCTTCTGGTTTTCAGACTCCAGCTTAGCCAATTGCTCAGTCAAAGTTTCAATCTCTGACTTTAAAAGCCCTGTCATATCAGAGCTTTTTAACGCCTTAACACTCGCTACTATCTTCTGTGATTGCTGACGTAAACCAACATCACGGTAATCTTCATCATTAACGATTTGTGAAATGCTCAGTAGCTGGTTCTCGGCATTCAAAACCGACTGTTCGAACTGGTCGCCTTTTACGCTCGCCAGCACTTTGACTTCATGAGCGACACTGCGCACGTGGTTCAATTCAAACTCTGCAGCGTGAACCGCGTCTTCAATGATCGACTTTTCACGAGGGCTAGCTTTCACTTGGCTTTCGGCCAACGCAATTTGAGATGCTGCCTTAGCAAAGGTAAGCGGAGCAACGTCATCAAAATCTTCATCTTCCAAGAACTCTAATTCGTTCTTCAAAGGTTCGATGTATTTCTTATGCGCCACTTTAACTTCTAATAAGCGAGCATTGTTAAGAAATTCCACCTGAGCTTCTTGAGCGTCTTCAAGCTCATCGACCAGCACATACTCGAACAACTCGCTGTATTCTGAATACAAGCGTTTGTAGCTCGAGGTAAACATGGTATCTGCGCCCAAGAACTTCAGGTAATCCATTTGGACAATCGAATCAGCGAGTACTCGGTCAGCCTTCTTCTTTAACACTAAGATTGAGTCATAGTTTGATTTGATCAAAGCGATTTTTTCATCGAAGGCTTCAGCGTAAGTTAGGCTCGAAAAAATGGAGTAACTCTTGGTTATCCGAGTTTCGTCTTTCAGTAAGTCCGCATAAATGCTTTCAGCATCATCCCATGCGTCTAATAGTTCATTGTAATTCTCTGGTGCATAGAGAGACAATTGAGCATGGTCTTCAAGCTTAACTTCCCATTCGGAGTAAACGCTTTGGACAGACTGAAATGAACGGACCTCTATTGTCGATTCATTATTGTTGTTTGTGGCTTGGTTCGCGTCTGTCTGCTCTGAGGGTGTGCTTTGACAACCTGAGATAGCAAATAGCATACTGATCATTAATGCTACTTTGTTCGCTCTCACTTATGCATATCCTTTTTATACAATATTCGCTCAATGCAAATTATTTCTAGTCACAATATATTACAACCACTTAGCAATAAACATCATTGATGATTTAAGTGGGTGTAAATCACCCAATATAACCAAAATAAACTCATCACTCGATGATTAATCAATCAATTTGGTATCACTTATCAATTCTCTTTATTTGCTATTGCCTGAGCCGAGAATGCGCACTAAGGTGAAGGTAGAGAACGTTATGAATATATAGGTTAATTATGAAGTACAACGCTGAACATATTGCTGATTTAAACCTCCTTCTTCAATTTGATGTAAGTAGTGCAGCTACTGGAATTAAAGTTCATCAAGAGGCTGCTCAAGAAACTCAAGACGCTGTTAAGCGCCTATTCGAAAAAAACCTTTGTACTCAGCCAGACGGCGGTTACCTAACAGATGAAGGTATCGAGATGGCAGAGCGCGCAGACAAGCTTCTTCGCGTACTAAACTAAAGCTCCATTGTTCTAGTAAAAACTCCACTTGCTTCGGCCGTGGAGTTTTTTCATTTTTGGGCAAAGCTTTGTTAGGCTTATTGTAAATTCGTCATTTGCAGTTGTGAGGAACACATGGCTTCTATATTTATTGTCGGTGCAGGATGGGTAGGTGCACCTTTATCTGAACATTTAGAAAAACATGGTAACCGAGTAGTGGTCACGAAAACGACCCAAGCGGGAGCAGATGCCATTGGTAGCGAACAAATTCCATGTGAAGTGTTTAGCTTTGATTCATCCGATCCACAACAGACTATCGGGCGACTATATTCATTGTTACTCGAAAACAACACTGAAATTGTGATTGGCAGCTTCCCTCCTGGCTTTAGAAAAGGAGCAGGACAAGAGTATGCCGACTACTGGCAGCAACTCACCAATGCATGCCAAAAGGCCAACATTAAAAAGCTCATTATGGTTAGTTCAACTACGGTATACCCAACTAAGCCGGGTGTGCTGAACGAGCTGGATGCATCACTCCCCCTTTCGACCTCAGATAACGAGCACGCGTCTTTATTTTCCGATAACGCACGAATCATGCTGCAAGCTGAACAGTCAGTGATTGATTCCGGTATCGACTACACCATTCTTCGCTTTAGTGGCTTAATCGGCCCAAGCCGTCACCCATCACGCTTCGCAAGCAAGTTAAAACAAGTCAGCACTCAAGCTCCAGCCAACATGCTGCACCTTGATGATGCAATTGGTGCTGTCGATTTCGCTATCAGTCAACTGCACAATGAAATAGTTAACGTGACCACACCAAATACAGTCAGTAAGGCGGAGTTTTATGCCGCGGCACTGAAAAGCGCCAACAGCAGTGAGCCTCTGCCCGCTGTTGTTGATACCCCAGACAAGTTAATCTCTTCGAAGAAGATTCTCGACTTAGGTTATTCATTTAAATTCGAATCCACACTGGACGCACTTCATGACTGAACAATCTATTGCTAACAAAAATCCCAACATAAAACTGCATCGCTCAGTCGACACCCTTTGGAACTTTATGTCGATGGGTCACAAGGTTACGCCTTCCGACTGTATCTTTGTATTGTGTAGCAACGATACTCGCGTAGCTGAATATGCAGCCGAGCTTTATCACCAACAGATCGCGCCTTACATCGTTTTTTCTGGCGGTGTGGGGCGCTTTACCGAAAGAAGCTTTGAACGCTCAGAAGCAGAAACATTCGCTTCTATCGCACGAGATTGTGGCGTGCCTGACTCTGACATTATCATAGAGAAACACGCAACAAATACTGGGGAAAATGTACGATTCACTCATGAGTTGCTGACAGAAAAAGGGTTATCGCCGAAGAGGCTAACCTTAGTTCAGAAGCCCTTCATGGAGAAACGTACCTACGCAACCTTCAGTAAACAATGGCCTGACGAAACTTCCGAGATTACCGTGACGTCGCGATGGCAAACTTGGGATGATTACTTTAACGAAGAGTTGCCGTTAGATATGGTGTTAGGCGCATTAATTGCTGATTACGAGCGAATCAAATCCTACCCAGAGAAAGGCTTTCAGATTGAGATGCCGATCCCCGACGACGTTGACCACGCCTATCAAGCATTGAAGAAGCTCGGTTTCGAATAAACAAAAGTTAGACTTTGAACAAAGTAAAAGCTCGGCAGGAAATAAAACAAAAGCTCGGCTTGGAAGAAAGCAAAACACAGGCCCAATAAACAAAAACGGTGACACTTGGTCACCGTTTTTCGTTCTTTCGCGTTAGCAAATAGAGCTGCTTATTTACCTAACGCTTCTTTGTAGTGCAGACGGCAAACAGAAACGTATTTGTCGTTACCGCCAATAGCCACTTGGTCGCCCTCAGCAATCGCCACACCGTGCTCGTCGGTACGAATTACCATGTTCGCTTTACGGCCACAGTGACAAATTGTTTTAAGCTCAACAAGTTTATCTGCCCAAGACAGTAAGTAACGGCTACCTTCAAACAGTTCACCCAGGAAATCGGTACGTAGGCCGTAACAAAGTACAGGGATGTGCAGCTTATCAACCACTTCTGTTAATTGGTACACCTGCTCCTTCGATAAAAATTGGCACTCATCGATCAAAACACAATGACGCTTTTCTTCCTCATTGAGCTTTTTGATCGCATCAAACATGTTGGTGTCATTTTTAAACAGCTGAGCTTCAGATTGCAGACCAATTCGTGAGCTCACTTTACCGATACCATAGCGATCGTCCAAAGCTGCCGTAAAGATCACTGGCGTCATGCCACGTTCTTGGTAGTTGAATGAAGATTGAAGAAGCGTTGTTGATTTACCCGCATTCATTGCCGAGTAATAAAAATACATCTGAGCCACAGAAATATTCCTGTTAATTAAAAGTTGAAGATAGAAAAGGTGAAAATAGAGAATTCGTGCTAGAAAAAAGGGCTGAAAATCAGCCCTTTTTATAAGATTTACTTACGACGCCAAGTCGTGCCTTCTGGGCCATCTTCCAGAACAATACCCAACTCATTTAGCTTATCACGTGCAAGATCGGCGTTTGCCCAATCCTTTGAAGCACGAGAGTCGTTACGCAGTTTGATCAACGCTTCGATTTCAGCCACTTCGTCGTCGTTACCTGCCGCATCACCTTGTAGGAAGGCTTCTGGCTCTTGATGAAGAATACCGATGATGTCTGCTAGTTCACGCATCAATGCACCCAGTCCGCTTGCTTTTTCAATGCTTTCAGGCTTGATACGGTTGATTTCACGAGCCATTTCAAACAGTACTGAATAAGCTTCAGGTGTGTTGAAATCATCGTTCATCGCAGTAGAGAATCGAGTCACGTACTCTTCGCCACCAGCAGGAGCTGCTGTAAGGTCTAGGCCACGAAGTGACGTGTATAGACGCTCTAGTGATGCGCGAGCTTGGTTTAGGTTATCTTCGCTGTAGTTTAGCTGGCTACGGTAGTGACCAGACATTAGGAAGTAACGTACCGTTTCAGCATCGTAATGTGCTAGCACGTCACGGATAGTGAAGAAGTTACCTAGTGACTTAGACATCTTCTCTTTGTCTACCATCACCATACCACTGTGCATCCAAGTATTTACATACTGAGTGCCGTGCGCGCAGCAAGACTGTGCGATTTCGTTTTCGTGGTGAGGGAACTGCAGATCTGAACCACCACCGTGGATATCGAAGTGGTTACCAAGAATAGACGAGTTCATTGCTGAACATTCGATGTGCCAACCTGGACGACCCGGGCCCCATGGCGATTCCCATGTAGGTTCACCTGGCTTAGACATCTTCCAAAGAACGAAGTCTAGTGGGCTGCGTTTTGCAGATTCAACATCAACGCGAGCACCCGCTTGAAGCTGATCAAGGTCTTGCTTTGAAAGCTTACCGTATTCGTCGAATTTCTTTACTTCAAACATCACGTCGCCGTTGCTTGCAACGTATGCGAAACCACGTTCAATCAGCTTTTCAACAAGCTCGATGATTTCAGTGATGTATTCTGTCGCACGAGGCTCAACATCTGGACGCTTCATGTTCAATGCATCAAAGTCAGCGTGCATCTCACCGATTAAACGCTCAGTCAGAGAGTCACAAGACTCACCGTTTTCGTTAGCGCGTTTGATGATTTTGTCATCGATATCTGTGATGTTACGAACGAAATTCAAATCGTAACCAAGGTAACGAAGGTAACGAGTTACTACGTCGAAAGAAACGAACGTACGACCATGACCAATATGACAGAGATCGTATATGGTTACCCCACAGACATACATGCCGACTTTGCCAGCTGTAATTGGTTTGAATTCCTCTTTCTGTCTTGTGAGCGTGTTATATATCTTCAGCATGATCTCTATCTATTTTATGGATTAATCAAAATAAGCTCGCAGTATAACAAGTCATACCTTAATAGGTAATCCCCAAAAGCAGGAATTACCTCAAACATCCGAGTTAAGTTAATGATTTGGTGATTTGAAAGTCTGCCAACATGCGCTAGAATTCGAACTTCATATTAAAAAGACAGTAAGGTAACAATCATGATCATCCTTCACACAAATTTTGGTGATATCAAAGTTCAACTTAACGAAGAAAAAGCACCAGAAACAAGCGCAAACTTTCTACAGTATTGCCGTGACGGTTTCTACGACAACACACTATTCCACCGTGTTATCGATGGTTTCATGATTCAAGGCGGCGGCATGACTTCTGGCCTTAAAGAAAAGGCAACTCGTGCAACGATCAAGAACGAAGCAAACAACGGTCTAGCGAACAAAGTTGGTACGCTAGCAATGGCTCGTACTATGGAACCGCATTCAGCGAGCTCTCAGTTCTTCATCAACGTTAACGACAACTCTTTCCTAAACTTCCGTAGCGAAAGCCTAGACGGTTGGGGCTACTGTGTATTCGCAGAAGTTGTTGAAGGCATGGACATCGTAAACAAGATTAAAGGTGTTAGCACTGGTTCTATGGGTATGCACCAAGATGTACCTCTAGAAGAAGTGATCATCACTGGTACTACAATCGAAGCTTAATTCATCGCTTTCGGTTAGTATTGATGAGCCGATAAAATCAGGATATAGGGAGCGAATCGCTCCCTTTTTTTAGACCTATGAAAACATATTTTATATCAGATCTGCACCTTTCTCCGTCACGAGAAGACATCACAGACTGCTTCTTAACCTTTATGAAGAAAGAAGCCGTAGAAGCGGATGCACTTTACGTATTAGGTGACCTTTTCGAATTCTGGATTGGTGACGATGATAAGAGTGAATTCGCGACTTCTATCCGCCAAGCGTTTATCGACTTAGTGAAAACAGGCGTGCCTTGTTACTTTACTCAAGGGAACCGCGACTTCTTAGTCGGCAAAAAATTTGCTAAGCAAACGGGCGTACAACTTCTCGACGAAGTTTCTACGATCGATATCTACGGGCAAAAAGCGGTAGTATTGCATGGAGATACCCTATGTACTGAAGATGTAAAGTACCTCGCCTTTCGCGAAAAAGTGCATCAGCCATGGTTACAATGGGTCTTCAACCGAATTCCATTTTTCATCAAGAAGAAAATTGTTTCAAAGGTTCAATCAGATATCAAAGATGACAAGCAGACCAAGTCTCTCGACATCATGGATGTGACACAGCAAGAAGTCGAAGATGTGATGGAACGAAACAATGTCGATCTGATGATCCACGGCCATACTCACCGCCCAGACATCCATACATTCAATGCTAACAATTGCACTAAAACCCGTATCGTACTTGGCGATTGGTATACGCAAGGCTCAGTGCTGGTGTTCACGCCGCAAAGTTTTGAACTACAGAATCGAGCGTTTAGCAATAGCTTTTAACATCACGCTTAAACTTTCACTTTGATTATTATTGTCGGTCAGACTTTCTTAGAAAGTGTATGGTAATTTCTAGTGAATTAGCTATTATCTCTCTACCAGAAATAAACCGAACACAGTACCAAGTTGAAATATTCATACGTAGCGCGTCAACCAATACTCGACACAGGCAAGAAAACCATAGGTTACGAGTTGCTATTCAGGGATGGTCCTAAGAACACTTTCCCTGAAGTAGAGCCGGAGCTCGCTACTAGCCGTTTGCTTTCCGATCACTTCTTATCGACCCACTATAATACGTTGGGTGATAAGCTTGGGTTCGTGAACTTCCCATATGCAAGCCTAATCAACTTAGTCCCTACTCTGTTCCCCAAAGAAAGCCTCGTTGTTGAGGTTCTTGAAGACTGCGAACCAACAGACGAATTACTTGAAGCAATCAAAACCATCTTTGACGCGGGTTATACCATTGCGCTAGACGACTTTGTGCCAAGTAAAGCTTGGAAGCGCTTCTTACCCTACGTTTCAATTATCAAGTTCGATATCCGTTTGACGCCAATTGCCAAAGCAGCGATGTTTATGAACTCTCTCAAAGGGCTAGATATCAAGTTCCTTGCTGAGAAAGTAGAAACGTACGAAGAATACCAAGAAGCGAAAAAAGCAGGCTTCACCTACTTTCAAGGTTATTTCTTTAGCAAGCCAGAGATGATCCAAACGCGTGCGCTCAACCCGGCATTCCTGACGACCGTTCAGCTGTTAAAAGAGATTGCGCACGACCCTATCGACTTTGGTGAAGTAGAGCGTTTGATTACGCTCGATGTGACCATGTCGTATAAGCTACTTACCTACGTAAACTCCGCTGGCGGTTCACCAACAACGATTCGTTCATTCCGCCAAGCGCTTATTTACCTTGGTGAACAGAAACTGCGTAAGTTCGTTTCACTGGTGGCTATCGCATCCGCGAAAGAAGATAAGCCGGACTCACTTTATGGCTTAGCGGTAATACGCGCACGTCAGTGTGAACTCTTGGTTGAGAAGATGAATGTTAAGGTTGAGCCTGGACAAGCCTTTTTGACCGGTATGTTCTCTCTGTTGGACTCACTCTTTGACCAACCATTGAAACAAGTACTCGATTCAGTGCCGATCGACATCGAGATCAAACAAGCCTTGATTCAACGTAAAGGCGTGTTAGGTGCTGTATTGGCAATGGTGGTTGCGTATGAGCAAGCTCGTTGGGAAGAAGCGACTCGTATTCGCCAGCTTCTCAAACTGAGTGAAGCTCAACTTGGTCAAGCTTATGACGAAGCGACGACTTGGGCTCAAGAGCTATTGTCTCCAGCCTTGAAATAGTAAACTTCGCGCTAACACTTTGATAATTTCAATAACTTCAACAGAAACTAAACTTTGGTGAGCGATCGTTTCTTGGTAAACTCCCACGCATTCACTTATGGCCTCTTAATAGAGGCCATTTTTACAGGATCTGACTATGTCTTTATGCCCATGCGGTAGCAAAAATACTTACCAACAGTGCTGTGAATCAGCGCACCTTCACCACAGTGCTGTTGAAACGCCTGAACAGTTGATGCGCTCTCGTTATTCAGCGCACGTGTTGGGTTTAGTTGACTATGTTGTTGCGACTTACCACCCTAGCTGCAACGCAGAAGCGCAAAGAGAAGGTATTGCCGAATCTATCAACAGTGATTGGGCAGGACTAGAAGTCATCGATACTGCGGTAGGCTCGCACCAAGACGAAGGCTTTGTTGAGTTTAAAGCTTACTTCAATGAAGAAGGCGCACAATACTGCATGCAAGAACGCTCTCGCTTTATACGTGAAGACGGTCTTTGGTACTACATTGATGGTACCTTCCCAGAGCAGGAACAAACTACACAACCAGAAATTGACCCACGCTTAAATCAAACCGTTGAGAGCTTTAAAATCGGCCGTAATGATCCGTGTATTTGTGGCAGTGGTAAGAAATACAAGAAGTGCTGCGGGTAACTCGTTCGACTAAGAAGTCAGATTAAGAGAAGAGATTCCTGATGTCGCTTAGGCTCCTCGGAATGACGCAAAGTCAGAGGTTAGAAAAGTGACGTAGGGCTTAGAAATCTTGAAAATTAAAAAACTAAAAAGCCCCGTAAACATGTTTGTTTGCGGGGCTTTTGTCTGTCTTTTACGCGGTTCTATTAATCTAAAGAGAGCTTACTTATGACGCTCTTTCAGCTTGTTTACCACATCATCCATCGATAAGCCTTGGTCTTGAAGAAGAACCATTAGGTGGTAAATCAAATCTGCTGATTCACACACTAACTCCGCCTTATCGCCCGACGTCGCCGCAAGCGCGACTTCAACGCCTTCTTCGCCCACTTTTTGCGAAATACGCTTGGTGCCACGGGCATATAGACTGGCAGTATAAGAAGATTCAGGATCGGCGTCCTTGCGGGCAGCCAATAGCTGCTCAAGCTGATGAAGCCACACCATCTGAGACTCTTCTTGCTTGTCTCCATCCCAACACGTTGTTGTACCTGTGTGGCACGTTGGACCAATGGGATTAACTTTAACCAGTAAGGTGTCGCTGTCACAGTCCAAGGCGATGTTTTGCAGTTGCAATACATTGCCCGACGTTTCACCTTTCGTCCAAAGACGCTCTTTTGTGCGAGAGAAAAACGTCACATTGCCAGTTTCACCCGTTTTCTCAAGTGCGGCTGGGTTCATGTATCCCATCATTAGCACTTGGCTTGACTGGTAATCTTGAACAATCGCTGGCACTAAGCCATCTACTTTTTCCCAGTTAATACGCTCTGACAATGCGCCTACTTCTGTTTTTGATAAGCTTACGGGTTCAAAACTCATAGTCGCACCTCTACATCTTGTTGTTTTAAATACTGTTTAAGTTCACCAATATTGATGACTTGTTTGTGGAATACCGAAGCCGCAAGTGCTCCATCCACGTTGGTCTTTTTATAAGCTTCAGCAAAGTGCTCCATTGCACCAGCGCCACCAGAGGCAATCAATGGCACATTACACACTTCACGCACCATGTTTAACTGATCGATATCATAGCCGTTACGAACGCCATCTTGGTTCATCATGTTTAACACAATCTCACCTGCGCCACGCTTCTGTACTTCCTGCACCCAATCTTTGGTTTCCCATTTGGTTGCTTTAGTACGCGCTTCATCGCCTGTAAATTGGTAAACCTGATATTTACCGGTTTCTTTGTCGAAGTATGAATCGATACCGACAACGATACACTGAACGCCAAACTTATCAGCAAGGTCAGTAATCAGCTGTGGATTAGCCAATGCCGGTGAGTTGATTGACACTTTATCCGCACCAAACTCAAGGATGCGCGCTGCATCTTCTGCTGATTTAATACCACCAGCGACACAGAAAGGGATATCGATCACTTCAGCTACGCGTTTCACCCAGCTTTTATCGACCACACGGCCATCACTTGATGCGGTGATGTCATAAAATACCAATTCATCGGCGCCCTCTTCTGCATAGCGTTGTGCTAGCGGAACGATGTCACCAATAATTTCGTGGTTACGGAACTGAACGCCCTTAACCACTTGTCCGTCACGGACATCCAAACAAGGGATTATTCGCTTTGCCAACATGCAAATGCCTCCTCTGCGGTAAACTTGCCATCAAGTAGCGCACGACCCACAATCACACCCGCAACACCGCTGCCTTTAAGCGCTTCGATATCAGCTAGGCTGCCAATGCCGCCCGATGATTGGAATTGCACTTGTGGGTACTGCTTACAAAGATCAACATAGAGCTCTACGTTTGATCCTTCTAGCGTGCCGTCACGTGAAATATCGGTACACAGCACGTGTTTAAGGCCAACCGTGAGGTAGTCTTCAATCAGCGCTTCAATAGTCACACCTGAATCTTCTTGCCAACCTGAAATCGCCACTTTACGTGTGCCGCTTTCATCAATGTTGATGTCTAGAGCCAGCACGATTTTTTCCGCGCCATACTTCTCCATCCAACCTTTCACCAACTCAGGTTGCTTAACGGCTGTAGAACCAACCACAACGCGCTGTGCGCCAGCTTCTAGCAGATCAACGACATCTTGTTCGTTACGCACGCCACCACCAATCTGGATGTTCGCAGGCGTGCTAGCAAGGAGCTTAGCAATCAAGTCTAACTGACGAGCCGTTGTGTCTTTTGCGCCCGTTAAGTCAACAAGGTGCAGCCAGCCAGCGCCAGCTTGGTGGTACAGATTAAACTGCTCTGCTGGGTCTACTTTGTATTCTGTTACTTGCCCGTAGTCTCCTTGGAATAAGCGAACTACTTGGCCTTCAATTAAATCTAACGCGGGAATAATCATTTACATTCCTTATATGGCAACGTTAGCCGCTGCCTAATCCTTATTACAATTCCAAGAAGTTCTGAATCAGCTTAGAGCCAGCTTTCGAAGATCGCTCTGGGTGGAACTGAACACCATAATAATTGCCACTTTGAACCGCCGCAGTGAACGGATTACCGTAATCACATTGTGCGATTGTGTAGTCGCCCACTGGCATTGCGAAGCTATGAACAAAGTAGAAGTATTCGCCTTCTTCAATGTCTTTAAATAGCGGGTGATTAGGCGTTGCTGTTACTGTGTTCCAACCCATGTGTGGTAATGGTAAGTCGCCCGTTTCAAGTAAACGAACTTCGCCATCACACAAACCTAGGCATTCAACTAACTCATCAGCCTTTTGACCTTTCTCTTGAGACAGTTTGCCTAACAGCTGCATACCTAAACAGATACCCAGCAGAGGCTTCTCAACTTGCTTGACAAGGGTAACAAGGTCACGCTCTTGCAGGTTCTTCATTGCCTCACTTGCTGTACCTACACCGGGTAGGAATAGCTTGTCGGCAGCAAGAACAACTTCTGGTTCTTTTGAAATTTCAACTGCGTAGCCCAGACGTTCAATCGCAAACTTCACCGATGAAACGTTGGCACAACCAGTATCAATAATAACGACTTTTTGCTCTTTCATACCGAACCCTTACAGAACGCCTTTGCTGCTTGGTAACTCGTTACCTTCAACTTTGATTGCTTGGCGAAGAGTACGGCCAAACGCTTTGAACAGGCTCTCAATGATGTGGTGATCATTATTGCCATCAGAAGAAAGGTGTAGCGTACAAGCCAATGTATCAGTTAGAGAACGGAAGAAGTGAACCACCATCTCGGTTGAAAGATCACCCACTTGCTCACGGCTGAACTTAGCATCGAACTTCAGGTATGGACGACCAGAAAGGTCTAACGCACACTGAGCCAAACACTCATCCATTGGTAGGCTGAAACCAAAACGGCCAATACCACGTTTGTCGCCTAGTGCATCTTTCAATGCTTGGCCTAAAGCAAGAGCGGTATCTTCGACTGTGTGGTGATCATCGATGTGCAGATCGCCTTTCACAGTCAGGTTCATTTGGAAACCACCGTGTGTCGCGATTTGATCAAGCATGTGGTCGAAGAAACCCATGCCGGTATCGATCTTGTTGCCACCGGTTTCATCAAGGTTTACTGCAACCTTGATATCTGTTTCTTTAGTGGTACGAACTACTTCAGCAATACGCGCATTAACCGTCAGATCTTTAACGATTTGTGGCCAGTTAAGCGTGCCTTCAGTTTCCGCATCCGGGCTATATTGAATACCGCGGATTGCCATGTTCTCTGCCAGTTGAAGATCCGTCATTCGGTCGCCAATCACAACAGAGTGTTGGAAATCGACTTTACCGCCTTGTAGGTACTCTTTAACCATACCCAGTTTAGGCTTACGGCAAGAGCAGTTGTCTTCGTCAAAGTGAGGGCAAATAAGCACGTCGTCAAACTTAACGCCTTGAGATTCGAAGAACTCCATCATCATATTGTGTGGTGCATCGAAATCTTCTTGTGGGTAGCTATCGGTACCTAAACCATCTTGGTTAGTCACCATCACTAGACGGTAACCAGCATCTTGCAAAGCAAGCAGGCTAGGAATTACTCGCGGTTCGAATTTTAGCTTGTCTAAACGGTCTACTTGAAAGTCAACTGGCGGCTCAACAATTAAGGTGCCGTCACGGTCTATAAAAAGTATTTTCTGTTGTTTACTCACTTGAACTTCCTTTTAATTTTAAATCTGGTGGCCTAGCTAAAATCAAACGCTAACCCAAAATATTGGTTTCACTTGCCAGCCCAATTAATCAACTCAAACTGGCAAATGTTATTACTGGTAAGCCTTTCATTACTGATAAAAGTTACGAATGAATCCAAGTGTCTTTTCGCACTCTTCGCGGTTACCAATACTAATACGAACACAGTCTTCAATAGGTGAATTACGCAAAATAATGCCCGTATCCCAAGCCGCTTTAAATAACTCATCGCCGTTCGGGAATTTCACCAGTAAGTAGTTACCCCAGCCATCAAAAACCGTCACTTGAGGCATACCTAATAGACCCGCCTGCAAATACGCTCGGTTAGCACTTAAATCCAGAACTTGGAACTTAGCTCGCGCGAGTCCTTGCTCTGAAAGTGCTTGAACGGCAATGTCAGCAACAGGGATTGGCACTGGATAAGGAGCAATCACTTTCAACAGTACATCGATAAGCTCTTTGTTCGCTAGCGTAAAGCCACAACGTAAGCCCGCCAAAGCAAAGGCCTTCGACAAGGTGCGCAGAATCGCTAGGTTTGGATATTGCTCAAGCAAATCAACGGTTGACGCTTCTGGACAAAAATCGATATACGCTTCATCCATCACCACAATCGCTTTGTCTTGTGTCATTTCAAGCAACTTGATGATGTCTTTGCGATCAACCAAATTACCGGTTGGGTTATTTGGGCTACAAACAAACACCACTTTTACGTTGTCGAGCTGAGCTTCGATAGCTGGAAGATCCAATTGCCATTCAGAAGTCAGAGGCACAACCTTACGCTCAACACCAATCGTCTCTGCACTGATTGCGTACATACCGTAAGTGGGTGGGCAGTAAAGAATAGCGTCTTCGTTCGGCTCACAGAAAGCACGAATCAGTAATTCAATACCTTCGTCAGCACCACGCGTTGTCAGAGTTTGCTCTGATTTCACGCCTGCGTATTGAGCGTAAGCATCAATCAGCTCTTTTGGCTGACATTCGCTGTAACGGTTAAGACGAGACAAGTTCAGGTTGTACTCGTTATCAAACGGAGATTCGTTGGCGTTTAGCCATACATCACCAGTACCGCCTATGCGTCTTGCAGACAAGTAAGGTGTTAGAGCCTGAACTTGTTTTCTTGCTAACTTTTCCATGCCCTACCCTTATTTCGATTTATTTAACTTTTCAACTCGGATAGTCACAGCGCGTTTGTGTGCATCCAAACCTTCGGCTTCCGCCATTGTTACTACTGTTGGCGCTAGGCCTTTCAACCCATCGGCTGTTAGCTCCTGCACCGTCATTCGCTTAGAGAAATCAGCCAAACCTAGGCTTGAATACGTCTTGGTATAACCGTAAGTCGGAAGAACGTGGTTTGTGCCGGATGCGTAGTCACCTGCAGATTCTGGAGACCAGTCACCAAGGAAAATTGAGCCTGCATTATCTAGCAATGGCAGCAATTCACGTGGGTTCTTGGTTTGAACGATCAAGTGCTCAGGACCGTAGAAATTCGAAATCGCAATCGCTTGAGTGATCGATTCAGCAATGATGATTAAGCTTGAAGCCAATGCTTGCTGAGCGATGTTCGCACGAGACAGTTCTTTCAGTTGCTTTTGAACCGCTTCTGTTACTTGGTCTGCAACCACTGGAGATGGAGTTACCAATACTACTTGAGAGTCAGGCCCGTGTTCCGCTTGGCTCAACAAATCCGCTGCAATGAAGTCTGCATCAGCCGTTTCATCAGCAATCACTAACACTTCAGATGGGCCAGCTGGCATATCAATAGCTGCTCCGCGGAAGTCATTACTCACTTGGCGCTTTGCTTCCGTAACGTAGGCATTACCTGGGCCGAAGATCTTATCGACTTTAGCCACACTCTCGGTACCGTAAGCCATTGCTGCAACCGCTTGACCACCACCAACGTTGTAAACTTCGTCGATCTTACAAAGCTTAGCGACATACAAGATTTCATCAGCGATTGGCGGAGGTGAACAAAGCACAACCTTACGACAACCTGCGATTTGAGCAGGAACACCTAACATAAGAACCGTTGACGGTAGTGGCGCACTGCCACCGGGAATATAAAGGCCAACAGTATTAATCGCGCGCGTCACTTGCTCACACACAACACCAGGCTGTGTCTCAACCTTAATTGGCTGCGGCTTTTGAGCTTCGTGAAACTTAGCAATGTTGCTATAAGCTTGCTCTAACGCTTGCTTCATCTCTGGTGTTAGACGAGCACACGCCTCTTCGATCTCACCCGAACTGACTCGGATAGATTCTGGAGTTACACCATCAAACTTTGCAGTCAGCTTTTTAAGCGCGGCATCGCCTTCATTTCGTACTTTTGCAATAACATCAGAAACAGTCGCTGTGATGTTTGCACCTTCAGTAATAGCTGGACGCTCTAATACCGAGTCTTGCTGTGATTCACTTAAAGATTGCCAAACAACGGTTCTCATCGTCACTACCCCATCATTTTTTCGATTGGTAATACTAGAATCGAGCTTGCACCCAACTCTTTCAGCTGTTCCATTGTTTCCCAGAACAAGTTCTCTGTACTTACTAGGTGCACGGCAACTTTGTCTTTGTCTGTAGATAGAGGAAGAACCGTTGGATCTTCAGCACCAGGCAGTAGTGCTTTGATTTGCTCTAGTTGAGAGGTTGGCGCGTGAAGCATGATGTACTTCGACTCTTTCGCTTGTTGAACACCCTGCATACGAGTCAGTAGTTTTTCAATCAGTGCGGTCTTGTCTGCGTCGAAGTCGCCAACACGTTGAATCAGTGTTGCTTTCGATTGGAAGATAGCTTCTGCTTCTTTTAGGCCGTTCGCTTCAAGCGTTGCACCTGTAGAAACTAAATCAGCGATAGCGTCTGCAAGGCCAGCGCGAGGCGCGACTTCAACCGAACCTGTTAGCATACAAGTGCTGAACTCAACACCCTGCTCGTCCATGTAGGCTTTAAGTAGTTGTGGGTAGGTTGTCGCAATACGTTTGCCCGCTAAGTCTTGTGGGCCGTTGTATTCTTCGTCTTTATTAATAGCGATTGAAAGGCGGCAACCACCGAAGTCTAAACGACGTAGTGTGCGGAACTCTGAAGGCTCTTTAAGAGCAACACGATCTAGACGAACTTCTTCTAGTTCATTTTCACCGATGAAACCAAGGTCAACTACACCATCCATGATAAGACCTGGGATGTCGTCATCACGAACGAGCAACAAGTCGATTGGCATATTTAGTGAGTGAACCACTAGGCGCTCACCCATGATATTAAATTTAACACCACATTTTTTAAGTAGGTCTTGGCACTCTTTACTTAAGCGACCTTTCTTTTGAATTGCGATTCTTAGGCGTTGTGTCTGCATTGCTGTATCCCTGTGCAAATATTTGAATTTATTGATTATTTAAAAGCGCTAAAACTAAAAAACCCTCGGGGACTTTATCATCCCGAGGGTTTAAATCTAAATTCTTTTGACTTAACCTCCGGGAGTAATCTTGCTCCCGGGTATACGTAAATCTCCCCGAAAGACTAGATAGGGTGATGATGGTGATGAATGTTCATTACTAATTTACGCATACTTATCAGCTCTTAGGTTGTTTGCTGTCTTGTCTCCACACTAACTAAGCTGACATCCTTTTTCAACCATTTATTCGAACTTTTTTCACGAAACTTAAAATTAAATTAACAGGCACAAAAAAGGGAGGCAAACGCCTCCCTGATAGTTTACTGATTAACTTTCAATTTTAGCTTTTGCACGTCGCCATTTTGCAGCGAGAGAAGTAAGCCAATGCAAAACATACAGCAACAAACGTTAGAGACGCTGCGCCAAATGCGATGCCAATTGAAGATGTCATACCTAGAGTGATGAAACCAATGCACGATACGAACGCTACAGACAACGCGTATGGAAGCTGAGTCGAGACGTGGTCGATGTGGTTACAACGAGCACCAGTAGAAGACAGAATCGTCGTATCTGAGATTGGAGAACAGTGGTCACCAAATACTGCACCCGCTAGAACCGCACTTAGCATTGGAAGAATCAGTGCGATATCCGATG
This sequence comes from Vibrio sp. 10N.286.52.F8, assembly GCF_041468745.1. NCBI lineage: Bacteria > Pseudomonadati > Pseudomonadota > Gammaproteobacteria > Vibrionales > Vibrionaceae > Vibrio > Vibrio sp. 10N.286.52.F8. The sequence goes on from NZ_JBFRJF010000007.1 coordinate 97,773, forward strand.
CTGCAGCCATATCACCCGCGATTGGTAGCATGATACCGAACGTACCCCAAGATGTACCTGTAGAGAACGCCATAACGCCCGCTAGAAGGAACAACATAACCGGTAACCAGTGGTAATCAATGCTGCCTGTTACTAGAGACGATAGGTAAGAACCCGTTTTCATGTCGCCGATAACAGAACCGATAGTCCATGCAAACACAAGAATCAGAATCGCGCCAAACATAGAGCTAGCACCGATCCACATTGTTCTTGCGATATCAGTCATAGATAGCTTTTGCTTGAATACTGTCGCTAGTGCTACTAGTAAGCCAATAACACCACCGTAAACAAGAGACTTACCTACATCCGTGTTTTCGAATGCGCCTAGAAGGTTGAATGCTTGGCCATCAGCAGCCAGCGCTTGGCCGCCTGTGTAAAGCATTGCAGCCACTGTCGCTACAATTAGCGATACGATTGGCATAACAAGATCAGAAACTGAACCGTTTTCGCTCTCTTCGATATCTAACTCTTCGTTTAGATCGTGAGCTTGCTTTTGATCGTTGTCACCTTCAAAGCCACGGCCTTGAGATGCTTCGATCTCATGCTCACGCATCTTACCAACGTCTAGACCGAACCATGCTACTGCGAACACCATTAGTAGTGCGAATACAGCGTAGAAGTTCATTGGGATAAGACGAACGTAAGCACCCAGTGCAGAATACTCTGTCACACCGTGTGTCACTAAGATGCCACCAATGATCGTGATGATGTAAGCACCCCAGCTAGAAGCAGGCATGATCACACACATAGGAGCCGCAGTTGAATCTAGGATATAAGCAAGCTTAGCGCGAGATACATAGAAGCGGTCTGTTACAGGACGAGAGATAGCACCAACCGCTAGGCTGTTAAAGTAGTCATCAACAAAGATGAATACACCTAAGAAAGCAGCAAGTAGTTTTGAACCACGTTTACTCTTAACGCGAGACTGTGCCCACTCCGCGAATGCGCGAGTACCGCCAGACAGTGTTAATAATGCCGTTGTCATTCCAAGAATAATTAGGAATGCAATGATGCTCATGTTCCAAGTGTTGATGCCACCATCTTCGATGAAAACACCAGATGCTTTAGTAAACACGTAGCTAGCTGCGTTACCTACTGAGTAATCAGCAAGTAGAATCGCACCCATGATGATACCGACACCCAAAGAAACCAATACACGGCGGGTAACAATAGCAAGGCTCAAAGCCACAAGGGGCGGAAGCAAAGATAAAGGTGATGTTGCAAAATCTATTAAATTCATGATCTTCAAAAACCAGTTTTTTATTTGGCTAGAGATCTACTGCAGACAAACTTGATACGGCTGACCAAGCTCATGTTGAACTAAGCGAAAGGGAAGTGAACACTTCACCCAACCCTACAGTAGCGCTCCATAGTTTAAAATTAAGACTATGGCAGTGTTGTACCTATTGAGCACAACCCCAGCAAATTGCTTAGATATACAATTTACTTCGGCAATTACACCTTTCATTCCCGTTCATTGGCATCACCCCAACGGAAGTTACTTTTTATAATTGCACCTCTACGTGCGATAACATTATTAACCGTGTAAACCAGAGTTTAACAACAAATTAACCAACACCTCGCATCAGGTAGCCGCAATTGTACTCACCAAGAGCAACAATGCAACATATCATTCCGAGAAAAATAGCTTTTTGTTAATGAACTAATCAATAGAAGAATAGTCTACATAAGTTGACTACTCCACCTGTCACATATCATTTTTTAAGATATTCTTAATAATTATTATAAATTCAATAGAAATACTGCTCTGAATTTTCAACTATTCATCTCACTTTTATATTTAAATATGTAATAGAAGAAATACTATTTGTTTTATTCCTAGGCTCTGTTTATTATTAGGAAGATTATTTAGTTTACCTTGATGGAAAATATCATGTCTGAATTAACAAAAACTCTATTAAATATCCGCAGCCTTCGTGCGTTCTCACGTGAATTAACTCTTGAGCAACTTGAAGAAGCGCTAGACAAGCTGACTATTGTTGTACAAGAGCGTCAAGAGTCTGAAGCTGAAGAGCGTGCTGCTAAAGCAGAGCAAGAAGCTAAGCTTTCTGCTATTGCTGAACAAATTGCAAAAGATGGAATTGATGTTGCCGATCTTATTGCTGCACTTTCTGGTGAAGCAAAATCTAAAACAACAAAAGCTAAACGCGCTCCTCGCCCAGCGAAATACAAATACGTAGACGCAAACGGCGACGAGAAGACTTGGACAGGTCAAGGCCGTACGCCTTCAGCTATCCAAGAACAGCTAGATGCTGGTAAATCTCTAGAAGAGTTTGCTATCTAAACATTTAGTTTACTTAGTGAGTAATCAATTACACGCTAAGCGATAGAATTAATATTTAAGTCGACCAAAGTATTATTTACGACTTCAATATATTCAGAAACAAAAAAGGCTCCTTTCGGAGCCTTTTTTATATTTGTACTATCAGTATTAGAAACCAACTGATACTGATAGTACTACTGATTAAAGAAAGTAACTTATCTTTCCCAGTACGCTTCTTCTAGGCTATCTTCTCTTTCAGGAAGGCCACGAGATAAACGTGGAGAGTGTTGAACCAACACTTCATAGCTAGCACGGTTAGAATATTTACAAACTTGTGAGAACGAAGAGTACGTCAAGAATGAATGTTGGTGTTTACTTGAGTTTGGCACGTTTTCTTTGTGGTACTTATTAGCAGCCATATCATGTAATAAAGCTGATAACGCAGCATCACCTGCACCATTGGTATTTTTGATCTTTTCTGGTCCACCCATGTATGGCGCAATGTGCGAATACACTTTAGTTGGGTTTTCACATAAATCTTTATGCGCAGGACGGCTAAATTCAAAACGGTTGAATTCCGCAATTGAACCTGGAAGTAAAGGCAGTGACGTTTCACGCTTAGCTGCATCTTCTGTATAACCAGCCATAAATAGGCCAACAGGTCCCGCAGTACATAGAACAAGGTCTACCCAGTCTAGCGCTTTATCTGATGCAGCCAGTGGATCGCTTTCACCCGTTAACGCTTCAGCTTCGTCTTCATTCATTGCAACAACCGTTACGTGTTGCTCAAGGAAATCTTTCCAGAATTCTGGATCATCTTGAATAACGAACTTAGTACCTAGTGTAAGAACGACTGGCACATCGTATTTCTTCGCGTATTCGATCGCTTTCATTGTTGCTTCAGGCATCGGGTCGCCTGGCTTACAGCGAACTAAATAAGCCGTTAAAACTAAAGCAGAAGCACTTTTGAAGATTTTTTCAGGAATGCTTTCTGGTTTTAATTGGTTCATTTGTCCTTCGCTAATTGCGAAAGTACGTTCACCGTCTTCTGTAATTAATGCAAAGCAGCGACCAATTGCGCCATCTACCCCTTGTAAATGGTTCAGATCCATTCTGCTTGATGTATTACATAAATAGCGATAACCGTAACTACCAATCTTAATATCTTGGCTCATTACACCTAACAGTGTAGAACGGTCATCCGCTAGCACTGAATAGTTGTGTAATGTGTTACCAATTGTGCCACCAGCGTATTCATTGGTAATCAGGCACTGCTCTTTTAATTCTTGATACAAAGATTCAGCGGCTGCGTCGCCAATAACCAGTGAATGTCCCTTGCTCAAACCATACTTCTCAATAAGTTCAGAACTCACCTTTGCTTCAATATCCACCAATGTTTGGTCAATACCGATAATATGAGTGCGTGACATTCTTTTACTGCTTTGAGCTTGGCTCACTAGAGGATCACGAGCGTGAACCGGAAAGTAGTGCTTTGATTTACGTTGTCCAGGGAATTTCATAGGGCTAGTCTAAGTCAAGGGGAAATAGGTGGCGGATTCTACCGCGCTATATTTAACGCGGCAATCTTTCAAACTATAGCAAACGTTTGCTGAAGGTTTTTTTTATTCGCCTTCCATAAAGCTTAAATCAGGCAGCATGCCCAAATGCTCTGCGTAACGTTTTTGATTAAACTCCGCGCCGTTTTTCATAACGTCAAATACTTCAATTGCCAGTGCACATGCCATAGCCGCAATTGCTTCTTCACGTGGAGTGCCTGTCATCATTAAACGCATCAACGTCTCTTTCACTTTCACTGGTTCGCCATCTTCAAGCTGGTTCTCGATGATCTCAATCAGCTCTTCTTCTTGCATAAATTCATTTTGTTCAGACATTTTTTTATCTCAGGTCTTGGATTTCGAGCGACTATGCCACATATACTTCTGACATCCTAGCGACTCACCTCGCTCTCATGCGATTCTCTAACAAAGTCAGCGCACTATTTGTGCAAATGAAACTGTGATTCCGGTCTCGGATCTGTCACGGCGTTTCTCTTTCTGTTAGAATCTGCGACCAAGTAATAGTAACGGTGTTTAGACATGTCAGATATCAGCTCTGGAAACAGCGAAAAGAAAGTAATTGTCGGTATGTCCGGCGGTGTAGATTCGTCAGTATCGGCGTATCTTCTTCAGCAACAAGGCTATCAGGTAGAAGGCCTTTTCATGAAAAACTGGGAAGAAGACGATAACGAAGAATACTGCACGGCAGCTGAAGATCTTGCTGATGCTCAAGCGGTATGTGACAAACTAGGTATCCACCTTCACACTATCAACTTTGCTGCAGAATACTGGGACAACGTATTCGAATACTTCCTTGAAGAGTACAAAGCAGGTCGTACACCTAACCCAGATATTCTTTGTAACAAAGAAATCAAATTTAAAGCATTCTTAGAGTTTGCGGATGAAGTGCTAGACGCAGACTACATTGCGATGGGTCACTACGTTCGTCGTACTTTCCCAACTCAAGAAGAGCTTGATGCTGGCGTAAAACCAGAAATGCTACGCGGTCTAGACAGCAACAAAGACCAAAGTTATTTCCTATACACGCTAAGCTCAGATCAAGTGGCACGCAGCCTATTCCCTGTCGGTGAATTAGAGAAGCCAGAAGTGCGACGTATTGCTGAAGAGCAAGACTTGATCACAGCTAAGAAGAAAGATTCAACAGGCATCTGCTTTATCGGTGAGCGCAAGTTCACTGAGTTCCTAGGCAAATACCTACCAGCACAACCGGGTAACATCGAAACACCTGAAGGCCAAGTGATTGGTCAACACCAAGGTTTGATGTACCACACGCTAGGTCAGCGTAAAGGCCTTCATATTGGCGGCACTAAAGGTGGTGGCGGTAACGAAGAACCATGGTTTGTTGGTGAAAAAGACCTTAAGCGTAATGTACTTATCGCAGTACAAGGTAAAGACCACCCTCTTCTGAAATCAGAAGGCTTGATCGCATCTCAACTTCATTGGGTAAATCGCACACCAATTACTGAAGTTATGACATGCACGGTAAAAACACGTTACCGTCAAACAGATATTCCTTGTACAATCATCCCAATTGATGATGAGAACATTAAGGTTATTTTTGATGAGCCACAAATCGCAGTGACCCCAGGTCAATCTGCAGTGTTCTACCAAGGCGAAGTATGTCTTGGTGGTGGTATCATCGAAAAGCGCATCTAATCAATCAAACGACAAACGATAGAAGACAACTAGGAGTTACTACGTGGCTAATACACTTTATGACCGTACTATTGCTTTCGCCGGAATTTGCCAAGCTGTGGCTTTGGTTCAACAAGTAGCGAAAGACGGCCATTGTGATAAAGATGCCTTTGAAGCTTCACTCAGTGCCATTTTAAATACCAACCCATCGAATACCGTGGGCGTATTTGGACGTGAAGCGAACCTAAAGCTTGGCCTTGAGTGCTTAGTAAAAGGTATCGATAGTACTCCAGCAGGTAGCGATATCACGCGTTACATCATCAGCTTGATGGCGCTTGAGCGTAAGCTGTCTTCTCGCAACGACTCTATGTCTCAGCTTGGTGACCGCATTCAAACTGCAGAGCGCCAAACTGAACACTTTGATCTGTTTGACGAGCAAATGATCAGCAACCTTGCAAGTATCTACCTTGATGTCGTCAGCCCTATCGGCCCTCGCATTCAGGTTTCTGGTACTCCGTCTGTACTTCAGCAGACATCGAGCCAACATAAGGTTCGCGCACTGCTTCTATCAGGGATTCGAAGCGCTGTGTTATGGCGTCAAGTTGGCGGTAAACGTCGCCACCTTATCTTCGGTCGTAAGAAGATGATCGAGCAGGCTCAAATCCTACTAGCTCGAATGTAGTTTATTAGCTCGCGCCTCGTCGCGAGCTTGTTTTTTGTATCAACACAACTCTCACGCAAACGATTGCGCAATGTGCGTGACAATTGAGATTGTTACTGGTATAAACCTCTCAAAATTTAGAAAACTCAATTCAGGAGAACACCATGGAACTGTCAGCATTGACTGCTGTTTCACCAGTAGACGGCCGTTACGGAAGTAAGACTATTGCATTACGCAGCATCTTTAGTGAGTTTGGACTACTAAAGTACCGCTCTATCGTTGAAATTCGTTGGTTACAAAAGCTTGCAGCAACTGATGCAATCAAAGAAGTACCAGCGTTCAGTGCAGAAGCTAACCAGTTTCTTGATGAACTAGCCGCTAACTTCAGCGAAGAAGATGCTCTACGTATCAAAGAGATCGAGCGCACGACTAACCACGACGTTAAAGCGGTTGAGTACTTCTTGAAAGAGAAAGTTGCTGGCGTTCCTGAACTTCACGCTGTAAACGAATTTATTCACTTTGCATGTACTTCTGAAGACATCAACAACACCTCTCACGCGCTTATGCTTAAAGAAGCTCGTGACACAGTGATTCTTCCAGAAATTCGTAACGTAATCGATGCTATCAAAGCACTTGCGAACGAGTACCGTGATATTCCTCTTCTTTCTCGTACACACGGTCAGCCAGCTTCTCCTTCGACTATGGGTAAAGAGATGGCGAACGTTGCGTACCGTATGGAACGTCAATTCAAGCAAATCGAAAACGTTGAGATCCTAGCGAAAATCAACGGTGCTGTAGGTAACTACAACGCACACCTTTCTGCATACCCAGAAGTTGAATGGCACCAGTTTAGCGAAGAGTTCATCACTGAATCTCTTGGCGTAACTTGGAACCCGTACACAACTCAAATCGAACCTCACGATTACATCGCTGAGCTATTCGATGCAATTACTCGTTTCAACACTATCCTTCTAGACTTCGACCGTGACGTTTGGGGCTACATCGCTCTTGGTCACTTCAAGCAGAAGACTATTGCTGGCGAAATCGGTTCTTCGACAATGCCGCATAAAGTTAACCCAATTGACTTCGAAAACTCTGAAGGCAACCTTGGTCTAGCGAACGCAGTATTCAGCCACCTTGCACAAAAACTTCCAGTTTCTCGCTGGCAGCGTGACCTTACTGACTCTACGGTTCTTCGTAACCTAGGTGTGGGTGTTGGCTACGCAATCATTGCATACACTTCGACTCTGAAAGGTATTAGCAAGCTTGAAGTTAACCGCGCTGCGCTACTTGCTGAACTAGACAAGAACTGGGAAGTATTGGCTGAACCAGTACAAACAGTAATGCGTCGTTACGGCATCGAAAAACCATACGAGAAGCTAAAAGAGCTAACTCGTGGTAAACGTGTAGATGGCGAAGGCATGCGTGCATTCATCGATGGTCTTGAGATTCCTGCAGACGAGAAAGTTCGTCTGAAAGAGATGACTCCAGCAAACTACATCGGTCAAGCAATCGAGCTAACTGACAAGCTGTAATATTCGAATTTCGAATCGCAGAATAGACTAAGGCTTCCCATGTGGAAGCCTTTTTATTGCGTGGAACTAAATCTATCGCCACAAGAATCGTCAACATAAGAACACCAAGCCTTCTCCAATTGATCGACTCGTCTCCTACTGATTCAATTTAATCACCTAGCGACAACTGCACCTCATATCTCATACTTCATGTCTCAACACTTGTTATCTTAAACGCCAAGATCAAAAAAGACCTCCCGAAGGAAGCCTTTCAAATGTATCTTGTCGATTAGCGACTGAAGAATACGTAGCGATTACATGTTACGTAGAGAAGCAATACGCTTGTCTAGCGGCGGGTGGCTCATTAGAAGCTCTGTTAGAGACTTCTTACCGTTGATACCAAATGCCATCATAGAACCTTCTAGTTGTGGCTCATGGCTCACCTTTAGGCGCTCTAGCGCTGCAATCATCTTCTCTTTACCTACTAGGTTCGCTGCACCTGCATCGGCATGGAATTCACGATGACGGCTGTACCACATCGTAATGAAGCTTGCTAAGAAACCAAATACCAATTCCAACACCATAGACACACCGAAGTACACCATCATGTTGCTGCCACCCTCTTCTTCGTTGTCATTCGACGCAACAATGTTGGCGATGAAACGAGATAGGAAGATAACGAACGTGTTCACTACACCTTGCATTAACGTCATGGTCACCATATCACCGTTCGCGATGTGGCTCACTTCATGCGCTAATACTGCTTCAGCTTCATCACGCGTCATGTTGTGCAGCAGGCCTGTTGATACTGCTACCAATGAATCGTCACGCTTAGCACCTGTCGCGAATGCGTTGATGTCTGGCGAGTCGTAGATCGCCACTGTTGGCATACCAATACCAACTTGTTGAGATTGACGGCTTACCGTCTCCATCAACCAATGTTCTGTTTCGTTACGTGGGCTTTCAATGACCATGCCGCCTACCGAGCGTAGCGCCATTTTCTTCGACATCATTAATGAAATGAATGAGCCGCCAAAACCAAATACCGCAGCCATCACCAATAAACCTGAGAGGCTACCGGGTTGCATACCTGTAACTGCGTATACAACATTAAGAACAACACTTAGTACCAATACAACCGCTAGGTTAGTTGCAAGGAACAACATTACTCGCTTCATTACTTATCTCCGCATGAAAGCTGTTTTTATAAAACTTATTGTTATAGACAAGGCAGACAGCAATAGTTTCAACCTTGAAGACTTATACTTACTTATACATATAGTCTTAGATTAAGAAAACAAGGTTAAGCATTAAATTGCAACATTTGATTACGAGACCATATCCGAATTAAATCCACTCTATTAGACCTAAGTCGTATGGTGTCGATATAACAATCCGTTTACAGTGACTTCAGATGATTTATTGGCTAGTCCATGTACAAAAAGGAAAGGATCATGGTTGAAGGTACTAACACTCAAATGGCTATCGATTTACTGTGCTGTCACCTAGGGATTACTGAAGAAGAAGCGAAAAAGCAGGTTGGAATCCTAACACCGCAAACGGCACAGACAAAAATCACAGAAACTCAGCAAGCTTTAATGGGACTGACTAAAGAACATTAGTTCTAAGCTTGTTTATTAAAAGACCGGTTGTTTATCAACTCAAGGTCTAAAGGCTTAAAATAGCAAAAGGGCTGCAATCGCAGCCCTTTTCTTATTTAGTACATAACGTGGTAATTAAAGCGCAAGCAAAGGCTGCACATCAATGTACTTACCAATGTTTTTAGACTTCGCTTTTGGGACGTAAGGGATTTCACCTAACTTAGGTGCACCTAACTTATCTTCAAGCATCGCAATAATATCTGCGTAGTGCTCAGTACCTGGATTGATACGGTTTGCGACCCAACCTACTAGGTTTAGGCCATCAGCACGAATCGCTTCTGCCGTTAATAGAGCGTGGCTCAAACAACCAAGTTTAATACCCACAGTCAGTACCACTGGCAGTTGCTCTTTTTTAACCCAGCTAGAAAGATATTCATCGTCTGAAACCGGGACTCGCCAACCACCAGCACCTTCAACTAACACGATGTCAGAGTTTTTCTTATGCTCTTCTAGCTTCGCTGATAATACCGCCTCATCAATTACAACACCATCATGCTTAGCAGCGATGTGAGGCGATGATGGTAGCAACAACGCGTATGGATTGACGTCTTCGTAAGCAATATCTTGCGTCGCCGCTTCTTGAAGATGCAGTGCATCACTATTACGTAGTCCTTCAGGGGATTTTTCACTCCCTGCAGCAACTGGCTTGTAACCAATTGTTGATAAATCTTGTGCGGCCAAAGCTTGAAGAATCGCTTTTGAAACCACAGTTTTTCCCACTTCGGTATCCGTACCTGCAATGAATAATGCATCAATCATAATTGAATAACCCCTAAACAAACTTGATATGTTGCTGGTAAGAAACCTTGATGGTTCTTAAACTCTCGATATTCCCGATCAACAAGCTGCAACATGCGACGACTTGTTAAACCTTGTGAGCGACCACTTACGTGATTAGCGCCGATACCTTTAAGGTCGCGCATCAGTTCAAACGCAGTGTCGTACCAAACGGTGATGGTGGGCAAGTCTAGTTGATGAACGGTACAGCTAGATTGCGCTAACGCAATTTTTACCTTATTGATTGTAATAAAATGGTTAACGTGTTGATGTGCGTCAATTTTGGACCACGACTTTTTCAGTTCAAACAGCGACCCATCAAGCAAAGTTGAGAAAATAACACGCCCACCAGCCGCTGTAACACGCTTCATCTCTCTCAAAGGCGACGACAAATCGTCACACCATTGCAACGCAAGGCTAGAGAAAACGATGTCAAAGCACCCATCTTCAAACGGCAATTGTTCGGCATCGGCTTGTTGATATAAAGATACAGATGCACCACACCGCTTCTCTGCTGTTGCTAGCATTCCAACAGAAAGATCAGCGCAAACCACTTCGGCGCCTCGTTTTACAAGTTGCTCGGAGAAATAGCCAGTACCACAACCTAGATCCAGCACCTTAAAGCCTGACAGATCGCTGGGTAATTTATCCAGTAATCGGTGGCCAACATCGCGTTGAAATTCAGCGTGTTTGTCATAGGTTGTTGCCGCTTTACCAAAGGCTTCGGCAATCGCACTCTTATCTTGACCAACGTAATTATGCACTACTGCTTCTTGTGACATTTACTGAGCCTCTTTATTTGATTCAAAGCTTGGATGGATACCCGGTTCAGTGCTTAAGTCGATGTTTCGTTCAATGGCTTGATGCAACGACCTGGTTAACTGGAGAATCTGTTTTGGGCTATGGTTAGCTGTTAACGTGATTCGTAATCGAGCAGTTCCAGCAGGTATGGCTGGCGGCCTTATTGCGGTCACCCAAACTTGGTTTTGCTTTAACTCTTCAGCTATTGATAATGCCGCTTGTGCTTCACCTATCACAAATGGCTTAATCGGAGTCTGAGTATCCACAAAGCCTTTCAAGCCGCTCACCTGCTCTGCATAGAGAGACCCTAACTCAGTCAGCTTTTCTCGGCGCCACTCTTGAGTTTGAGTCATCTTACAGGCATGAGATAAAGCCACCGCTTGTGAAGGTGGCATCGCCGTCGAGTACACATGATGACGAGCAAACTGAGTTAAGTAATCACCCACTTCTGACGAACAAAGAATCGCAGCACCAGAAACGCCAAATGCTTTGCCAAAGGTCACCACCAAAATATCGGGGGAGATTTGTGCTGCACTGCAACTCCCAGCTCCTTTATCACCTAATACGCCGATACCGTGGGCATCATCAACCGCCAACCAACTGTCGTATTGATGAGTCAGGTTAGATATCTGGCTGAGAGGCGCTTGATCGCCGTCCATGCTGAATACGCCCTCAGTGACGACCAAGGATTGTAGAGATCGGCTTAATAGAGACTCTAGATGCTGCGTATCGTTGTGCTTAAAGCGTTTCATGGTTGCAGGACAAAGCATCCCCGCTTCCATCAAAGAGGCGTGGTTAAGTTTGTCTTGCAGCAGAGAGTCGTCTTTTTCGAGCAGAGAAAACAACAAGGCTTGGTTGGCGCTGAAACCAGAACTAAAGAGAATGGCACGTTCAAAGCCCAACCATTCACAGAGTTGAGCTTCTAAATTTCGATGAGCAGGACTAAAACCCGTGACCAATGGCGATGCCGCACTGCCAGCACCATAAAGGGAAAGCCCCGTTTGCCACGCCTCTACCAATTCAGGGTCGTTCGCCAAGCCTAGGTAATCATTACTCGAAAAATTAATAAAGCGAGAACCTTCGCAATTAAGCAAAGGACCATTACTGTTTTCGAGCACTTTAAGTTGACGAGTTAGCCCCTGCTCACGGCGTTGAACAAGGGCATCTTTGATACGGGATTTAAACAGTGGCATCGTAGAACATGTCATCTTTCGTTGGACGAGCAGCAACGCGCTCCACTACTTGATCTAACAGTTCGTTTTCTTGAATTTCATCAGGCTTCTGAGCCACTTGTTGGCTGTTGATGCCTAACTTCTTAAACAGCTGCATGTCCGTGTCTTCATCTGGGTTTGGCGTAGTCAGTAGCTTACAACCGTAGAAGATAGAGTTCGCGCCAGCCATGAAGCACATCGCCTGCATCTGTTCATTCATATTCTCGCGACCTGCAGATAGACGAACCGCTGACATTGGCATCATGATACGAGCAATCGCAATCAACTTAATGAAGTCAAAAGATTCAACATCATCGACGTTTTCCATCGGTGTGCCTTTCACTTTCACGAGCATGTTGATTGGCACACTCTCAGGGTGTACCGGAAGGTTCGCTAGCTCTACCAGCAGGCCTGCACGGTCATTGGTACTTTCGCCCATACCAATAATGCCACCAGAACAGATCTTCATACCGGCATCACGTACGTGAGATAGCGTATCTAAACGATCTTGGTAAGTACGAGTGGTGATGATGCTGCCGTAAAACTCGGGAGACGTATCAAGGTTATGGTTGTAGTAATCCAAGCCTGCCTCCGCTAACTCGCCAGCTTGATCAGGGGTTAACATGCCTAGTGTCATACAGGTTTCTAGACCCATACCTTTCACACCTTTGATCATATCAGTCAAGTGAGGCATATCGCGTTCTTTCGGGTTTTTCCACGCCGCGCCCATACAGAAACGAGTCGAGCCCGCGTTCTTGGCTTTTTGCGCCGCATCCAAAACACGCTCGACTTCCATTAAGCGTTCTTTGTCGACATCCGTTCGGTAGTGAGCACTTTGAGGGCAGTACTTACAATCTTCAGGACAAGCACCCGTCTTTATCGATAGAAGCGTACTCACTTGCACGTGGTTGTGCTCTTGGTACCGTCTATGAACGACTTGAGCTTCAAACATTAAATCCATAAACGGTTTTTCAAGCAGTGCTGTTACTTCAGCGACTGTCCAGTCATGACGAACTTCCACGTGTCGATCCTTTTTTATTATTTGATGTTTCATCTCTATCAATAGAGATTGCATTTATGCTTGGCTAGTCTACCGACAAGCTTTAGACTGTCAACACATTGATAATATCAAAAGTTTACATTTGGTTATTTTTTAATCACACCAAGAATGGAAGTTACTATGGATCTCGCCTTTGATCGCCAGCATATCTGGCATCCCTACACATCAACGTTAACACCTCTGACCTGCTACCCAGTCACCAACGCAGACGGTGTTCACCTAGAATTAGAAGGCGGAAAACGAATTATTGATGGTATGTCATCTTGGTGGTCAACCATCCACGGCTACAATCACCCTGAGCTAAATGCTGCGGCTCACAGTCAAATCGATAAGGTTTCACACGTTATGTTTGGTGGTATCACCCACCAGCCCGCTATCGATCTATGTAAGAAGCTTTTGAATCTCGCGCCAAGTAATCTTGAGCATGTATTTTTGGCCGATTCAGGTTCAGTAGCCGTAGAAGTTAGCCTAAAAATGGCACTGCAATATTGGCACGCTAAAGGACAACCTCGTTCAAAGTTCCTCACACTAAGAGATGGCTACCACGGTGATACCTTTGCGGCGATGTCAGTGACCGACCCTGACAACTCGATGCACAGCCTCTACAAAGGCTTTTTACCGGAACATATTTTCGCTGATTCACCAAAAACAGGCTTTTGGGATGAGTGGAACTCAAGTGACATCGATAGTTTTAAAGAAAAGCTGGCAGCACACCATCAAGAAGTCGCAGCGGTGATCTTAGAGCCAATCGTTCAAGGGGCTGGTGGCATGCGCATCTACCACCCTGAGTTCCTAAAACAAGTTCGCTTACTGTGTGATGAATTCAACGTATTGCTGATCTTGGATGAGATTGCGACCGGGTTTGGCCGTACAGGGAAACTATTCGCTTGTGAGCATGCCGATGTTCAACCGGACATCTTATGCGTAGGCAAGGCTTTAACTGGTGGTTATATGACATTGTCAGCGACGCTGGCGAGTAAAGAAGTTGCTGACACGGTATGTGGCGGTGAAGCGGGCTGCTTTATGCACGGGCCAACATTCATGGGTAACCCATTAGCTTGCGCAGTCGGTGCGGCAAGTTTATCCATCATCGAGCAAGGTCATTGGAAAAATCAAACTCAACAGATCGAACAGCTTTTCTCTGAGTTGCTACCACCGTTGCGAGAGCATGATCTTGTCAAAGACGTTCGCTGGTTGGGCGCGATTGGCGTCGTTGAAACCCACACACCTGTCGATATGGAAACCATCCAAGCTCACTTTGTAGAGCAAGGCGTTTGGATCCGTCCGTTTGGTAAGCTAATTTATATGATGCCTCCGTTTATTATCAAACCACAACATATTGAGCAATTGGTCGCTGCTATCGACACTGCATTACAAAATACTCATTGCTTTAAATAAGGCGTTTATTGCTCTAAACAAGAGCGACGATTATTTCTATATATCTTCATTAATAAATCATTTAATTAAACTAAAAGGCCTTACATAAAAGTAAGGCCTTAACTGCTTGAAGGTAACCGTCAGTTTAACGTAATTGGCTATCTTTACTTGCTCGACGGTTAAACAATGAATGTCGATGTGCGTCATGCTCTAATATTGACTGACATTCTATACACAAACGAACGCCTTTGATCGCGCGTCGTCTTTGTTCCGGAATCTCATCACCACACTCATCACAATAACGCAAACCCTCACCACCTCGAAGGTTTCCTCTTACACGAGAGAGCTCATCATCAATGGTATTTTGTATTTGCTGGCTGACACTATCGTCACCTGCCCATCCTACGGCCATAAGCCCTCCTCAGTATTTGAACGAGAAAATCTATACCTACCGCGGTAAGAGCATATTATAGCCACATTTAAGGATTGTAATAATTATCAAAATCAATAAAACACTATTACACATAGGTAACAAAAATTATTTATTTCTCGCCACTGCACTATTCTATAGGCAATAAAAAACCCAGCCTGTTGGCTGGGTTTTATAAGTAACCTAATGCTTAATCAATCTAATTAACCGATGTGCGTTACGCCGCCCATGTATGGTTGAAGTACTTCTGGGATAGCAATACGGCCATCTGCTTCTTGGTTGTTCTCAAGGATAGCAACCATAGTACGACCAACAGCAAGACCAGAACCGTTTAGTGTGTGTACAAGTTCAGGTTTTTTCTCGCCTTTACGACGGAAACGAGCTTGCATACGACGCGCTTGGAAATCCCACATGTTTGAACAAGAAGAAATCTCACGGTAAGTCTCTTGTGCTGGAACCCATACTTCTAAGTCGTAAGTTTTCGCAGAACCGAAGCCCATGTCACCTGTACATAGAATCACTTTACGGTAAGGAAGCTCTAGAAGTTGAAGTACTTTCTCAGCGTGGCCAGTTAGCTCTTCAAGCGCTGCCATTGAGTCTTCTGGCTTAGTGATTTGTACTAATTCAACTTTATCGAATTGGTGCATACGGATAAGACCACGAGTGTCACGACCATAAGAACCCGCTTCAGAACGGAAACACGGCGTGTGAGCTGTCATCTTAAGTGGCAGTTCAGCTTCATCAGTGATCGTGTCACGAACCATGTTCGTTACCGGTACTTCCGCAGTAGGGATAAGCGATAGAGTCTTAAGAGGTACGTCACTTACTTGCTCAGTTAGCGGGCTTGTGTGGAACAAGTCTTCGCCGAACTTAGGAAGTTGACCAGTACCGTAAAGGCTATCGTGGTTCACTAGATACGGTACGTACATTTCTGTGTAGCCGTGCTCATCAGTGTGAAGGTCCAGCATGAACTGAGCAATAGCACGGTGTAGACGTGCAAATTTGCCTTTCATCACGATGAAACGAGAACCCGAGATTTTAACTGCGCTAGCAAAATCAAGACCGCCAGACATTTCGCCAAGATCGACGTGATCTTTCACTTCAAAGTCGTAAGTCTTAGGTTGACCCCAACGAGAAACTTCTACGTTATCGTCTTCATCTTTACCATCTGGCACTTCAGCATCAGGTAGGTTAGGAATAGACATTGTGATCGTTTCTAGCTCAGATTGAAGATCAGCCAATGCTACTTTAGCTTGGTCTAGTTCTGCGCCTAAGTTGCCTACTTCTGCAAGGATACGCTCAGCTTCTTCATGGTCGCCTTTTGCTTTCGCTTGACCAATGGACTTCGATCGAGAGTTACGTAACGCTTGTAGCTCTTCAGTTTTCATCTGAAGGGACTTACGTTTTTCTTCAAGTTCACGAATTGTCTCTACATCAAGGGTGAAGCCTCGACGTGCTAATTTTGCCGCTGTTTCATCCAGCTCAGCTCGAAGTAATTTAGAATCCAGCATTGCTAATCCTATGCTTTAGTTATTTGAATATTCAGTAGCTTGCTACTGAATCACTGCTAAACCCCTAAAACTGGTGTTATTTCGACCAATTTATAACGATTTAATTGAAATTTTATGACTAGGTAACGATATCCAAAAAAGACTACTTTTCATAGCGTTTTTGTGGGCTTTTTGCGTCCAAATCCGCCAGATAATCTAGCTTCTCGCCAATTTTGGTCTCTAAGCCTCGTTTTGTTGGGAAATAGTATTGCTTCTCTCCCATTTCAGGAGGCAGATACTTTTCACCAGCGGCGTAGGCTCCTGGTTCGTCATGAGCATAACGGTATTCTTGCCCGTAGCCCATGTCCTTCATCAAAGTTGTCGGTGCATTTCGCAAATGATGCGGCACTTCATATTCAGGAAGATTGTGAGCATCTGTTAACGCTTGCTTCCACGCGGTGTAAACGGCGTTACTCTTTGGTGCACATGCGAGATAAACAACCGCCTGCGCAATCGCACGCTCCCCTTCAGCAGGGCCAATGCGCGTGAAGCAATCCCAAGCCGACATCGCTACCTGCATGGCGCGAGGATCAGCGTTACCGATATCTTCAGAAGCAATCGCCAGCAAGCGTCTAACGATATACAAAGGATCACAACCCGCAGCAATCATTCGTGCTGACCAGTACAAGGCCGCATCAGGGTTTGAGCCACGAATTGACTTATGAACCGCGGAGATTAGGTCGTACCAAATATCACCCTTGTTATCGAAACGAGCGACTTTCTCACCAGCCACTTCAGCCAACAACTGCAAGGTTATCGCTTTCTCGCCTTTATCGTTGTCTTCTGCCATGTCATACAGCAGTTCAAGGTAGTTAAGCGACATACGCGCGTCGCCGTTAACCAGTTCTGCAAGGCGATCTAAAACATTATCAGCAAAATCAACAGGCACATCACCGAACCCACGTTGCTTATCTTCAATCGCTTGGCGAATGACAAGAGAAATATCATCTGTGTTCAGGGACGTCAGTTTGTAGACACGCGCACGTGACAACAAAGCGTTGTTCAGTTCAAAAGATGGGTTTTCTGTCGTCGCACCAATAAAGGTCACGGTGCCATCTTCGATATGAGGCAGAAAAGCATCTTGCTGACTTTTGTTAAAGCGATGGACTTCGTCCACAAACAGGATGGTTCTGCGCCCTGCTTGCTTGTTCTCGCGCGCTTTTTCAATTGCAATACGAATGTCTTTTACGCCCGAGGTTACCGCCGATACGCGTTCCACTTCAGCATTCGCATAGTTTGCTGCAACTTCGGCTAACGTCGTTTTACCGGTGCCCGGAGGCCCCCACAAAATCATCGAGTGGATATGGCCCGCTTCCAACGCTCTGCGAAGTGGTTTACCTGGGCCTAATATATGCTGCTGACCGATGTACTGTTCGACAGTTTCCGGTCTCATACGAGCAGCAAGGGGACGAAAATCTTCGTCCCCCGCAAAATCTAAGCTGTAATTACTCAATTGCAATCTCTTGATTCGTTGATGGCATTAATGCCTATCGACGTACTACCAAACGATCTGCTTGTTTAGATCAGTTTCTTTGGTCGTCGACCTCGACACCTTCCGGTGCCACAAAAGTAAAGCGGTCTGCTGCAGGTTTACCCAAATCAACATTGCTAAAGGTAAACTCACCTTTTTGACCGTCTTGTTCAATCACATTAAAGCCCTGAACAATGCCCTTTTCGGTGATATTAATCTGGAAGTCGCCCTGATTAGAATCGACAGCAGTTGGCGTTAGCGTGAATTGGTTACCCGTTTGCGCCACATTATAGTTATCCCAATCACTTTCTTGGTTACGTGTAAGCAGGACAAAAGGTGTCTGTGATGTCGCTTGCTCTTGCCAATAAATGCTCACTTGCTCAATGAACGGGCTGTAGTACCACAAGCTTTGGCCATCAGATACCAACAAGTTTTCATCAGGGAACGTGGTCTCCCAGCGGAACAGGCTTGGGCGTGCAATCTCTACCGTGCCCTCACCTTCCATAACAACATCACCATCAGGGCTGGTCACGACTTGTTTAAAGTCAGCGCTGAAGCCTGCGTTTAATGCCAAGCGGCTACTCAACTCTTCTTTCGGAGAAGCAAACACTGAGAAGCTCATAAATAAAAGTGCGAATACTTTTTTCATCAATAATCCTGTTAGAACATAAGTCGGTCATATTTTCGATTTGACCGACTGAATAGTTATGAGTTCCTACCGGAACTAATCTTTTGGTGGCGCTGGTGCTAAGACTTCTCGGTTACCGTTATGACCTGGAGCACTTACGATACCTTGAGCTTCAAGTTGCTCGACAATACGTGCAGCACGGTTGTAGCCAATCTTGAATCGACGCTGTACGCCTGAAACTGAGCCACGACGTGAATGAACAACGTGTTCTACCACTTGATCAAACAGAGGATCGACCTCTTCATCACCTTCCATCTTCTCACCCGGAAGCAAGGTTTCTGGGGTTTGTTCGCCGTTGGTGATTTCATCAATATAGTTTGGCTTACCACGCGCTTTCCAGTTATTCACGACTGCGTGTACATCGTCATCAGATGCAAAGGCACCGTGAACACGAGTTGTATGGCTAGAACCAGGAGGCAAGTAAAGCATATCACCCATGCCCAATAGTGATTCCGCACCACCTTGGTCAAGGATAGTTCGTGAATCCGTTTTAGTTGATACCGTAAAGGCCACACGGGTTGGAATGTTCGCTTTAATAAGACCAGTAATAACATCCACTGATGGACGTTGCGTCGCTAGGATCAAGTGAACACCCGCCGCACGTGCTTTTTGTGCCAAACGTGCAATCAGTTCTTCAACCTTCTTACCAACCACCATGATTAGGTCGGCAAATTCATCAACGATAACCACAATGTAAGGCAGTTTCTCAAGCAATGGCGCTTCTGGGTCCATGCTGTCGCCCGGCTTCCACAGTGGATCGTGAATTGGGTGACCCGCTTCCGCTGCCATCTTAAGCTTATCGTTGTAACCTTTAATGTTACGAACGCCTAATGCTGACATCAGCTTATAACGTCGTTCCATCTCGCCAACACACCAACGAAGGGCGTTCGACGCATCTTTCATGTCGGTTACCACTTCAGACAATAGATGAGGAATACCCTCATAAACCGATAGCTCAAGCATTTTCGGGTCGATCATGATGAAGCGAACATCTTCCGGTGATGCTTTGTAAAGCATACTCAGAATCATTACGTTCACACCTACCGACTTACCAGAACCGGTTGTACCTGCAACCAGAACGTGAGGCATTTTCGATAGATCAGCAATAACGGCTTCACCAGCGATGTCTTGTCCTAGAACCACTGTCGTTGGCGATTTCGCTTCTTGGAACTGAGGGCTAGCAACCACGTCTGAGAAGAATACCGTTTGGCGACTCATATTCGGCAGTTCTAAGCCAACATAAGGTTTACCCGGAATCACTTCTACGACACGTACTGCCAATGCAGAGAGCGAACGCGCTAAGTCCATAGAAAGGCCAGAAATACGGCTTACTTTCACGCCCGGAGCCAGATCGAGTTCAAATCGAGTGATTACTGGACCTGGGAAAATGTCGACAACGTCTGCTTTGATCTTGTAGTCCGCTAGCTTAGATTCAACAAGACGAGCAATTGCCTCTAGCGCATCACGGTCAATAAAGGTTTCACGCTTTTCAGGGTGGAATAACAATTCAAGCGTGGGTAATGGCTCAGCAGGCTTAGGTAAATTAACATCTTGTTGAACCAAGAACGGATTCTGCGCCGCTGCCATATTCGCTTGGGCTTCAGAAACAATGCTTTGGAATGCGGCGACATCTTGATCTTGATCTTGATCTTGATGCGCAGGTTCTTCTTCCGTTACTTCTTCCCAAGGAAGATCAACAGTTGGCTCTAGGTTTTGTGCTGTTGGCTGTTCAGGTTCTGAATGTTCTTCTTGATAAGGGAAAGGTTCAAACTGTTCTTCGATTAATGCTGCGTCAGCTAATTCAGCTTCAGCCTGTTCTGATTCAAGCTCTGAGCCCTGTTGGTAGCTTTGCTCTTCCGTAACATCAAACGGTGAAGGTTGTGCAGAGAAATCGTCTTCCACGGTTGCTTCTGGCTCGCCCATAGGTGAAGCGTATAAAGATTCAGGTTGAACATCTTCAGAACCAAATTCGCCATTTACTTGTGGTGAGCTATCTAATTCTGGTTCAGCACTTCTAAGGTCAGCATGAGCAGGGCCAACTTCTGGTTGTTCGTTCTGCATGTATTGTTGGTAAGCAACCTGAGAATCATGCGCGTCAACCTGATCTTGTTCTGCTAGGTCATCTTCATACATGGCCGCATTTTCTAGCTGCTCTATCGTTGCATTCAACTGTTTAGAGCGCTCAATACCTTCTTCTAGCGGTTCTTCTGGCGCTTGGTAAACAGCTGCTGCAGGGATCGTTTGCTCTGACTCAATTACCGCTTGAGGCTGAACCTGAGGTTCTTCATGAACAGGAGCTTCTTGTTTCGCAGGAGCATCGACAGGCATATGAATATTGTAATGACGCTTCGGCGATGCAGCATTGTCTCGCGCATTTGTCGCCACGTCTGCCGACTCATTGGTCGCAGAAAAACTCATCGCAGGATCTAGCGGATCATGCTCTGTTGATTCTTTGTTGCCTTCTATAGCAGGAACATCGCGGTAAGTTGGCGCTTGATGCTGCTGATGACGTTCTTCGATTAAATCGCGGTCTGCTGATTCTCTTAATTGAGGCTCAAGCAGCTCTTGGTCTTGGCCACGAGCCTTATTAACAGTAGACGTGAAAAATTTGATGGCACATTCACCCAACCATTCCACAATGCTTAGCCAAGAGATACCGGTTAATAGAGTGAAACCAGCACCCCATAAGAAAAGAAGAACCAGCGTACT
The DNA here is from genome assembly GCF_041468745.1 of Vibrio sp. 10N.286.52.F8. Classification (NCBI taxonomy): domain Bacteria; kingdom Pseudomonadati; phylum Pseudomonadota; class Gammaproteobacteria; order Vibrionales; family Vibrionaceae; genus Vibrio; species Vibrio sp. 10N.286.52.F8. Next base: position 119,218 of record NZ_JBFRJF010000007.1, read on the forward strand.
ACCAAGAACATTCAACGTTGGAAGTGCAAGGCTTGTTAAAACGTCACCTACCACGCCACCGGATGAAAAGTACCAGATGTCGTCAAAGTTGATATCCGCTAAACCACAACTCGTAAGAATTAGGATAGTCAGGCCAAGTAAGCGAGTGCCCCACAGCATGAAGTCGATCTGCTCGTCTTCATTACGTTTGCGGAATAAAACCCACGCAGCAACCGTCACTAAGATAGGCAGAGGGTAAGCCAAAGAGCCAAATACGAAGAAAAGCGTATCCGCCAACCAAGCACCTAGGTAGCCACCCGCATTTTGAATGTCACCACCCCACGCCGTTTGCGACCATGATGGGTCTGCAGGACTAAAAGTTAATAACGCAACGGCAAGTAGAATAGAGAAGAGAACACCGAGAATCAGACTGCACTCTTTGAGACGTTGAGAACCACTCAAACGAGGAGACTGAGGCTCTTCACTCGTTTTAATGATTGTTTCTACTTTATTACTGCTCTGCTTGAACATAAACCAACTTAATAATTAAACGGGATAAAAACATCTCGAGCGGCCAAAGCCGCTCGTTTCAATGAAACTACTGTTGATTTAACCATATCAAACAGAAAAACCCAATTCCAGAAAGCAAGAAAGCGGAACAAATGTCCGCTTTCTTTCATTTCACCAATTGTGACTAACGAGTTTTAATCACAAGTTGATTGGTTTGTTTCACTTCTTCCATTACTACGTAAGTTCGAGTGTCGTTTACGCCCGGTAGACGAAGTAACGTATCACCCAGTAGCTTACGGTAAGCACCCATATCAGATACACGTGTTTTTAGAAGATAGTCAAAATCACCCGACACTAAATGACACTCTTGGATGTCATCCAGTTTCTGCACAGCGGTGTTGAATTGTTCGAACACATCTGGCGCACCACGGTTCAACGTAATTTCAACAAACACTAAAAGTGAAGCATCAAGGTACTGTGGGTTCAGCAACGCTGTGTACCCAGTAATGTAACCTTGACGTTCTAAACGACGAACACGTTCAAGACATGGAGTTGGAGAAAGTCCTACTCGTTTTGAGAGTTCAACGTTTGAGATACGACCGTCTTTTTGCAACTCATTAAGAATGTTGCGGTCAATACGATCTAGTTCCTTGGACGGCTTCTTATAATTGTCTGCCATTTTTTATTCCACCTTATTACTTCCTTGCAAAAAAATATACTACAACTTTTTAATATTCAGTATCAAATTTTATCTAAACCTATCTATACTAGATATTAATTCGACAGAATTACCCTACACATAGATAAAACAACCAAAATAAAATGAGGAGTCAGGATGATCATTGGCGTACCTAAGGAAATCAAGAACCACGAATACCGCGTTGGTATGACCCCAGCTAGCGTGAGAGAACTAATCTCACACGGCCACCAAGTTTTTGTAGAAACCAATGCCGGTACTGGTATCGGTTTTTCAGACGATGATTACATCGCTGTAGGCGCATCCATTCTTCCTACTGCTGCTGACGTTTTCGCGAAAGCAGAGATGATTGTAAAGGTTAAAGAACCTCAAGCTGTCGAGCGAGCTATGCTTCGCGAAGGGCAAATATTATTTACCTATTTACACCTTGCACCAGATTTTCCACAAACTGAAGAGCTTATCAAGAGCAAAGCTGTCTGCGTAGCCTATGAGACTGTAACAGATAATATGGGTCGCTTGCCACTATTAGCACCAATGTCTGAAGTCGCTGGTCGCATGTCTATTCAAGCAGGTGCACAAACATTAGAGAAATCTAACGGTGGTTGTGGTCTTCTTCTTGGTGGCGTTCCAGGTGTTGAACCAGCAAAAGTTGTTGTTGTTGGTGGCGGTGTTGTAGGTGCTAACGCAGCACGTATGGCTGTAGGCCTTCGCGCTGATGTTACAATTCTTGACCGTAACGTAGATACATTGCGTCGTCTTGATGAAGAATTCCAAGGTCGCGCAAAAGTGGTTTATTCTACTGAAGACGCCATTGAGAAGCATGTTCTAGAAGCAGACCTAGTGATTGGTGCTGTACTAATCCCTGGTGCGGCAGCGCCAAAACTGGTTACAAAAGAGCACATCGCTAAGATGAAACCAGGTTCAGCAGTTGTTGACGTTGCAATCGACCAAGGCGGTTGTTTCCAGACTTCTCACGCAACCACTCACGCAGACCCAACTTACATTGTTGATGACGTAGTTCACTACTGTGTTGCAAACATGCCTGGCGCTGTTGCTCGCACTTCAACTTACGCACTAAACAATGCAACACTTCCTTACATTGTTAAGCTAGCGAACAAGGGCTATCGCGAAGCACTTCTATCTGATGAAGGCTTCCTAGAAGGTCTAAACGTTATTCACGGTAAAGTAACTTGTAAAGAAGTTGCAGAGAGCTTTGACCTTGAATACGTAGACCCAGCAGAAGCAATCGCAATGTTTAATTAATGATGTAGTGGTTAATTGAACGCTATAATCTTCACGTTGAAGCGTTCAGTTAACTCATACACATTAAACAAAAAGCCAGTACGACATAATGTCGCGCTGGCTTTTTTGCATTAATGGATTTAGTTCGTAAAAACACGTAACAGGACGGTTTACCACTCGCGCTCGATTTTAACCCCATGAATCAACAGGTTTCTTGGCGTAATACTGCGTTCGCAGAACTCTACAATCGAAGCTTCATAACCTTGTTCTTGAAGGTAGATAGCGCGATCTAAAGCCAGCCATATCTCTAAAGGTCTTCTAAAGACTTGTTGAACCAAACTCAGCTTTTCCATTTCCCAGAAAAGCGCTTCGCCTTGAACTAAATAAGAGTCAAAATCAATCTCTGAACCCAGCGATAGCTCTTTCACTTCAGATGCCCAGCGGCAGAAGGATTCAAAACCCTCAGCTAACTCTGATTTTTTGATGCTCGGTACAGGGATGTATTCGTCAATATGGAGTTCAGCCTTAAGCAGTTGGCTAAAACCCAAACGGTAACTCATCTCTAGTTGACGATGTCTCTTTACTCTTTCACCACCAGTGACGGTTTCTTGAAGCGGGATTCTTAAATCGCTCTTACTTAACGTTAATACTGATTTTTTCGCGACAGAAGACATCGCTTGGTAGTTTTCGTCTCGAATAAGATGATAACAACAAGGGGAAATCGTGACCGCGGGTAGCCCGTGTGACACTGACTTTTTAACTAACTCAACATGAAGATCGCCACAAGCATGAAGGGCTACGGCATGTTGGTTTGAGTTAAACACATCATCGGCCTTGTCTGAAAACGCATCTCCTTGAACAAAATTCATCGCTAACTTTTGGTCATCCGCAATCTTTTGTCCGCTTTCGCATAACGATTGCTGCCATTCAAAGCTAGTGACTTTTTGATCCGATTGCTGAGATAGGATTCGACCAAGAAAGCCTTTACCAGAACACCATTCGAGCCACTCTTTGCCATGGTGATGGCCTAATGCAGCCTCGCCCATTGCGACAATTTGATGTAGCTTTCGACCAGGAATACCATCAGCAGTACCACGTGGGAGGTCTAAACCAACCAAAGCAGTGTTATCGAACTGGATGTTTTGGGTAGCAGTTTCTAATTCAGGTAGGAAACGAGTCAGTTCCTCAATCAAAAGCTGAGGCTGCTCTTTTAAGGTTTGAATGCTTTCATTATCTAAGCTTTCTAACCAATCAACGAGTGGACGATTGACCTCTTTCCACGGCTGCTGTTGAGTTTGGCATAGGTGAAAAGGCTCTGAACGCCAGTAAATCTGGTGCTCTAGCAAAAATGAATCGAGTATTTTAAATCGTGAATGCATGCTTCCCCCTATGATGCGTGGATTGTAGGGGTAAGAGGTCGAAATGGAAAGGCTCGATAAAGAAAACGAAAACTAAAAGCCCAAAAGAAAAACGGCCTGCAAATACAGGCCGAATAAGAATCTAGATTTACACGACGAGATTAACGAACTGGCAGCTCGATATCTTTAAACATCTCTTCGATCTCTTCATTCGATTTCAAAGAAATAGCTTGCTCAACCACAGGGCGAGTTAAGTGCGGTGCAAAACGCTCCATGAAATCAAACATGTAAGAACGCAAGAAGGTGCCTTTTCTAAAACCAATGCTGGTTGTGCTCGCACCAAATAGATGGCTCGCATCAATCGCAACCAAATCAGTATCTTGCTCGTGGTCAATAGCCATACTTGCAATTACACCAACACCAATGCCCATACGAACGTAGGTTTTGATTACGTCTGCATCGGTCGCAGTAAACACAACACGCGGTGTTAAACCTACTTTGTTAAACGCGGTATCAAGCTCAGAACGGCCAGTGAAACCAAATACATAAGTCACGAGAGAGTAAGCCGCAAGATCTTCGATCGTGATATTACGCTTCTGTGCCAGGGGATGATCTTTGGTCACGACGATCGAACGGTTCCAGTGGTAACAAGGCAGCATAATCGCATCTTGGTAAAGGTGTAGCGCTTCCGTTGCAATCGCAAAATTCGCTGTACCTTTAGCGACGGCTTCTGACATTTGGCTTGGCGTACCTTGGTGCATGTGAAGCGATACTTTTGGATAGCGCGCCGTGAAACCTTTAATCACATCAGGCAGTGCATAACGAGCTTGAGTATGAGTCGTTGAAATATTCAATGTACCCATCTCTGGATGTGTGTGTTCACCCGCTACCGCTTTAATGCTTTCAACGCGCGCCAAAATCTCTTGAGAGATACGAATGATATCCTCACCCGCTTGGGTAACCTGCGTTAGATGCTTGCCGCTACGCTCAAAAATCTGAATGCCTAGTTCGTCTTCAAGTAATCTAACTTGCTTACTAATGCCAGGCTGAGATGTGTACAAACTCTCTGCTGTAGCTGAAACATTTAGGTTATGGTTTACAACCTCAACAATGTACTTCAGTTGCTGTAACTTCATATCTAACCTCGTAATCCTTTACTCATTTCTGTGCTAACTTATTTGCAAAGAGAGCGTTATAGTCGCGTGTAATATAATTAATAGTTATAACGCTTCGAACACAAAAATGACAGGAAAATTGAGTTTTTCTAGCTTAACAAACAAAAACATCACTAACGCTTTGCAACCCAACCCTCATTCTCATACATTAGTTGGTAAGTTTTGATTGCCGATTTCGCTCAACAAGAGATAATCAGAAATTGCAATTTACGAGTGCCGATACACAATGGAATCGTGTATCCTCTCCAGTTAGCTATAGAAAATAATAAGCAGACTCAAATATATGAATATTGGTTTAATAATCGTCTTAGTAGCCGTTCTTTTGGTGTTAGTTTTAGGCTACAACATCATGCTTCAATATAAAGTTAAGGTAGAAACAGCGAAGAAACAGGAAGCTTCTCGTTATCTAACCATTATTGACGGTACAGAAGAACTGATTGGCAACGCTCATCACATGCCGTTTAGCCAAGATCTTCTTGTATGCTTAAACAATCGAATTCTTGATGCATTAGAAAACATGTATCAACTCGATCCAAAAAATAAGCAGCTTGCCCAACGCATTGAAAGCGTAAAACAACAAATCACTCAGCTAAAAGAGAACTACAAAGGTGGCGAGAGTACCGCTTTCCGCGTACCAAGTAGTGACAAGCAAGCGATCATGATGCTTAAGTTAGTTAAACGCCTGCGTGATACGGTGCGCAACGAGCACAATAAAGGCCGTTTCGAGACTCAAGCTTATGTGGTTGAAAATGCTCGCCTAGAAACAATTCAAATCCGTATTAACATTGAAAATGTTATCAAACGTGCAAACGATTCGATTTCTCGCGGACAACCGGGAACAGCGATTCAGCTATTACGCAAAGGTATTGATGCTTTGGCGACTAAGAACGACTCGTACTCTAATCAAGCCAAAGAAAAGCTTCAACAGATGCTTAACGAGCTTGACCAGAAACGCCAAGACAAAAACGCTCAAGATTTGCAGCAGATGGAATCTAAAGAACGAGAAGACGATATGGATGCCCTCTTCGGTCAGAAGAAGAAATGGTAACAGTCTAACTCAACACTTAAAGGCCGCCTTATTTACATTAAATAGGCGGCCTTTTTTGTAGCTGTTGAATTTCCTTTCTCTGTATAGGGAGATCTCTTGAGCTGTGATAAAATCCCCGCATTATCAACAAACTTTCCCTGACCATGTATCAAGAATTACTCGCTCCAATCCACTCTTTTCTTAAAGCCGAAACGCCAGATTCATGGATAGATGAAGCCAAAAAGCCAGAAAATCTTCACATCATTCTACGCGATCACATGCTGTGTGAACTTAAGGCGGCACAGAGTGCTTTATTCCTTATTCGCAAGTACGCCGTCGATAAAGAAAGCGCGAAGCAACTGAATGAATGGATTTTGCCATACGAGCAATTTGCTTACCGTCGTATCGGAGACTTAGAGTCTCTGCGTGGTAAAAGCAACGTATCCAAGCAAATCACAGCGAAAGAAGGCTGTAATTACGGTGCTGACCTAATCGATAAGATGGTTTTACTGATCAAAGAAGAGCTGCATCACTTCTACCAAGTCATGGAGTTGATGGAGAAGAAAGGCGTGACTTACCAGCCAATCGAGGCGGGTCGTTACGCTAAGGGCTTGATCAAACAAGTTAAGACTTACGAGCCTGATGCTCTGGTTGATAAGCTTATCATCGGTGCGTTTATTGAAGCTCGCTCTTGTGAGCGCTTCGCTAAATTGGCTCCTTTCTTGGAAGAAGACATGGAGAAGTTTTACGTGTCTCTACTTCGTTCAGAAGCTCGCCACTACCAAGATTACCTTGAGCTAGCAGAACAGATCGCAGGGAAAGATATTTCAGAGCGTATTTCGCATTTTGCTCAAGTAGAAGCTGATCTTATCACTTCAGAAGACAGCGACTTCAAATTCCATAGTGGTGCTCCGGTTTAGGCTCCACACAGAACATTCAGTCCAGTTTAGACTAATCCAGACTAAAAAATTAAGGCCAGCAATTTGCTGGCCTTCTTTATTTATATCTCAATCCAAATATAGACTTAAGCAAGCGTACCGTTGATCTCTGCAAGTACAGCAGCAGGGTCTATAGCTTGCGTAATCGGACGACCAATAACAAGGTAGTCTGAACCTGATTCAATCGCTTTAGAAGGCGTCATGATGCGCTTCTGGTCACCAACATCTGCGCCGACAGGACGAATACCTGGAGTAACTAGCTTGAACTCTTGACCAAGTGCACCTTTAAGCAAAGAAGCCTCTTGTGCAGAACATACAACACCGTCTAAGCCAGAGTTTTTCGTTAGAGAAGCCAAGCGCATCACGTGTTGTTGTGGTTCAAGATCCAGACCGATACCCGCTAAGTCAGATTGCTCCATACTGGTGAGTACCGTTACACCGATTAACAGTGGACGATCTTTGCCATAAGGTTCTAAGATTTCGCGAGAAGCCGTCATCATACGCTCACCGCCACTTGCGTGTACGTTCACCATCCAAACACCCAGTTCAGCGGCAGCACGGACTGCTTTTGAACATGTGTTCGGGATGTCGTGGAATTTAAGGTCTAAAAATACTGAGAAACCACGCTTATGTAATTCACGAACAAATTCAGGGCCAAACAGGGTAAACATCTCTTTGCCCACTTTTAGGCGGCAAGATGCTGGGTCAATTCGATCGACAAAGGCTAACGCATCCGCTTGATTATCATAATCCAAGGCTACAATGATTTTTTGGTCGTTCATTTCATCTCCTAACGCAGTTAACTTTCTAAAAATTTCTAATCACCTAAGCAGGTGATAAATAACAGTCATAAAAATGCAGCCCGAAAGCTGCAATTAATAATTTGGTCTTAAAGTGACCACAAATCTATTCACCATCAAGCCCACGAATAGGCTTGATCGTCCCCCACCCTTTACATGAAGGGCAGTGCCAATACAAAGAGTGTGTCGAGAAACCACACTGACGACAACGGTAATGAGGCTTAACCTTAAGCTGTTCACCAACCATAGATTGAAGTGTGGTTAAGCTGTCTTTTGCTCGGCCTTCTTCTGCTTCCGCTAGGTGGTAATCGATTAATCGATAAAAACCTTTCATGGTTGGATTTTTAACAAGCTGCTTTGTCAGTAACTCTTGAGCAGAGCCTACATCTTCATGGTGAGCAACCAATTGCGCCAGCATCAGTTCGGCAGATACACCGGCTTTCTTCTGAATACACGCTTTGAGGAACTCGACCAATTGAGCTTCTTGTCCAAGCTTGTGGTAACACTCAGCAAGGGTTGGCAACACCTCACTGATAAAATCGATATCTTGTTCAAGTACCGATTCAAGACAATCAATTGTCTTTTGGTAATCTTCGTTCGCTAAGTGGAACTTCCCTAGTGCGATACTTGCGCGAACACATTTAGGGTCTTCAGAAAGCGCCTTCTTAAAATGCTGAAGCGCTTTAGAACGATTACCATCGGCTTGTTCTTGCATTGCAAGCTCACACCAGAAATGCGCGACTGTGGCACGCATCTTCATTTTTTTCTTGCCGAGCTTAACTAAGATATTTCCGTAATGGATAGCCTTGTTCCACTCACGGGTCTGCTGATAAATAGCCACCAACTGCTGTAAAGCGCCCTCTTTATGGTCAGGTTCTTCTACAAGTTGTTCAAAGATTTTTTCAGCGCGATCAAGGAAGCCAGAGACCATGTAGTCTTTAGCTAATTGTTGCAGTGCGAGATTTTTCTGATCGAGGGTAAGCCCCGAACGAGAGATGAGATTTTGGTGAATACGAATAGCGCGGTCGACTTCGCCTCTTGAGCGGAACAAGTTGCCCAAAGCCAAGTGAGTATCGATGGTTTCATTGTCTACTTGAAGCAGTTCAATAAAGTGATCAACCGCTTTGTCAGATTGATCTGACAGTAATAGGTTCAAACCCGTCACGTATTGACGGGAGATCTGGTGTGATTGCTTTTGTTTTTCTTGCTGAGCGTTACGATTACCCATATACCAGCCATAAGCGGCTGCGATGGGCAAAAGTAAGAACAGTAACTCTAACATCAAATATAGCCTTTAAGCTTTAGTATCAGCAGGGACCTGCTTTGATTGCTTATTGAGTTGCTTCTTCAAGCGATGAATTTTTAGCTGAGACCGCATGTGCATATTACCAAAGACTAACCAAGCAAGGGCGAAGCCTGAAACGAATACAACACCTAATAAACTTGATAGGTGGAAGTCACCTTGCGCTAGCAGATAGTTGAAATTCACAGTTGTTTGGTTTTGAGAGCCTAAAGCCAGTGCAATTAGGAAAAGTGCGATAACGGCGACTATTTTTATAATTTTCATAGTTCATCACTCATTGGTTGGTTAGCTGTACGATTATGCAGGAAAATTACTAATCAGACCACCATATTATGGTCATAAAAAAGCGGCATACATTATAGTATGCCGCTTTTCTTAATTCCGATAAGTAGGCTACATTCCTGAGTTTACTCGTTCACGCAGCTCTTTACCTGGTTTGAAGTGAGGAACGTATTTACCTTCTAACTCAACCTTGTCACCAGTCTTTGGGTTACGTCCAACACGAGGCTCACGATAATGCAGAGAAAAGCTGCCAAAACCGCGAATTTCGATTCGATCACCACTTTCTAGTGTTGAAGCCATATGCTCTAAAATGTCTTTTACAGCGTCTTCAATTTCTTTTGCAGAAAGATGCGTTTGCTCAGCGCACAGTCTCTCAATCAATTCAGACTTAGTCATAGTTACCCTCGTTGGTTTTCTTTTTAGAAATTATAGACCTATCGGAAAAATAAGCAAAAAAAAAGGAGCCTTACGGCTCCTTTCTTGGCTAGATAGCTATAATTCTCTTAATGAGAAGCTATTATTCGCCTTTAGCAGCTTTGAATGCGTCTGCCATTGCGTTACCGAACGCGCCTTCTTCAGACTTGTTCAGTGAAGCCATTGCTTCTTGCTCATCAGCTTCATCTTTAGCTTTGATAGATAGGTTGATTACGCGGTTCTTACGGTCTACACCAGTGAACTTCGCTTCAACGCTGTCGCCAACGCTTAGGATTAGAGATGCATCTTCGATACGGTCGCGAGAAACTTCAGAAGCGCGGATGTAACCTTCAACGCCTTCGATTAGCTCGATAGTAGCGCCTTTCGCGTCAACTGCAGTAACAGTACCGTTTACAAGAACACCTTTCTTGTTGTCAGCAACGTATGCGTTGAACGGGTCGTTTTCCATTTGCTTAACGCCAAGAGAAATACGCTCACGCTCTGCATCTACTGCTAGAACAACAGCAGAGATTTCGTCGCCTTTCTTGTATTCACGTACAGCTTCTTCGCCGGCAGCGTTCCAAGAAATGTCAGATAGGTGTACAAGACCGTCGATACCGCCTTCTAGACCGATGAAGATACCAAAGTCAGTGATAGACTTGATCTTACCAGTAACTTTGTCGCCCTTAGCTTGCATTTCTGCAAATGACTGCCATGGGTTAGCTTTACACTGTTTCAGACCTAGAGAGATACGACGACGTTCTTCGTCGATATCAAGAACCATAACCTCAACTTCGTCGCCAACATTAACAACTTTAGAAGGGTGGATGTTCTTGTTAGTCCAATCCATTTCAGAAACGTGTACTAGACCTTCAACGCCTTCTTCGATTTCAACGAAGCAGCCGTAGTCAGTTAGGTTTGTAACACGACCAGAAAGCTTGTGACCTTCTGGGTAACGCTTAGCGATTGCTACCCATGGATCTTCGCCTAGTTGCTTAAGACCTAGTGAAACACGAGTGCGCTCACGATCGAACTTAAGAACTTTAACTAGGATTTCGTCACCAACGTTAACGATCTCTGATGGGTGCTTAACGCGCTTCCAAGCCATATCTGTGATATGTAGAAGACCGTCAACACCGCCAAGGTCAACGAATGCACCGTAGTCAGTAAGGTTCTTAACGATACCTTTAACTTCAGTACCTTCTTGTAGAGTTTCAAGAAGTTCGTCACGCTCAACACTGTTTTCAGATTCGATAACAGCACGACGAGAAACAACAACGTTGTTACGCTTCTGGTCTAGCTTGATTACTTTGAACTCTAGCTCTTTGTTTTCTAGGTGAGCAGTGTCACGGATAGGACGTACGTCTACTAGAGAACCAGGAAGGAAAGCACGGATACCGTTAAGTTCAACAGTGAAACCGCCTTTAACTTTACCGTTGATGATACCAACAACAGTTTCAGCTTCTTCGCAAGCTTTCTCAAGTACGATCCAAGCTTCGTGACGCTTAGCTTTCTCACGAGAAAGTTGAGTTTCACCGAAACCATCTTCAACAGCGTCTAGAGCTACGTCTACTTCAGCACCAACTTCAACTTCAAGTTCGCCAGCAGCGTTCTTGAATTGTTCAGCAGGGATAGCAGATTCAGACTTAAGACCAGCGTCTACAAGAACGAAACCGTTCTCGATAGCTACTACAGTACCTTTAACGATGCTGCCTTGTTGGAATTCAGTTTCAGATAGAAACTCTTCAAAGAGTTGAGCAAAAGATTCAGTCATTATTTAATCTTCAATAATTAAACGTCCATGGGTATCCTACCGCATGGGGTTGATAAATTCGCCGGTCATCATCCTTGCGACCAACGTTCGTACTAGCTCGGCGAAATTACCCAGCCAGTTTCGATTCAATATAGTGTAGTGCTTTTTCTACTACCTGCTCAATATTCATTGAGGTGGAATCAAGCACTAGAGCATCCTCTGCAGGGCGAAGTGGCGCCACTGGGCGATTACGATCTCGGTCGTCTCGCTCTTGGATCTCGCTCAAAAGGTCGTCAAATTTAACATCTAACCCCTTCTGTTGCAACTGTTTAAGGCGGCGACTCGCACGCTCTTCAGCACTTGCATCTAAAAATATTTTCGCTTCAGCTTCAGGAAACACAACCGTTCCCATGTCACGACCATCTGCAACCAAACCAGGCGCAGCGCTGAATGCACGTTGACGACGAAGCAGTGCTTCGCGAACGCGAGGTAAAGCAGCAACTTTTGAAGCCGCCATGCCTGTCTCTTCTTTACGAAGTTCACCAGACACATCTTCACCTTCTAGGATAACCTTAACTAAGTCGCCTTCAGCAATAAACTGCACGTCTAAGTGTGTAGCAAGCGGTACTAAAGCATCCTCTGATTCAGTATCCACACCATGGTGAATTGCCGCTAAAGCCAATACGCGATAGATCGCGCCTGAGTCTAGAAGATGAAAGCCTAGCTTATCTGCTAGCAACATACACAGGGTACCTTTACCTGCACCACTTGGTCCATCAACCGTAATCACTGGGCTTTGAGAAGGCATCTTTTACTCCACGTTTTGTCGTAAGTTTTATTCTGTACTAGCGATTCGCCACTACTTTATAGGCGGCATATTATAGAGAAAAATTGGAACTCGAGCGAGGTAAATCTCAGATAATTCCGTGTTGATGATGCATAAACCAATGCAACTATCCCAATATCCGTTTGCTTAGGTCAATAAGACACACACGCGCTTTTCGATAGCGCACTTTTCGGTAGATAGAAAAAAGCCTCGCAATAAGCAAGGCTCATGATTTTTCATTTTGTAGAGCAAAGAAGAACTCGCTCAAAGAAGCTTAGCCAATAATAGCTCGAACCGCTTCTAGGTCTTCAGGCGTATCAACACCAGCAGCCGGTGCTTCCGCCGCAACGTCTACGTGGATTTTTTCACCGTACCAAAGTACTCGTAATTGCTCTAGGCACTCAATACGTTCAAGAGTGCTTGGTTCCCAATTAATGTAGGTATTGATAAAACCCGCTCGGTAAGCATAGATACCAATATGACGAAGCAAAGGAGATTCCGCGGCAGTACCGTTGTTCGCGTAAGCATCGCGATCCCAAGGGATGGTTGCTCGGCTAAAATACAAGGCGTAACCTTCTTTATCGGTTACAACTTTAACGGCATTAGGGTTAAACACTTCATCAGCATGAGTAATTTCCACACCTAACGTTGCCATCGGGGCTGTACTGTTAGCAAGATTGTTGGCAACCTGATTAATGATTGAAGGTGGGATAAGTGGCTCATCACCTTGAACATTCACGATAATATGATCATCAGGAATATTCATAACTTCAATCACTTCAGCTAGGCGTTCAGTGCCCGATTCGTGATTCGGTGATGTCATACAAACGGTCGCGCCAAATGCTTTAGCCGCTTTTTCAACTCGAGCGTCGTCGGTAGCGATAATAACGTTATCGGCACCCGCTTTCATTGACTGTTCGTATACCCATTGAATCATCGGCTTTCCACCAATGTCAGCAAGTGGCTTCCCTGGTAAACGGCTCGATTGGTATCTTGCAGGTATAACAACCGTATAAGACATTACTTACCCTCATCCATAGAAACGGTGCGAGCTTCAGGTTCTAAAAGAACAGGAATACCCTCTTTAATTGGGTAAGCAAGGCGATCAATTTTACAAACAAGCTCTTGCTTATCCTTGTCAAAAGTTAGTTTACCTTTACATACAGGGCAAGCAACGATCTCAAGTAGACGGTGATCCATAGTATTCCATAACCTCTTTTATTCTTTTTAAAATTTGCTGTTGCGAATCTTCATCAAACTGCGCAGAAACTGGAAGATACCACCAGTTATCTTGCGCATATTCTTCGCATTTTACAGCGTCTTTTTCTGTCATAATCAGATTCATACCTTTATTAGCTAAGGCATGAAGTTCATCTTTATCAAAATCTTGATGGTCGGAGAAGCCCTGTGTGAAAACCACATCACCATCAAGATCTTCCAATGTTTTAAAAAAGCGCGGTGGGTGGCCAATACCGGCAAAAGCCACCAGCTTGTGTAATTTTGCCACAGACCTTTTCTGACCAGTCTTTAGGTTAACTGCTTGGCTTGGAAGCAAAGACATCGAGAACTCTCGACCGTGCGCTTTACCGCCATTGTTTACCAAAAAGTCGACTTCATCTAAACGAGAAACCGGCTCTCGTAATGGACCTAAAGGAATCAAACTCTCACTACCAAAGCGTCTTGCGCCGTCGATAACTGCAAATTCAATGTCGCGTTCAAGCGCGTAATGCTGAAGGCCATCGTCAGTGATAATCACATCAACGCCTTTGCTCAGCAATGCTTTCACTGCGTTAGCTCGCACAGGGTCGACTGCGACTGGCGCACCAGTTCGCTTACGAATCAAGCGAGGTTCATCACCCGAATGCTCAGCTGGGGTATTTTCATCCAACACCAACGGATAGCTTGGTGCTTTTGCACCGTAGCCACGAGATACGACTCCGGGTTTAAAGCCGTGAGCCTGAAGCATCTCAACTAACCAAATCACAACCGGTGTTTTACCATTTCCACCAGCAGTAATATTGCCCACAACAATAACAGGTAAAGGCGGGCGGTAGGTCTCTTTATTCCCTGAGAGATAAGCGTCACGACGCCGACTACTGATCATTTTGAACAGCAGACTCAGTGGCCACAAAAGCGGCCAGAGAAGATATTTCAACGGGTGATTGTTAAACCAAATCTTTTCGATCACAACAAGACCTAATTTATCCGCTGAACTGAATTCGGTGTAATTGTGCATAAGCACCATCATGCGCGATTAGCTCAGCATGTGCGCCCCTTTCTACAATATGTCCATCATCAACCACTAGAATTTCATCAGCTTGCTCGATGGTAGAGAGTCTGTGTGCGATAACTAATACTGTTTTGTCTTTCTGCAGTTCTTCTAGTGCAGATTGAATAGCTCTCTCTGACTCTGTATCCAGTGCAGACGTTGCCTCATCAAGAATCAAAACCGGTGCATCTCTCAATAGCGCTCGTGCAATCGCAATACGCTGTCTTTGACCACCAGATAGACTCGCGCCATTCTCGCCCACAACCGTATCAATGCCATTTTCCATACCATCGATAAACTCACTTGCATGAGCAAGCTTAGCCGCGTATTCGATCTGTTCACGTGAATACTGTTCTTCTGCTGCGTAAGCGATGTTGTTAGCCACCGTATCGTTAAACAGATGTACATTTTGAGAAACGAGCGCAAAGTGCTCACGCAGATTTCTCAATTCGTAATCACGAATGTCGTGGCCATCAAGCTCAATTGAACCAGAGTCTACGTCATAAAAACGAGTAAATAGGTTGGCAATGGTACTCTTACCCGAACCCGATCGCCCAACAAGCGCAACCGTTTTACCTTTCGGTATATTAAAGCTGACCTTATCAAGTGCTGGTTTTTCTGCACCGTCATAAGTAAACGTGACATCTTTTACTGCAACTTCACCCGTTACAGTTTCAGGTTTCAACGTTCCTTTGTTTTGCTCGGTATCTAGATCCATCAAGCCAAATAGAGTCGTACTCGCAGCCATACCACGTTGGAATTCAGACGTTACGTTAGTTAACGCCTTTAGCGGACGTAATAGACCAAACATTGCAGAGAAGACAACGGTAAACGTACCAGGAGTAAGCTCGGCTTTAATAGAATCGACACTAGCAAGGAATAGAACAACAACAATCGCAACTGATGCGATCATTTGAATAATCGGGTTAGCGGCCGCTTGAGCAGTGATTAACTTCATGCTTTGTTGGCGCATTTGGTTACTAACTTTATCAAAGCGGTGTTTTTCTAGATCTTGACCACCGTAAGTTAGAACCACTTTATGCCCTTTCAGCATTTGTTCAGCTGAAGAAGCAACGTGACCCATGCTAGTTTGCATGTTCTTAGAGATCTTTCTGAATCGCTTCGATACGATACTGATCGCCCACGCAACCAAAGGCGCTACAGCAAATAACACCAAAGATAACTGCCAACTATTCCAGAACATCAGCGTCAACAAGCCAATAATACTTGCACCTTCACGGACAATACTGACTAACGCTTTACTGGTTGCTGCAGACACTTGCTCTGAATCGTAAGTAATTCGAGATAGCAATGCGCCTGTCTGTTCTTTATCGAAGAAAGAAACAGGCATGTGCATGAAATGGCTGAAAATCTTACGACGAATTTCCATCACCACATTGCCAGAGACCCAACTCAAGCAATAGGTTGAAACAAAGCCACTGACGCCACGAACGAACATCATGGCAAAGATAATAAGTGGAAGTGTACGTAAAAAGTCAGATTCAGCATTACCAAAGCCTTCATCAAGTAACGGTTTTAGTAAGGAAATCATATAGGTATCAGAAACGGCATTTATAATAAGCGCAATTACCGCAACACCTAGGCCGGCCTTATATAATCGAATATAAGTCCAAAGTCTTTTAAATGTGACCCAGGTAGTTTCATCTGTTTGTGTTGACATAGAATCGCTTAATTTTCTCACAATAATCTATCTATTCTACTCCCTTACGGAGCATCTGCCTATACCACTGCCCGCCTTGTTGTTCTCTAATCGCATGATATTGCCAACCTTCTTTGCTAAGAGTGATGGTTATTTGTCCGCTTTCTCCAGTATCTAGCCAAGTACTCCCCGCTTCCTGATAACGTTCAATAACAAACTCACTCGGCATTCCCCACTGGTTGCCTTTGGCAAGAGAAGCTATCGCCAGCTGAGGAGACACCGCCTCAATAAACGACTTAATCGATGACGAATCGCTGCCATGATGCGGAACCAACATAACATCACTCCTTAGCTGTTCTCCTTCACGAGCAAGTAACCACTCACTTACCAGTTCAATATCACCAGTGAGCAACATTGAGAAATCAGCACTATGATCTGAGATCTTGACCACACACGAATGTGGGTTATACGCCCTCTTTACTTGCTTAGGCGGCCACAACACCTCAAAAACAACATCTTGCCAGTTCCAAACCTCTCCAATAGTACATGTTTGAATATTAGACGGGGCTTGAGTGATAGATTGGCGTTCTTGAATAATGTTCTGACTGGTTCTTATCCACTTTGGCGTATAGTTCTCAAGTAATGCCGGATAACCACCAGCATGGTCAGAATCGAAATGACTCACAATCACGCCTTCTAATTCATAAATCCCCCGCTGATTCAAAGTAGGAATCAACAAAGACTCAACAACCGAGCCTCCTGGCCACGCATTGCCAAGATCATAAACAACAATCTGATTGTTCTTTTCCAAGACCAAAGACAACCCATGCCCAACATCCAAGATATCAATAGTTAGTTTGTCTTGCTGGGGTTTGCTGAACTCCCACCACAGCACAAACACTGCAGTTACCAATATCGATAATGTTCGCTTGAAATACCGACTAACAAAGCTCAAAAACAAGATAAGGAATACTGATAATGCAATCGTCTGATTATCGACTTGGATCCAAAATCGCTCAGAGAAAGGAAGACTAAATACGAGAGGCTCAAGCGATAAGTCGACTAACTTCCACAGCTGACTGACCAAATCATTGTCTAGCGCTGTTATACCAACCACGCCAGACACTGACTCCGATATTAAGCTTAGAAACATTGCCAGAAACAACAGCGGGATCGTCACCATCGATACCCAAGGCAAAAGGAACAAGTTGTAGAAAACAGAGACTAAACTGACTCCTTTGAAAAACAACATCGAGGAAGGCGCGATAAGGAATGTCAGCATCAGTTGAAGCTTAATAAGTTGGAGTGCGTAGTCGATAAATGTAAAGCTTGAAGCTGAGCGCTGAGTATTACAGGCGATATAGAAAACAGCGCCCAATGCACCAAAGGACAACCAAAAACTGCTCGACAAAGCTGAAAACGGCCAAATCAGCAGAACCACGCACACACTTAAAGTAACATACCGAAGCAAACTGATATTTTGCCCACGCCACAAGAAATAACTCGCGATAACGCACATCACCAAAGCTCTCAAAGTTGGCAGCGTGAATCCAGCAAACCAACTATAGAAATACGCCAAGCCGAGCCCGAATATTGTAGGTAACCAAAGAAATGAAGGGGAAAGTAACCTTAGTATCTTGCCAATCTGATAGCCGATACCAAAGGCAATCCCAATATGCAGCCCCGAAATAGCCATCAAGTGAATCAGGCCACTGCTTTTAAGCATATCCCACCGCTGAGGCGGAATAAGGTCTCGATATCCAAAACTCAAAGCGATAATGAGATCTTGATTTGCCAGCAGACTTAACCTTTCAAGGCTGGCTTCAAACCATTGGGCGCGTAAGTTGGTGCTAGAATGAATTCGGTACTTGGTATCTGCTCTGTAAGTTGCATTGGCAACCACGCCAGCACTAAACAAGTACTTTTCTCGGTCAAAGCCGGCTTCGTTGAGTTTGCCCCATATCGGCTTTATTGAGGCCGATAAATAGACATCATCTCCAAGCGTTAGCTTGAAAGGAGTAAACAAACGCAATTTTATCAATTGAGGAAAGATTAATTTTTCTCCGCCAATTGATCTGACTACTATTACGCTTTCAAAACCGTGGCTATTTTCACTAAAAAGGCTAACAACCGACGCATTTATGGTAGTATTCTGCCCTGATTGGAATAAGCGACTCGTTTGTATTTCAATCGCATTCCCTAGGCAGATAACTAGTATCAATGCTGTTACTGGACCTCTTGCACTCCGGAAAACGCTATACTTTGTTGGTGCTAGCTGTAACAACAGCATCAATGGTGCCCAAACCCAATGTGGCATCACAGGCCAGAAGCTGGCAGACACAACTGTCGCAGCAAATGAAATCAAGAACCAAGTGTTAAACAAGAGAGTAGCTTCCTCCTATGCCAAGAAAGTTTATCAAACGATTTATGCCTGACCATGATCTAATCAAGCGTCAGAAAGCATTGAAAGTTTTTGGCAATGTTTTGTACAACCCCAACTTATGGTGCCTTAATCGTCGCTCTGCGGCTGGCGCGTTTGCTGTTGGGTTATTCATGGCGTTTGTCCCTCTACCAAGTCAAATGATTATGTCTGCAGGCCTTGCTGTCGCATGTGGCGTTAACCTGCCTTTAGCTGTCGCACTTGTTTGGATCAGTAACCCGGTTACCATGCCTGTCCTCTTCTACTTTGCTTATAAAGTCGGGGCGTTTGTTATGCATGTGCCACCGCAAGCCTTCCATTTCGAATTGTCTTGGGACTTCATATTGGCGCAAATGAGCACTATAGGGCCTCCGTTCTTATTGGGTTGTCTGATTTGTGGCGTGGTTTCAGCAATGATTGGCTACTTTGGTATTCGCGGTTTATGGCGCTACTCAGTAGTAAGAAGTTGGAAGAAGCGACAAGCAAGGCACTGAACGCCATTTCTTGTTATTCAATCTAACCTTGTATGCGCTTCACTTAAAACGTACACAAGTTAAAATCGGATGAGCTACTTACCTCTGCAAGATTGGCATGTAACGAAAGTCGTAAAGAACACGAATTGAATTCAATAAAAAAGGATCCCACTGGGATCCTTTTTTGTATCGACTGAAAACTGACGGCCTGTTATTTAGGCGAATGCTATTTAGAACTCAGCACTGAGGCTGGATTCAACTTCGCCGCGCGTGATGCTGGGTACCATGTCGCCAGTAAACTCAGCACAATCGCAGTGCCGGAAACCACAACAACATCCGTCATATCAAGTTGTGATGGCAAGAAGTCGACAAAATAGATATCACCGGACAAGAACTGGTGATCGACCAACTTTTCAAGTCCTTTGATTAGTGTCGTGAGATTAAGAGCGACTAGCACACCTATTGCACTGCCCACTAAACTGCCTAACACGCCTGAGAATACGCCCTGCCAAACAAAGATGCGCTTCACAAGGCCGTCTGATGCACCCATGGTTCTTAAAATCGCGATCTCTGATGCTCTGTCTTTTACTGCCATCATTAGCGTCGAGACAATATTGAAACAAGCCACACCAATAACCAGTACCATCACCAGATACATGATGGTACGAACGAGTTGGATATCTCGATACAAGAAACCAAACTTCTGCTGCCAGCTTCGTAGATACACATACACATCAAGCTGATTGCCCACTTCACGCACAATAGAGTTCGCGTTCAGCACATCGGTCACTTTTAAAGAGACTCCAGTTACCGCCTCACCTAAGTTGGCGTAGACCTGAGCATCACCAATCGGAATCAGAGCCAAGCTGTGGTCAATCTGGCCATTAAGCGTCAGCAAGCCAACCACTTTCACTCGAACACGCTTTGGCGCCTGAACCTTCACAGAACCGTTTACCGTTGGAATCATCAAAGTCAGGTAATCACCCACTTTCGCACCCAACACATTCGCTACACCAGAGCCCAGAATGATCTGTTGTTGTCCTGCCTTAAACTCGCTCCAAGCTTGTTTATCGATAAAACTCGATAGACTTGATACCTGTTGTTCAAGTTGTGGATCAACACCGCGAACTTCAATTGCTTTGAGCTCTTTGCCCTTTTCAGCAAGCGCTGTAATTTTTACATAAGGCGCAGCAGCAACGACTTTATCGTGCTTAACCGACTCCTCAATCACGTGCTCCCAACGAGTCACAGGCTCATTCACGCCTTCAAATTCACCATGAGGAATGACAGAAAGTACTCGTGATTGAAGCTCTCGCTCAAAGCCATTCATCGCAGATAAGCCGATAATGATCACCGCGACACCAACCGCAATACCAATCGTCGAAGACAATGAGATGAACGACACCATCTTGTCTCGTTGTTTCGCACGGCTAAATCGGCCGCCTATCAATAGAGATAAAGAGGAAAACACTTAGCTCTCCTCTTTTTCTACGTTGACCAGTAAACCATCTTGCATGTGAAGTTGGCGATCCATCTTACCGGCAAGTTCACCATCGTGAGTCACGACCAAAAAGGCAGTATCGTATTCACGGTTCAGTTCACGCATTAAGTCGTAAATAGACAGTGCGGTGTTATGGTCAAGGTTACCGGTTGGTTCATCCGCCAGCACTAGCGCAGGCTTATTCACCAATGCACGAGCAATCGCCACACGTTGCCTCTCGCCACCAGAAAGCTCTGAAGGTCGGTGGTCCACGCGGTGACTCAATCCAACTTTGTCCAACAAACGTTGTGCTTCTTGCTTTGCTTTAGCGGGCTTTTCGCCGCCAATCAATAACGGCATCGCCACGTTTTCTAAAGCTGAAAAGTCAGATAGAAGATGATGGAACTGATACACAAAGCCAAGATGCTGGTTGCGAAGCTTCGCCTGCTTATTCGAACTCAAAGATGCTAAATCTTGACCAAGAAAACTCACACTGCCCGCAGAAGCATCGTCTAATGCGCCTAAGATATGCAGTAAGGTACTTTTGCCCGAGCCAGAGGTACCGATGATTGCTACTAGCTCACCCTTTTCGATGTCAAAGCTGACTCCCTTGAGCACCTCAGTATCTAACGAGCCTTCACGGTACGTTTTACGGATATCATTACATTGAAGAAAATTACTCATAACGAAGGGCCTCAGCAGGTTTCACAGACGATGCACGATAAGAAGGGAATACAGTGGCAATCAGGCTAAGTGCAATAGCCAGAACCACAACAACAGCGATTTGAATTGGGTTAATCAAAATAGGTAACTGACCACCAAACGAGAATAGAGCAACACCCATCGCTTCTAAAATCGGGTTAAGGTTCATTGCCAGAACAACACCTAGTGCGCCGCCGGATAGTGCGCCAATCACGCCACTACTCGCGCCCTGAACCATAAAGATGCCCATCACTTGGCCGTCAGTCATGCCCTGAGTTTTAAGTATCGCGACCTCAGATTGTTTCTCCATCACCACCATAATCAGCGCAGAGATAATATTAAATGCAGCAACCCCGATGATCAGACCAAGCATTAGGCCCATCATGTTTTTCTCCATACGAACCGCTTGGAACAGCTCGCCACGTTGGTCACGCCAATCGCTCCACAACCATCCATCAGGTAAGGGTTGGTTCGATAGTTCCGCGACTTCAAATGGGTCTTCAAAAAACAGTCGCCAACCTGAAATGGTGTCTGACTTATAACGCATCAAACGCCCAGCAGCTTGGATATCCGTCACCATAAGTTGGGCATCAATATCCGAGCCCGTATTAAAGATACCAGCTACGGTGAAATTACGTTGGCTTGGAATACGACCTAACGGGGTGTACTGGCTCGCGCTGGTCACCATCAGGCGAACTTTGTCACCCATAGATACCTTCAAATTTCTCGCCAAGGTGTGACCAAGAAATAGCTGATACTGGCCCGCTTTAAGTGAAGACAATCTGCCCGCAATCAAGTGGTTTTGAAGAGGGTCATCTGAATTAGGTTCAATACCGATTAATAGCCCCGCAGATAACTGAGCCGGACTCTGAATCACCGCCTCACTGCGGACAATCGGTTCAACGTGACCATTAAGCGAGATTTGCTCTGCAAAATTAGGCGCTTGGGCAGAAAGAGAGGTGGTGCCACCTTGCTCATAAACCACCGCTTGAGGAAGAACACCAAGAATTCGATCTTTTAACTGCGCTTCGAATCCATTCATTACCGATAAAACAGTAACCAAAGACAGCACACCAATGGTGATACCTGCCGTCGACATATAAGAAACAAAACGGCTAAAGCGATCACCTGAACGGCCTTTCAAATAGCGTAGGCCAACAAACAACGAAATAGGATGAAACATACTTTGAACCATCTAAAGGGGATGCGGGTTAATGTAACGGGTATTGCTGTTACTGTGTAGGGGTTAATTGAAAATATAGAGTGAATTAACTCAATTAGTTAGGCTTGAAAAACAGAACCTTGTCAAATAGCCAAATTTCAAACAACTATTTGAGACTTTCAATTAACTGACCTTGATTACTGCGGCCACATAGCGATAATCAATAGATCACTTCAAGGAACTAACGCATGACAGAACAAGAGTTTTTCACCGTTCACCATAGCCTTACCGCTAATATTGAACCAATGGACAGCGGCTTCACTTTACCTTCTCAAATTCAATTCGAATCTGAGATCCCAGCACCATTTGTGGTGGCAAGTGAATTTAGCCAATTGGATCTGTTAGCTGACAGCGCTCGAGCGGAACTGAAAAACAGCGACTTGAAGAATGTCACCAGTTTATTGGATGCACAAAACTCAAAATTAAACCTCTTGTTGAGCTTTATGTTATCGCAGCAAGATGATGAGAAATTTCGCACTCACACCTATTCATTTGGTGCGAGTCAGTTTTCCTGCTTTTCAAAAGCAGACATCGAACCGGGTCGCTTAGTAAAAGCCAAACTTTTTCTAGAGCACCCAGCTGCAGCCATTTATTGCTACGCGGAAGTCTTCGCTAGTGAACCTAAAGATTCAGGTTTCGAAATCAAATTCAAATATGCTCATCTTCGTGATACTGACCAAGACTTGTTGATCAAAGCTGCGCTTCATCAACAACAAAAGCTCTTACGTCAACGCTCTCTAGAACGAGATAACAAGTAAATAGACATGACAAAACAATCCATTTTTACACTACCTAAGCTCAAAGGTGCCGGTGATAAAAAACACATCGGTAACCTAGTTGGTTCATCTCTCGCGCTTGCTATCGCTAGACTTGCGGAGCAGCATAACAGCCATACTTTACTTGCAGTGCCCGATCCTCAAATCGCACTCAAGCTTCAATCAGAAATTGAACAGTTTACGTCACATGAAGTGGCACTATTCCCTGATTGGGAGACTCTGCCATACGATAGCTTCTCACCGCACCAAGAGATCATTTCTGACCGTATCGCTCGCCTTTATGCATTGCCAACGTTAAAAGATGGCATCACGATCGTTCCGATCAGCACGCTACTACAACGTCAGTCGCCACGTGACTTCTTGTTGCAGCACACCTTAATGGTGAAAACGGGTGATCTGTACTCGCTTGAGAAGCTGCGTCTTCAACTTGAAAAGTCTGGCTATCGTTATGTAGACCAAGTGTTTGGCCCAGGTGAGTATGCGAGTCGAGGTTCAATTCTCGACTTGTTCCCAATGGGCAGCAAAGACCCGTATCGTATCGACTTCTTCGATGACGAGATCGACACCATCCGTACTTTCGATCCTGAAAATCAGCGCTCTATTGAAGACATCTCTGAGATCCGTTTGCTGCCAGCTCACGAGTTCCCAACCTCTGAAAGTGCTATTGAAGATTTCCGAATTCGCTGGCGCCAACAGTTTGATGCGCGCCGTGAACCAGAATCGGTTTATATGCAGGTTTCAAAAGGCACTTGGCCCGCAGGTATTGAATACTGGCAGCCGCTATTCTTCGACCATACTGAAACCTTGTTTGATTATGTTGCCGATGAAGCGCAAATCCTCGTTCTAGGTGATGTCGAGACCGCGGTAGATTCATTCCTAACAGACGTTTCTCATCGATACGAACAACGCGGTGTTGACCCGTTACGACCACTGCTGAAACCTGAACAACTTTGGCTACAAAAAGACGAACTGTTCGCACATTTCAAACAAAAACCACAGGTCAATCTGAGCTTAGATTCAATTGAAGAAAAAGCCGGACGTACCAACCTTCCGGTTGTGTCTCTGCCTGATCTCAGCGTTCAACATCAGAATAAAGAACCACTCGCAAACCTAAGAAAGTTCACTGAAGCCTTCGAAGGAAAAGTGGTCTTTTCGGTTGAATCAGAAGGTCGTCGTGAAGCGCTGAGTGAACTGCTTCGTGGTATTAAAGTACGACCAAGCGAAGTTGAAAACCTCGATGCCTCAATTAAAGGCAAAGACAAGTTCAGCCTCATCCTTGGCTCTGCTGAACACGGTTTTATCCATGAAGAGCAAAACATCGCCCTTATCTGTGAAAGCGACCTGTTGGGTGATCGCGTTGTTCAGCGCCGTAAGAAAGACAAAAAAAGTGTTAACAGCGACACTGTCATTCGTCACTTAGCCGAACTTAAACCAGGTCAGCCTGTTGTACACATTGACCATGGTATAGGTCGCTACATCGGCCTACAGACTCTCGAAGCCGGTGGTATGAAAACCGAATACGTAACCCTTGAGTATCAAAACGATGCCAAGTTGTACGTACCCGTTGCGTCTTTGAACCTTATTGGACGTTACTCTGGTGGCGCCGAAGAGTCTGCACCGCTACACAAACTAGGTGGTGAGGCGTGGCAAAAAGCGCGTAAGCGTGCCGCTGAAAAAGTACGTGACGTTGCTGCAGAGCTGCTGGATGTTTACGCCAAGCGTGAGCTTAAACCTGGCTATAAATTTGTTTTAGATCGCGGGCAATACGCAACCTTCAAATCTGGCTTCCCATTTGAAGAAACGGATGACCAAGCAATGGCCATCAATGCCGTTATGTCGGATATGTGCCAAGCAAAAGCCATGGACCGCTTAGTGTGTGGTGATGTTGGTTTTGGTAAAACAGAAGTCGCAATGCGCGCAGCATTCGTTTGTACGGATAACAGTAAACAAGTGGCGGTGTTAGTTCCTACTACCCTACTTGCTCAGCAACACTTCGAGAACTTCCGTGACCGTTTCGCCAACTTGCCGATTCGTGTTGAGGTTCTATCCCGATTCAAATCAGCTAAAGAGCAGAAGTTGATCATGCAAGATGTCGCCGACGGTAAGGTCGATATCTTAGTGGGTACTCACAAGCTACTTTCGAGTGATATTAAGTTTAAAGACCTTGGCTTGCTGGTTGTCGATGAAGAACACAGATTTGGTGTGCGTCAGAAAGAGAAAGTGAAAGCGATGCGTGCCGATGTCGATATTCTAACGCTTACTGCGACACCGATCCCGCGAACGCTGAACATGGCAATGAGTGGCATGCGTGACCTTTCGATCATCGCTACACCACCCGCACGACGCTTGGCAATTAAAACCTTCGTTCGCGAGAGTGATGATGCCATCGTCAGAGAAGCGGTGCTGCGTGAAATCATGCGTGGTGGCCAGGTTTACTTCCTACACAACCAAGTCGACACGATTGAGAAAACAGCAGAGTCATTGCAAAAGCTGATTCCAGAGGCGCGCGTGACTGTAGCTCATGGCCAGATGCGAGAGCGCGAACTGGAACGCATCATGAATGACTTCTACCACCAGCGCTTCAACTTACTGGTGTGTACAACCATCATTGAAACCGGTATCGACGTACCAACGGCAAATACCATCTTGATGGACAGAGCCGATAACCTTGGTTTAGCACAGCTGCACCAATTACGTGGTCGTGTAGGTCGTTCGCACCACCAAGCTTATGCTTACTTGTTAACGCCACACCCTAAAGCAATGACCAAAGATGCGATCAAGCGATTGGATGCGATTGCTTCGCTCGAAGACTTGGGCGCAGGCTTTACCCTAGCAACTCACGATTTAGAGATTCGTGGTGCGGGTGAGCTGTTGGGTGATGAACAGAGTGGTCAAATCCAGTCGGTTGGTTTCACCTTGTACATGGAGATGCTTGAACAAGCGGTTGAAGCGTTGAAGGAAGGTCGAGAGCCTTCGCTTGATGATCTATTGCGTGAACAAACTGAAATTGAGATGCGTCTGCCAGCACTATTGCCAGACGACTATATTCCAGACATCAACACGCGTTTATCAACATACAAACGTATTGCGAGTGTGAGTGACACCGACGAATTGGCAGAGTTGAAAGTCGAGCTGATTGATCGCTTCGGCCTTCTGCCTGATGCAACCAAGAACTTGTTGTCAGTTTCTGAGCTAAAATTAGCCGCAGCGTCTATCAAAGCCAAGAAAATTGAAGCCCACGATAAGGGTGGATTCTTAGAATTCTACCCGGATGCTGACATAAACCCGGCCTACCTTGTTAAACTGTTGCAATCTCAACCGCAAAAGTTTTCAATGGAAGGACCAACAAAGTTCAAGTTTACGATACCATTGGTCGACAGACGGAAACGAATTCAATTTGTTAGTGATTTATTGGGCGAATTCAGACAAAACTTGCTGCCTTCAGCATAAGACCCAATCCACTTGCACATATAAATTATCCAGCCGGTAATTCGGCTGGAAGACGGAGTAAAAATGAAAAGACTGATCCCACTGCTACTATTGTTCGTCTCGCTGCCAAGTTTGGCGCAGAGACAATTTGATATAGAAGTGATCATTTTTAAGCGCGCTGTTGATGCAGAAAAGGTGAACGAATCTTGGCCAAATACACAGCCTAAGATTTCACTTGAGCGCGTTGGTTCATTTCAAGATACCCAATACCGAGCAAAGAAAGGCGTTCAAATGCTACCTTACTCGGAATACAAGTTAACGCCTCAGAAAGACAAGCTACGTAAACACGCTGGCTTTGAAGTTCTGATGCATACCGCTTGGCGTCAAGGCGACCAAGGTAAGAGCTCTGCCCCTGTTTTCCATATTCAAGCAGGTAAAGATTTCTCTAAACAATTTAATGCTGATGGATCTGAAAAAGGCACAATCACTGCAGGCAGCGCTGATGGGTTCCAAGAAGAGACCATTGATAAGCCACTATACGAATTAGACGGCAAGCTGCAAATCTACGTTCAGCACTACCTATACGCTGAAACGACCTTGGACTTAAAAGCGCCAAGCGTTCGTGAAGTGACTCTACAAGAGCAACAAATTGAGCTAGATTCACCAGTAAGTGGCGCAGAAAGCAACGTCCAAGTGGGCAACCTAACTGAAATTTCTCCGACGGTTGAAGTCCAAGAGTTCCTTAAGAGCTACCGCATGGACCAAAAACGTCGTATGCGTAGTACAGAAACTCACTACCTTGACCACCCACTTCTTGGAATGGTGATTCAAGTTAGACGTGTAGCGCAGTAAGTTACTTGCCGATTCGGCTATAATTATACAAATAATTCAATCCGCCCTCCAAGTGAGGGCGTTTTATTAAGTGCTATCTATCTTTATTCTGTACTGACTCTCTTTGTTCAGTACTTACACGTTACTTGGTACGTCCTATGAGCCCTGAATTTCAGATCAATACACAAAATCTTAGCCTTAAAATCATTGAGGCCTCAGATGCTCAAGAATTTTCTCAGCTGGTTAAGTCCTCCCCTAGCTTGTTGCCATGGGTCGACTGGTGTCATAGCGAGTTTTCTATCGTCGAAGCCGAGAAATTTATTCTGGCGACTCGCTTAAACTGGGTCAAAGCCGATGCGTTTGGCTTTGGCATCTTTGAACGAAAAAGCGATAAGTTAGTCGGTATGGTTGCCATTAATGAGCTTTACCACACCTTTAATATGGCGAGTTTAGGTTATTGGGTCGGTGATGACTTTCAAAGGAGAGGGATCGCCAAAGAAGCAATGCTCGCCCTATTTGAATTTTGTTTCGCGCAACTCAAGTTAACGCGTTTGGAGATTGTCTGCGATACCGAGAACCTACCCAGCCAAAAGTTGATCGAGAAGTGTGGCGCTGAGCGAGAAACCATTGCCCAGAATCGATTTCTGTTTAACGGTAAGCCGAAAGATGGCGTGGTTTATTCTGTGCTACCTCCAACGTCTTAACAGCAGAAATGAGTTCAACACCTGCGATAATCCATAATCGACACGATCAAAAAAGAGCTCCGAAGAGCTCTTTTTTATTATCAGCGTAATGCTCTGAGAAGGCTTACCTGATTAGTGAAGCTTTAGGTTTGGACGAAGTACACGGTTAATACGACCAACCAGCATCATCAGTGATGTTTTGATTAAGCCGTGAAGCGCCATCTGGTGCATGCGGTACAAAGAGATGTAAACCACACGAGCAATACGACCTTCGACCATCATCGAGCCTTTCGTCAGGTTACCCATCAAGCTACCTACCGTAGAGAAACGGCTAAGTGAAACTAGCGAGCCTTTGTCTTTGTAGATGTAGTCTTTCAGGTCACGACCGTTCAACTTAGCAATGATGTTGCTGAATGCACAGCTTGCCATTTGGTGAGCCGCTTGTGCACGTGGCGGAACGAATGAACCGTCTGCTTGTGTACATTGCGCCAAGTCACCGATTGCAAAGATGTTGTCATCCAGTGTTGTTTGCAGCGTGTTCTTCACAACCAACTGGTTGATACGGTTGGTTTCAAGACCACCGATATCTTTCATGAAATCTGGTGCTTTGATACCTGCTGCCCATACCATGATTTGAGCTGGGATCTTGTCACCATCTTTGGTTGTTAGGCCGTCAGAATCCGCCTGAGTCACCATCGTATTCGTACGAACGTTCACACCAAGCTTGGTTAGCTCAGAGTGTGCTGCACTTGAAATACGAGGAGGTAGAGCTGGAAGAATACGCTCACCCGCTTCAACTAGGTTTACGTTCAGCTTGCTTGAATCTAGGTCGCCGAAGCCGTAAGTACGAAGTTCTTTAACGGCGTTGTGTAGCTCTGCAGAAAGCTCTACACCAGTTGCACCAGCACCAACAATCGCGATGTCTACCGTGCCTTGACCGTTCTTAGCGTGAAGCTTTAAGAACTGATTGTTCATTTCTGTACGGAAACGGTGTGCTTGCTCTGGGCTATCAAGGAAAATACAGTTGTCACGAACGCCTGGAGTGTTGAAGTCG
Organism: Vibrio sp. 10N.286.52.F8; assembly: GCF_041468745.1. Lineage (NCBI taxonomy): Bacteria > Pseudomonadati > Pseudomonadota > Gammaproteobacteria > Vibrionales > Vibrionaceae > Vibrio > Vibrio sp. 10N.286.52.F8. Next base: position 148,520 of record NZ_JBFRJF010000007.1, read on the forward strand.
TTTGACGTTGAGCCTAGCGCCATCACTAGAATATCGTATTCAAGTTCACGGCTTGGCATCAGCAGTTCACCGTGCTCGTCTGTAAGCTCGCTTAGTGCAATCACTTTACGCTCACGATCGATGTCGTTCAGGCTGCCCATTTGGAAATCGAAGTAATGGTTTTTTGCGTGCGCACGGTAGCTTAATGCATCAACACCTTCATCCAGTGAGCCCGTTGCTACTTCATGAAGTAATGGTTTCCATAGGTGGCTTGCTTTACGGTCTACCAGAGTAATCTGGGCACGTTTCTTACGACCTAAAGTGCGGCCTAGCTTAGTTGCTAGTTCTAAACCACCAGCACCGCCGCCTACTACGATAATTTTTGTCACAATGACAATCCTCTACAAAATGAATAAATGGGGTTCGGCTCGATTACTCCAACCGATAAATTCTATGTATCTACTCGGCCTTGAATGCGAAGGCTGTTACAAATTGGGTTACCGCGAAAAAGAATAACGACAGCTCACCGAGTAGTTAGAGGGGTTACAAACAACAAATAATGGTTTGTTGCTTTGCTCACGTGGATAAAAAAGGTGACTACCTGAGAGGCAGAACACAAATTATGGGCAAGTTTTTTCACTCGCTCTCAATTTTTTTTGATATTTGTCAAAATATTTTGCTTGGGAACATTATATATAGCAAAAAGATGACCGCAACAAAAAAATCCTTACCCTCAATGAGGATTCGCGACTAATTAGTTAACGTTTGCGCAAACTGATCTATAAATGCACAAACCGACCGATAAAACATATACAACTACTTTATCAATACCAATCTCTAAGATTCAGATGTGAAAAAGCAGCACTCATTGAGCACTGCTTTTATAAAACATCTGGATTGATTAAGCGTTTTTGAACGCTTTCATTGCTTGAAGATGTTGAGAGATCTTTTTGAATTTATGACTCTCTTTCTCATCCCAGATTACATCATAGTAATCTTCTAGCGCGGCAGCTGTTTTGGTATTGTCGTGAATTTCATCTTCACGAGAAAGCACCACTAAACAGCGTCCTTTGTTTTTCATACGGTACTGAGCAACACATTTAGTTGCGATGTCTTCGTACTCTTCTGGACGGTCAATTCGACCTACCATGTTGTTCTCAGGGTGCAGATTAGGGTTGAACACCACCTGCTTAATCCCACATAAGAAACCAATACGCTCAGACCAAAAACCACCTAAACCTACACCACAAATAATGGGATGCGGATCATCGGATTGCTCTATCACCTTATGCACTTCTTTTAGCAGATGCTGCATATCGTGTTTTGGATGCAAAGTACTGTAGTTGATGAAACGAACGTCATCATCAATGAATTGCAACTGCAGTATTTTTTCGTGATTGCCCGGGCTTGTTGAGTCGAAGCCATGTAGATAGATAATCATTGTACCTCCCCCGTTGAATATTGGTACGTTTTGATCAATCTAACACGAAAAACAAGGTTTTAAAGGTAACAGCTGAGAAATTATATTTTTCACTTCCTAAACGTGATCCTAGCTACATAAAGTGTGACTCAGAGCCTCCGCTTCACGCAGATAACTTTCATCGCCCCAAAGCTGATGAGCAAGTAAATACCATAGCATCGCCATCATCTGGCTTCTTGGTAACCATGCTTCTACACCATCAAGCCAAGGCTGAACATCATGGATTCCTCGCAGCTGACAGTACTTCTCAACCGCTTCTGTGACTGGCGCGCCAGCAACCGCAATGGTTAATGTTAAATCGAGCCTAGGGTCTGCGAGCGCAGCGTATTCCCAATCAATAATCTTAATGCAGTCACTGTTTCTCACTAGGTTATAACCACCTAAGTCAAAATGGCACAAAGACAGGTCAACATTGGTAATACTCGGAGCCACGCGCCACTCTTGATAAATCTTAGTGCAGGCTTCGGTCTTATGAATCGCATCAAGCTGCAGCCAGTAATGGTCGACTCGCGCCGTGAAACTGAATGGTTGCAGTGGTAATCGCGCAGTATTAACCAGATGAACAGAGATCAGCGTTTTCAACAGGTCATCGAGTTCTAGATCTTCGTAAAGTGTCTCACCCGCAATCCACTCAACCAGTAACCCCTGCTCATTCACTACCATTGGGCTTGGCCCGATACCGAGTCGCTCAATGGCAGACAGCACTTGGTACTCTTCATGGCGAGAAATGAAGAACGCTTTGGTGATAGGTGTGGTTGGCCGCCAAACATACGCAGTACCATCGGCATCGACCAACTTCCAACATCGATTGGTCAAACCGCCTGTTAATGTCTGTGCTCTAACTGGAGGCTCAGAAAAGTAACCGTCAAGCGAACTCAAACTGGTATCAAGAAGCTTAGCCTCAGACCAAGAAAAAATTGCCATATTTACTCCCTATAAACGTCTTAACTGCCCTATAAACGTCTTCATTCCCTACAAAAAAGACACTGACCAAAAGCCAGTGTCTCTTCATAAACAGCACATCATGCACTGCATTGGCGTGTGACCAAGCTATACGCTGTCAAGATTAAGCGCCGCCAATACTAGACATTGTCAAATCCGGCTGCGCATAGTTGGCAAGTAAGCGAAATTAAAGGCCTAGTAGGCTCTTAGATTGTTGCTTACGGATTTCAGTCTCGTCAGCCCACTCAATCAAGCCAGACTCAAGATCCATTAGACGCATCGTCATTTTGTAGTACACGTCTTCATCGCTACCCGCTTTCTTAACGATGCTTGATAGGTTGCCGTACAGCATGTACTGAGCACCAACCATTTTACCGAATTGAATTGCTGAGCTTTGGTTTACAAGCTCATCGTTGTTTTGGAAGTTCAGTTGGTCACGAACAGACTCTACACGGTCCATATCAACGAAACGGAACTTACCAGAGTTCAGCATCTTAGTACTGATAGTGTCAGTGATTGACTCAGTATCGATGTGCTCACTTGTTTTGTTCTTGATTCGCTCTACAAACACGATTGGACGCTGTTCACGAGTAATGTAAGACACAGAACCAGACGCCATCATGCTATCGACCATTTCACCCGCAATCGTTTGAAGGTCAGTTGAACCGAAATCGATTGTCGTGGTTTCTACTGCTTGTGCATCACCGTAGCTTACCTTGTTTGAACAACCGCCTAAAATAACCGCTAAACCTAGTAGCGCAATGACACTCTTTTTCATTTTGTTTCCTCAACTTATCACTGAGCGGGGTTACCCACACTCTTAAATTCTTGTATTTACGAATCATGAGACCCGTTTAATCTAACTTACTGCTCTCGGAACTGGACTCTGAACTGAGTCGCTTTCGGGTTTACCGACACTTCCGACAACGAAATACTTTCAAAACCACGAACAATCGCTTGCTTCCAAGGACCTTGTTTAAGGTTGACCTCAAGCCCGGCATCGTCGTACCAGTAAAAACGATAAAGAATATGTTGATCGCCTTTATAGTTACTGTTTAAACGAACGATTCCTCGCGTATGACCGTCGACCAGATCGGTGCGAATATCTTCAACCTGTAAACGGCTGCCCAATACCTTGTCACCAAAGAAAACGTTCTGAGTCAGACTATCGACCCTTACGCCAGCTGTATTATCAGCACAACCAGCCAGAGCCATAACCGCTGCTAAGCTCACTAACCACTTTTTCATTACAGCCTCCCTAGCTGTTTATGCCACATTGTTGCATTGTTTCCTTGTCGAGAAATCCACACCAAAGTGGTCTGCCCTTCTCGAATATCAAAGTCGTACGTTTTAGCGCCCGCTTCCAACGTATATTGACCGCTATTTGCTACAAACGTACTGCTCTTAATCTCTGCAGGTAATGATTGCCAACTGCGAGTGTCTGGTTGCTCTGTCAGTGTGTTCCACACGTTGAACAGAATATTACCGACATCATCGCCTTTGGTTGCTTCTTTTCGAATGCGATCTTTCGCGACTACACGTAGCGCTTGGCGAATAACAATGCTTGTCATACGTTCCGATAGATCGTTCTGCGCCATCGCGTTTACATTAGTGATCAAATGTTCTTGTAGCGGCTGTCCGCTGATTCGCAAGGCAGAAAAACGCTCTACGTTTTGACTTGGGTAATATGGCAGCGCAAGAGAGTATATTGCCCCCTGATCGCGACTGTCATAAACAGGCAAATCCAGTCGCCAACTGTCCATAGCTTGCACAGCGCTCTGCTCTTGAAGAACAATCACTCGCCCTTCACCTGCACTAAGTTTAGAAGATTGCTTATAGCGTTTTTCTAATGTTGCTAAATCTTGTCGCATCCCTAAACGAGCGGCTGTTGCCATGGTTCTATCGATGATTTCTTGGTTATCTGGCATCACAGCCAAAGCACGACGATAGTCAACGTAGGCGCTGTTTAAATCATTTGACGCTTCATAAAGCAGACCAGACAAGAACATCAGATACGCATTCTGTACTGACTGCAGTTTCTTACCCGCATCAGGGTAATTGGCAAGGATGCTACCCACATTGGCAGACAAGCCTTGCTTCTTCGCATCGCTGGCTGCTTTGTCTAACTCAGCCTCGCGTTGCTTCTTCGCTTGTTCTTGAACTTGGTTGGCGCGACGCATTTCGATCACCGCACCTTCTAAATCGTTTTTCTTGAGGTAATTTAAACCGAGATACAGATGAAGAAAGCCCAACTCGTAATCGGCTGGCACATACTCGGTAATATTGTCATTCACAGCCAACGCACCCACACTGGTTGCACTGTCTGAGATTGAGATCACGGCTTTGCGTTGCTGCTCAGTAACCGCCTGATCAGCCACTTCAAACGAAGCCTTACTCTCAGGGTATTTTTGATCCAGCAGATTAATTCTGCCTCTTTCAAAGTTATCAAGGATGTCGCCTGCCGCGTAATCTGGTAGCTCTTGCTGAGCCTCTGAATAATCTCCAGATTTAACGGCTTGGTAGATCGCTTTGTTTTGTGCGCTGTAATGACTGAACAGGCTTCCTGCAGACATACTCGCACAACCTACGGTCAACGCCGATAACAGGGCAATGGAAGCGAATCTAAACTGTTGCTTCACTTATCGTCTCCGTGCATGTTTAAAATGCCTACTTTATTAGGGTCTGCTGACCTTTAATGGTCTCATTATCAAAACGAAACGCGTTGTAAAAAGGATCTCAAGCCAGTTGAAACCCTACTGATTTAGCCTCTGCCTAGGCGATGCCGATGTTCAGACAACAGATAGAACTTAAAGTTGGCATACAAACTACAAATTTTCCAACTAACTACTTGTGTTAACCCACTAATGAGCGCGTTTAAACTAGCTCATTAGCTTTCATTAACTCGTTAGCTTTTCATTAGCTCATTAACTTTTTATTAGCTCATTAATAGGGGGCCAAGTGGACGGCCGCCAACCAAGTGCATGTGAATATGATAAACCTCTTGGCCACCGTGAGAGTTACAGTTCACGATAAGACGATAGCCATCTTCTGCAATGCCCTCTTCTTTTGCTAACTTGCGAGCAACAGTAAACATGCGCCCCATCATCGCTTCATCTTGGACTTCAACATCGTTAGTTGTCGGAATCAGCTTGTTTGGGATGATTAGGATATGGCTTGGCGCGCGAGGGTTAATATCGCGAAATGCGGTTACTAAATCGTCTTGGTATAGTAGATCTGCTGGGATTTCTTTGTTGATGATCTTAGTAAAAATGGTTTCTTCAGCCATGTTTCTCTCCGATAAAACATTTATTTTTTAATGCTTTGAGTATGCGCTATGCCGCATCAAACCACAATAAATCTGCTTTAAAGCATAATAAAAAACACCGTTCAAATCAAAGAAAACGAGCCTTAGCTCTCAAGAATGGCATGTTGGTTATAACTGAGCGCTATTTTTGACGTGTGCGTCATAAAATGCGTAAGCCGAGCTCAATAGAATGCTGATAATTTTGTTAGTTTTACTTTGACCTGACATTAGGTCTGCATTTTTATTTAGGGAGAAAGCCATGAAGGGATCTGTGATCAAGCGTATGTACGCTGGTTTCGCACTGATCATCATCATGTTCGCAGTCACGATAACCATCATGATGAACAGCATGAATCAGATACACAGCAATTTTGAGAGTGTCTCAGAAACCTCATTACCACTTGTCGCGCTTTCAAATCAAACGAGTGTTCAATTGCTTTCTGCTGATAAGTCATTCAAAGATTTCTTAACCACACAAAACACTGAACGCATGTCTGCAATGCGTACAGAATTTGCTGCATCACAAAACTCGTTTTCAGAAGTTCTCGGTAGTTTAGAAGCGGCAAGCCAAAACAATGCTTCACTTGTTGAACGTATCGCGCAATTAAGAGCAATGGAAGAACGCTACTTCGCCGAAGCTGACGAAGCGATGAACAACTACGTCGCGATGTTCGAAGCACAAGAACAAGTACAAAAAGCGTCTCGTGACTTCCAACGCTTACATTCAGAATTAACCGTTGGTATGAAAGAGTACGTTGCCGACCAAAAAAGCATCTCTGTAAAAGTGATGGCAAAGAGCTACTTCATCAAACTGCAAGACGCAGAAGTTATTACCTCTGATGCACTTGCTAGCTCTGATGTTGCCTTCGTTCAAAAAGCCGTTAACCAAAACAAAAAGGCCGTTACTCATCTTAACTACGCTTATCGAGGTCTATCAACACAACTACCAGCACTTAAAAATGTCTTCGATGAGTCGGTTCAGAAGTTCACCAAAGACGTTGGTCAGAAAGGTGGCGTACTAGACAAACACAACAACTACCTACAAGCCAAACAAGCGTTGTACGTGAACATCGCTAACCTAGCTCTAGAAGTTGACCAAGCGATGGCTGTTTTGGACTCATTCAACGTGACCGCTGAAGAGCAACTTAACTCATCACTCGCTGACGCAAGCAGCATCTACGACAAAGGCCTATTCAACGCGATTGCCATTGGCATTGTTGTGACTGTGTTCGCTGCTGCGATTGGTTACCACATTGCACACAGCGTACGAGAGCCATTGACTCGCATCCTCGGTACATTAGAAGGTCTAACTGAAGGTGATATGACTCAGCGTATCGATATTCGCTACGACAACGAATTCAGCCGCGTGAGCCGTCACATCAACACCTTGGCTGACAACCTGCACAATATCCTTGTGAAGTTGAATGATGCTTCAGATGACTTAACTAAGACTGCAAGCGTCAACCAGAAGACGTCATCTGAAACGCAGGCTCAATTGAACAGCCAACGTGAGCAAACCGCGACTGTTGCGACCGCAATGACAGAGATGTCTCATTCTGTACAAGAAGTGGCGAACAGCGCGCAAAGCTCACTCACCATGGTTCAACAAGTAGAATCGGCTTCTGAGTCTGGTCGTCAGATCATGAACACCAACATCAGCACCATTAATCAGCTTGAAGTTCGCCTTACTGAATCAGTGGGCGCTGTAGGCGAGCTACAACAGATGAGTAGCCAGATTGGTTCAATCCTTGACGTTATTCGTGGTATTGCTGAACAGACCAACCTACTTGCACTTAATGCGGCAATCGAAGCAGCGCGTGCAGGTGAACAAGGTCGTGGTTTTGCAGTCGTTGCCGATGAAGTACGAGTGCTAGCACAGAAGACCACTCAATCAACCTCTGAAATCGAGACTATGATCAGCAATCTGCAATCAAGCTCGAAAACTGCAAGTAACGTAATTGAAAGCTGTATGAGCGATATGGACATGTCGGTTCAACAAGCTTCAAGTGCAAACAGTGCGATGGAAGAGATCCAAGCCTTGATTCTAGAGATCAGCCACATGAGTACACACATCTCTCAAGCAGCCGCTGAGCAGAGTGAAACGTCTGGTGATATTGCACGCAACATCGAAGACATCAACCACATCGCAGATAAGAGTTACCAAGCGATGTCTTCAATTGCGGAGGCAAGCCAAAACCTAACAATTTTGGCGAATCAGCAAGGTGATTTAGTACATCAATTCAAACTATAGATAAATGAAGAATCGATAGATATTTAGTGAGATTGTTGAGACTTCTTACCCAATAGTGGTGACTAATTGAGCTAGGGCAACTTTTATCAAGGGTTGCCCTTGTTTTTTATGAGCTTTGTCATTATATGATTATTAAGGCTTGCTGCTTCCCGTTTTTTCTTTCACCTTTATGAGCGAGCCGCTATTAAGGAATTTATATGGCTGTTCATGTTGGCATTATCGATCAAGACCCCATTCGCTTGCTCACCCCATTACTTGATAACCGAACGGTCAGCACTCACATCGTGTTTATCGGTGACAAAAATCAAGTCAGTATGTACAAACGTTTAGACAGCGTTTTGCACAAGCGCGACATTACGAGTGAGTTTTTCGAAATTCCGACCATCGTAAATACATCTGTCATTAAAGAATCTATCCAAACCCTTGCCGAAGACCTCAAAGCACGCGGTCAAGAAGTGAAGCTCAACGCAAGTTGTGGCCTCCGTCACCGCCTACTTTCTGTGTACGAAGTATTCCGTACTTACCACTGGCCAATCTTCGTGGTTGAACCAAATAGCGACAAGCTTTGCTGGTTGTACCCTAATGGTAAAGAAGACGCACAAGTTCAAGACCGCATCACTATCGACGACTACCTAACTGTGTTCGGTGCTCGCGGTGAATTCAGCGATGTTCAGCTGTCTCCGCAACTGGATCAGAAACTTTATGAACTGGGTGAACGTTGGGCAAGTAACGCACTCGAACTAGGCCCTGGCCTTGCGACATTGAACTACCTAGCAACGACCTGCCGTAAAGAACAAAAACTTGATGTAGGCCTATCTGAGAAGCAACAAGGCTATCGCGAGCTCAACATGCTGCTGAGCGATTTGGTTGAAGCTAAAATTGCGACTTACGACAATGGTATTTTGACCTTTGCCAACGAAGACGCGCGCCGCTTCTCAAACGGTGAATGGCTTGAAACATTGGTTCACAGCACAGTTAAGCAGATCCAAGATGACATGCCGACCATTCAAGACCGTTCTTTGAATGTTCAGGTATACCGTCAACTGGGTGAACGTGAGGTTCGTAACGAGCTTGATGTTGCCTCTGTGGTGAACAATAAGCTGCACATCATCGAATGTAAGACCAAAGGCATGCGTGATGATGGTGATGACACCTTGTACAAACTGGAATCGCTTAGAGACCTGCTAGGTGGCCTACAAGCACGTGCAATGTTAGTGAGCTTCCGCCCTCTTCGCCATAACGACATCACACGAGCTGAAGATCTTGGCCTTGCATTGATTGGCCCTGACGAATTGAAAGATCTTAAAACACACCTAACGGCATGGTTTACAGCTGCGGGTGGCAGTGAAGATCTAGAGTACTAAAAACCAATAAGCTCATGAGAGCTCAATGCTCTTAAGCAGATTGTTAAAAAGGCGAATGACGATTAAGTCACTCGCCTTTTTTGTTGTCTGTTTTCTCTATTGATTACTTTCAGACGGCACAAAAAAATGGCCGCATCATACGATGCGGCCATTTTCAAAATTTAATGTCACTTGAAGACTTAATGCTCTCTAAAACTCAGAGCACTTTAAGACTTAAAGCATTTTACGAGCGGCTTCTACAACCACTTTGATTGAACGTGCTTCTGTTACTTTTAGAGTGTCGTGATCAGGCGTCTCTTTTTGAGTACGGTTGATGATTACACCAGCAACACAACCTGCTTTCAGACCAGAACTTGCACACATAGTTAGCAGTGTTGCAGATTCCATCTCGAAGTTTAGAACGCCCATGTCTTGCCATTCTTGCATAGAGCCTTGGAAGCGCTTAACAACGCGACCAGAGAACGTGTCGTAACGCTCTTGACCTGGGTAGAACGTATCGCTTGAGGCCGTTACGCCCATGTGAACTGTTGCACCTGATTCATCAACTGCCGCTTTCATTGCTGTTGCAACTTCAAAGTCAGCCACTGCTGGGAACTCCATAGGAGCAAAGTGTAGGCTAGCGCCGTCTAGACGAACAGAACCTGTAGAAACAATCATGTCACCCACGTTTACGTGAGGTTGGATAGCACCAGTCGTACCAACACGTAGGAAAGTGCGAACACCAAGTTGAGCAAGCTCTTCAACTGCGATAGAAGTCGATGGACCACCAATGCCTGTTGAACATACAACAACTGGTTTGCCGTCTAGCTCTGCGCGGTAAAGCGTGTATTCACGGTGACTAGCAAGGAATACTGGGTTCTCCATCTCTTCTGCAATTTTTTGCACACGAGCAGGATCACCAGGGATGATCGCAAGAGTAGCACCGTTAAGATCTGCTTCAGTAACACCTAAGTGGAAAACAGCTTGAGACATAGTTCGCTCCTTTTGGCTTATTGGGCTTTTTACCCTTATTTAAGCTCATAGTAAATTCGTGGGGTACGAACACACTCTAACCAAGCTCATCACAAAATGAAGTGACACATGTCACATGAATGATCGCAACAATAATTCAAGTTTCACAAAAAACCGATTGGCATCACAAAAATAAGCAATCCGCACGCCTATGTTGCATACTAATGAGACAAAAAGCGCCTTTAACGTATTACCGCTAAAGGCGCTTTTATATTAAGAATGCTCTATGTCGGTGAGCTCGATTTAGTCCGCTTTAGATTTAAATCGAAGCAGACGCAATGCGTTCAATGTCACCAATGCAGTTGCACCACTATCCGCTAAAACTGCCACCCACAAACCGGTAATACCTAACAAGCTTGTCACCAAGAATACGACCTTCAAACCAAGCGCAAGGGCTACGTTTTGACGGATGTTGTTCATGGTCGCTTGCGACAGTTCAATCATCGCTGGCAGCTCAGTTAAACGGTTATGAGTCAGTGCTGAATCCGCCGTTTCCAAAGCGACATCCGTACCACCACCCATTGCGATGCCGACATTCGCCGTTTTCATTGCTGGTGCATCATTAATGCCATCACCGACCATCGCCACGTGCGACTGTTGAGATAACTCCTCAACGTAAGATACCTTGTCGCTTGGCAATAGGCTTGCCTTGTACTGCATACCAATCTTGCTACTGATCGCTGCTGCACTGCGCGGATTATCGCCGGTCAACATGATAGATTGAATACCTAATTCATTAAGTCGTTCAATCGCAAGCTTAGCGTCACTGCGTAACGTATCTTGCCAAGCAATCAGACCAATCACCGTCGTAGCTTGCTCTGTTGATTCTTCTTGATCTTTAACCTCAAGAGCAACCACAACCGTCTTGCCCTCACCTTCTAATGCTTCTACCTGAGAAACCACATCGGCACCAAGTTCGAACGTGACTTTAGACGGTGACAGAACCTGATACTTAACACCATCAACATCCCCTTCAACACCACTACCAATCAACGCTTTCTTGTTGTGTGATTCAGGAATCTCAATATTCAGGTCTTTTACTTTAGCGACAAGTGACTGCGCCAACGGGTGAGTAGAGCCAACTTCAATCGCCCCAACCACACGCAGCATCGCGTCTTGTTGCAACCCCGATAGAGGTTGAATATCCGTAACCTGAGGCTTACCTTCGGTCAGTGTGCCTGTCTTATCGAAGGCGATGGTTTGGATTTTACCAAGCTGCTCTAGCGCTGCGCCGCCTTTAATGAGCGCGCCACGTTTCGCTGCTGCTGCTAAGCCAGAGGTAATCGCTGCAGGAGTCGAGATAACCAAGGCACACGGACAAGCAATCAACAATAGCGCTAGGCCACGGTAAACCCATGTTTCCCATGGCTGCGCAAACAACAATGGTGGTGTGATGATGACCAACAGAGCCACTACCATCATTAACGGTGTGTACCAACGGCTGAACTTATCGAGGAATCGCTCTAGTGGTGCTTTACGAGACTCTGCTTCTTCAATCAGATGAAGAATGCGATCGATCGCGTTCTCACCCTGTTTTGAAGTGATGGTGATACGAACCACTTTATCCACCACCACAGCGCCAGCCATGATGCTGTTGCCTTCGATATGTTCAACAGGAACAGATTCCCCCGTTAATGCACTTTCATCGAAGCTTGCAGCGTCGGTAATCAGTTGGCCATCAGCAGGTAAACGTGAGCCCGCCGCCACTTCAATCACATCACCGGGAATCAGTTCACTGACTGCAACTTCGACACGTTCGCCGTTGATGATCTTGGTGGCGTTTTCTGGTACCAATGCCATTAGCGCTTGAACGCCACTTCTTGCTCTTGATGAAGCAAACGCTTCTAAGCGCTCACCAATCAAGAACAACAATAGAACCATCGCTGCTTCCGCAGTTTCGCCAAGGTACAAAGCACCCAGCGCGGCAACACTCATTAAGGTTTCAATAGCAAACGGTGTACCTGAACGCGCCAGCTGAACCGCTTTCTTCGCCACCGGATATAAACCAAGCAGACAAGTTACCGTAAACAAGCCTTCACTTAATTGAGGTGAGGTGATTTTTACAAGCGCCGCAAACAGCATTGCCGCTGCAATCGCGATAATCTGTAAATTAGGTTGGATATAAGCTTGCCAAAAAGTCTCAGGTTGTTGTTTTTCTTTCTTTGAACCGACTTCCGTAAGAGGGAAACCCGTTTTGATAGAGACCTGTTCAATGGTGTCAGCAAGGCTTTCATTATCGAATTTCACAACCAGCTTTTCGGTAGCAAAGAGAACCTTCGCTTGAATAACACCGTCAATATTGCTGATCGCGTTTTCTATTTTTCTTGCACAAGCTGGGCAGTCCATTCCGGCAACCAGCCAACTTTTCGAAAATTTGGCATCGAGAGATAAAGTTGAGGACTGACTGTCTTCTTCTCCACTATCCGACGAACTACAACAATCATCTCCAGACGATGACGAAGCAGCAGAAGAGCTACAACAACCAGATGAAGTACCTGCTGCTGTGATGCTTGAAATTTTAGGGCTAGAGCAACTTGCTCCTGCCGCTTGAGGTTGAACGTCCACTTTTGCTGAGCGGCACGCTGCATGTTTTGCGCACATAATGTATCTCCTTAATACTCAAAAGCCTTGAGGTTGTTGCTAACTTACGAGCAACAGAACCTTAAGTTCATCAAAAGTATAAACCTTGGAGGCTACTCCAAGGTCAAGAAGAAGTTTTCAAGAAAACAAAAATATTATGCCAGCGCCGATGGCTTACTGAGATTTAAGCTCCGCACACTCTTCACGGTTAGCGGATACATCATCAATAAGAACCGCATCGTGTGAACAGAATGGCTGAGTGTTCAAGCTGACAATCGACACATCATCTTCCACTGGATCAACTTGAGATCCTTGCATCAGTTCAGCGATATGATGTCGAAGCACCAAGATACCTAAAATTCCGAACAAAACATTACCCAAAGCTTGACCATAGAGAACACCCAAAGCGCCATACCACTCCGAACCTAGATAGACGAACGGCAGAGTACCTAACGTCGCTTTACCCAAATTCAATGCTGTCGAGTAAAGCGGTTTACCTAGGTTGTTGAAAGACGTGTTGGCAACAAATAGTGCACCGTTAAAGGTGAAGGTTAACGCCACATAGGTACAGAAAGCCGCCACAATGATTGCTGCATCACCTTGTAAGCTAAAGCCTTGAATGACATAACCTTGAACGAAGTACAACAGAATACAAACAGCGATGGTGTATGCCGTAGTAACCAGCAATGAGTTATTGAGTGTTTCTTTTACTCGGTCCATGCGTTCAGCACCAAAGTTCTGACCAATGATTGGCCCCACAGCGCCAGACAAGGCAAAGATAACCGCAAAACAAACTGGCGTCAGACGACCTATCACGGCAAAGCCCGCGACAAAATCCTCACCATATTGTGCGATACCCGTTGTTACAATCGCATTACCGATAGGCGTTGCGGTATTGGTGATAATCGCAGGCAGCGCAATCGCCAATATTGGTCGAATATTAATGCGCCATTGCACAAAAGAAGGCGGAGCTACCAGCTGATGGCTGCGAATAAGAGGATAAAGCGAAAAGAATAGCACCGAGAAACGAGCGACAACCGAAGCGATAGCCGCCCCTTCGATGTTCCAACCAAAACCAAAAATAAACAGAGGATCGAGAATCGCGTTAACAATGCCGCCAGACAAAGTTGCCCACATCGAACGCTTAGCATCACCTGCCGCTCTTAAGCCCGCACCCGCTGCCATCGCTAACGCCAAAAATGGACCACTAGGTAGCAAAATCTGTAGGTAAGCTTGAGCGCGTTCGGCTGCAATGCCTTTGGCGCCTATCGCGGCTAGCAGCTCTGGAATATAAGCGAACATGATTGCAGTTATGGTCGAACTGATAACAAACGCAGTCAGCATGATACTGGTGCTTAGGTTTCGAGCGTGCTCTTGATTCTTGGAGCCGATGGCTTTGGACACTAATGCGCCCATGGCAATGGAAGTACCGATAGAAACGGAGGTAGAAAAGAAAGTCAGCGTACCTGCAAAGCCTACCGCAGCAGCCAATTCAACCTGTCCGAGCATACTGATAAACAGCATGTCGAGCAGATCGACCACAAATAACGCCATCAAACCGACAGAGCCAGCCCCCGACATCACCAATATGTGGCGCATCGTTGAACCTTCAACAAACTTTGCCGTTTGATTTGACATGAAACCTCCAAAAGTTGGAATACCCAAGAGCTAAAGCCTAATCAGCTGTTCAACTGTTCAACTGGCTAGGGATCCAAAAAGAAAGGATCGACCAAGAAAAGCGCTATACAGAAAAAAGGCGCTAGTGCGCCTTTTTTCAATTGAGAGTATTGAGAAAAATAATCGTTCTTAACACGCTACTATACCTGATGTTTGAAGCATTCTTCCAAGTTCTTGCCAATTGCTCTCAAAACATCAGTTCTGGTGATAATACCCACCAGTTTTCGATTATCGATCACAGGGTATGCTTTAGGTTTTCCAACCTGCATCATGTCCGCCAATTCAATAATGGATAAGTCAGGTGACACCGACAGCACTTCTTGGTACATACAGTCACCCACAAGGTGTGTGTCTTGGCAGAAGTAACTGACCTTCACAAGTTTCTCGAGTAAATCCTGCTCTGAAAGGAAGCCAATCACTTGTTCGTTATCATCGATTACGGGCCCACCCATATGGTGGCTACGCATCACTTTGTCTAACGCTAGACTTAACGGCATATCAGGAGTAAATGTCACAACCTGCTGCGTCATGTAATCTTTCACTTTAATAGAATGCATTGCGTTCTCCCTAAATACTTTGCGTCATATATTTTCTATCTTGTTAAGTTAATTGTTGTCTAAAATCTTGATTTTACTAAATGGATTTCAACAATTTTATTGATAGGCAAAACCTAACAAGACAAAAAAGTGAGACAAACAAAGGGTTGAGCACGTTTTCGAACGCCAGAAAAAAGAAAAAAAAGAGCCCTTACAAAGCCTTACTTTCCCTTGCTTAACCTTACTTAGCCGAGCTAGCCTGCGTAAATAAACCCTGTAATCTTCACCTCACTAATAATTAGAAATCCCGTTTTAGGAAGTTTATGCAACACGACAACAACATGTACGCGTATATTTACGCAGGTAACGACGGCACAGAAAACACACTCATCGCCACTATCGATAATCAAGAAAAACCGCTGATATCAAGCTGCGTTGATGAGATAAAACGCATGTCATGCTTAGCCATTGATTTAGCAGAAAAACACGACCTAAAAGTGAAGCTGGTGAAATATCAAAGAGAACAAGAGATCGACTTCGGCCTATTCGTTAAATAGTGAATCCGACACTGATTTGGTTAATCTCTAACTGGCAGCCATAGTAGCATTAGCAAGCGCAATAGCCGTGAATGGCTGCCGAATTCGACCTGACAAGCCTAACGGTTAAAGGCTATAATGATCAGACGGCGCCCTTGCCGATTTTCATTGTCCAAATACGGTTTACTATGTCTTCCCAAACCCCACCTAAAACGTATCTAACGAATTCCTTATCTAAGTTAAAAAGCTACTTTAGTGAGTTATTGGATTTCCAATCACGCATTTGGGTGGTTCATATCTTTGAAGACTCTATTACCGATCAGTCGTTTGTGATTAATGAAGATGGCTTTAAAGAACCGCTAGAGTGGATGAAAAAACGTGATTACCAAGCGAGAATGCTTGATCGTGTTGATAAGATGAAAATCTCACAGGTGATTGAGATTCAGTTCGAAGACAAAATGCATCGCTTGATGCGAGTGAAGTAGCTTTATTGTTTGGGCGTTCACGAAAAGCCCTTGCTAGAAATCAAGTATAAAAAGGCCAGCGCTCGCTGACCTTCTCTCATTGATTACAAACCACCATCTAACGCGCACAATACTCATGCCACAGGCGCACCGCTTTCTGGTATGCCTCAGTTTTATCGTGCGTTTCTGCAAAGAGAATGGCTGTCATGCTGTCGACAACGGTATTCGCCATTAGCGCCATATCTTCAGCCGATGTGCCAAGTACACATTGACTAGGAAGTGGCAGCTCTAGGTTCATCATCTCTTCCCAGTAGAACGATTCGACTTTGTCAGGAGAGCTCATCCATACCGTTTGGCTAACTTTAGGATTATATTCCGACTCACCGTTCATCCCTTTGAATGAAATCACCGAGTGGGATTTATTTCCGATAACATGCTCAACTTCCGCATGAAGTTGTGGAAAGCCAGGATGGAAACTGCCACGCAGACCTAAACGGCCACCACCAGGATTCAATGCTCGAACTACCGTGTTAATTGGTGTTCTCAAACCGTAGCGGTGTTTCCAACCAATCATGGTTTGTGCTTCGGGCGCAAAGTTAGCTAGCGGTAAATAAGCAATGCCGTCTTGTTCAAGAATCGACTTAGCATGTTCAGGGCTCTCAGCACTTTGCACACCGACATCTTGCAAATGGCTTTCAACGTGCGTCCTACCGCTCGGCTTATCCATATAGCCATGCATTAACACTTTATAGCCATTGTCAGCTAAGATTTTTGCCGCCAACAAGTTCCAAGGCTTGCCACTGGCGTTATCGTTACGCTTACCTGCATAACACGGCCAATCAATATCAGCGCCTAAATCTGGCACTCGAGATTGAAACGCTTTTACAAAGCCAGCGATCTCTTCATTGGTTTCATTCTGCACACGAATCAACATCAGTAGCATAGCCATTTGGTCGTCACCGACTTCTCCGCTTAAATACTCATCCATGATGCGGTAGGCTTGTTCGAACGATAAAGGCTTACGCCCTCTTTCTCCTCGTCCAACTGTACGAATACACTCTAAAATACTACTCATTGATTGTTTATTCTCTTCCGTTGATATCAATAAAATTCGAATACACTTTCGATTCTATGATACCCACCGTGCATTGCAAAGCGATTCAGTTGCTCTCGACCGAATTACCAATACGCGGATTGGTGTTCTAAAAGTAAACTTACTGGTGTAAAATTAGCGTATGTAATGCTAACCGCGACATATTGAGTAGTATCCCGATGACTGTAAAAAAAACGCTGAGCCAAAGAAAACGTGAATCGATCGTTGCCGCTGCTATCGCAGAGTTTACTGAGCATGGCTACAAGGCCACCAGCATGGATAAAATATCGAGTCGCGCAGAAGTATCAAAGCGCACCGTATACAATCACTTTGCCAGCAAAGAACTGCTTTTAGATGAGATTCTAGACAGCATTTGGAGCAAAACTCTGGCCGCAACGCATTTCCCATATCAAGCAGAACTGCCACTTGAAGAACAGCTTTCCTCGATAGCCAATCAAGAGCTTGAGTTACTTGAGTCTGAAGGCTTCATCGACCTGTCACGCGTTTTGTTCTCAGAGTATTTCCATAACGCAGAACTGGCGCATCAAGCGATGGAAAAATATTCCCAAGCAGAAAGTGGACTTACAACCTGGATTAAAGCCGCGTTGGCAGACGGTCGTTTAGTAGAACTAGACCCACAATTCGCCTCCACGCAGTTCATTGGTCTGCTTAAGTCTTTTGCGTTTTGGCCGCAAATCATTGGTCATGTGCCGTCACCGGATGCTGCACACAAGCAAGTGCTCATTACTTCAAGTGTCGAGATGTTCCTTAAACAATATCAGGCGTGATTTTGGTGGTTGACGAGAATTCAACCACAATAAAACCATCACTGGTATCCGCTGTTATTTTCCCTATACTGCAACCCACTTTCGTCATTACGACTCAGTAAAACTTCAACTTTAGGTAGCCCTATGATTACTTTCACCACCAACTTTGGCGATATCGAGATTGAACTGAACCTTGAAAAAGCGCCAGTAACGTCGAAAAACTTCCTTAAATACTGCCAAGACGGTTTCTACGAAGGCACGACATTTCACCGTGTTATTGAAGGTTTCATGATTCAAGGTGGTGGTCACACTATCGACATGACAGAAAAACCAACTCGCGCCCCAATCGTCAACGAAGCAAACCGTGGTTTGAAGAATGTGATTGGTTCTGTGGCAATGGCTCGGACTGATGCACCACATTCTGCAACGGCGCAGTTCTTCATCAACCTTGATGACAACGATTTCCTAGATCACACCTCAACAACCAATGCTGGCTGGGGTTACGCGGTATTCGGTAAGGTTTCAGCAGGTATGGATGTGGTAAACAAAATTGCGAAAGCACCAACAACCATTCGCTGGGGACACGAAGATGTGCCTTGCGAAGATATTGTGATTACAAAAGTCACTATTCGCGACTAATTCATTCACGTCCTTTCCCGCCCCTAGTGCATTCGAATTGATGGCATAAAGAAAAGAAGGCTGTGCGATAGGACTATGGTGGTAAGGGTTCGACTTTACCACCTGTATTTAAAGCTCGTTGTTAGAATAGTTACCAGCGAGAACGATAAGTACGGTGACACCCTTTGCACGTCTTATTTGCAGAATTTAACCCTTGCTCTGCACTCGACAAGTCTTGTTCAACAGTCGCCTGATAAGGCTCAGAAAAGCACTTAAAGAACAACTCGTTCCTATCCCCGTTCGTTTAAACAAAGAGTTGATGAACGAGTTAGATGCTGAAGAGCAACAACAAATGCTCAAGCTACTTCAGAAAGTAGTCGCGGCAATCTGATCTTACCGCGTTCACTGCTTAGCAAGCTTAGTGCTTAGAAATTATTACACTCTGAACGTGTATTGAAAAACAACCCACACTCGGCCTTGCGCCGAGTGTTTTATTTTCGTCTCGACCATTTGATATAGCAAAATAGTGAAGCAATGATCACCGCCCCACCGAGCAGCTTCTGCATCTCTACACTTTCGCCAAGCACACTCACACTTAACAGCAGCGTCCACACAGGCTCAAGAATCATGATCAATGCCGCCACTTCCATGTTCACGGAGTGCTGACCGACCGTTTGTAGCAAGTAACGAATAGACGTTGCGATCACCGCAGAGACAATAAACCAGAAGACTAAGGTTTTGGTGATTTCGAACTCCGGCTGAGCTGTCATAGAAGCAAAGGCTAAACCACTCACACCCACCACAAACAGTTGCACACAGATTGATGCGATAGGCTTGATATTGGTAATCACACGCTTGTTCATCACAAAGTGAACAGACAACAACATCGATGCTAGTAAGAAATAAATCTGACTCTGCTCAACATGCCAGCCGTTACCCAAAGTCAGCAACAGCATGCCAATAATCGCGATCGGGAAAGACATCCAAAACGCGCGATTAGGCTTAACTCGAAACAAAATCCAAGACACAAACGGTGCAATGATCATGGCTAAGCTCATGATGAATGCCCCTTCCGACAAGCTTTCAGTCACCGAAACTGCAAACACCCATACCTGCAATGAGGCAGACAACAACAAACCCACGCCGCAAAGAGACAGAATCTGCTTAAACGAAAGCTTACGAATATGGTGAATACAAAATGGCAGAAGAATAAGACTCGCGACGAGGAATCGCACACCAATGAACACTGGCCCAGGCATTTCTAATACCACCAGCTTAGATGCAATCCATCCCACCCCAGCTAGCAGGGTGGCAAATAGAAGGTAAAGCTCTCCGCGCATCGCTTTCACGTTCATCATTTTACTTAGTCCAATAACAAAAAAAGCAACCCGACTCTGCAAGGTTGCTTTTTATAAACATTCAACAGGATCAAGATACTATCTCAATACTCTGTTTCAGGCAGCTGTTTTTAGCCTGCGTATTCTGGGTAATCCGTTAAACCTTTTTCAGCACCGCCGAACAATGTGTTTGGATCGTGCGCTGCAAGTGGGTAACCATTTTGAATACGAGCTGGTAAATCTGGGTTCGCAACGAATGGACGACCAAAACCAACCATGTCAGTTACGCCTTCAGCAACGGCTTTTTCGCCACGCTCGCTATCGTATTTACCCGCATAAATAAGGACACCCTCGTAGGCTTCACGAACTGCCGCTTTAAATGCTTTTGGCGTTTCAGGTGCATCGTCCCAATCAACTTCTGCAATGTGTAGGTAAACAATTTTGTATAGGTTAAGTCGTGCTGCCGCCGCTGTGTAAGTCTCTACTGGTGTAGCGTCAACCGTACCATTCAACGATGTGAACGGAGCAAGGCGGACACCAACACGGTCAGCACCAATCGCTTCAACCATAGCTTCAACCACTTCGCCTAGGAAACGTAAACGGTTTTCAATTGAACCACCGTATTCGTCAGTGCGGTTGTTTGCTTCAGAATCGATGAATTGGTTGATTAAGTAACCATTCGCTGCGTGAAGTTCGATACCATCAAAGCCTGCTTCAACCGCATTCAAAGCCGCTTGGCGATACTGTTCAACCACCTCTTTGATGTCTTGTTTCGTCATTTCACGAGGTTCAACCACATCAACAAAGCCCGGTTCATCAGTACCGTTATCGATGAATACCTTTACGTTTTGTGCTTTAAGTGCAGAAGACGAGATTGGCTGTTCACCACCAATGTTGTCTGGGTGTGTTACACGGCCTACATGCCAAAGTTGAGCGAAGATAACGCCCTCTTTTTCATGTACGGCATCAGTCACTTTTTTCCAACCAGCGATCTGCTCATCAGAATAGATACCCGGAGTCCAAGCATAGCCTTGACCCATAGGTGAAATTTGTGTGCCTTCAGCAATAATCAAACCTGCAGAAGCACGCTGAGCGTAGTAAGCCGCCATCATATCGTTTGCTGAATTACCAGGTTGCGTTGCGCGAGAACGCGTCATCGGTGGCATAACAATACGGTTTTTAAGCTCGATATTACCAAGTTGAATTGGTTGAAATAGTGCGTTTGTCATTGTTATATCCTCGATTAACCTAGTTGAATCAGTTCGATTTGGTAGCCGTCTGGGTCAGTAATAAAAGCGATATGAGTTGAGCCGCCTTTCACTGGACCCGCTTCGCGAGTGACGTTGCCACCTAGCGATTTGATTTTGTCACATGCTGCGTAAATATCTTCTACACCCAATGCCAGATGACCAAACGCGCTGCCCATCTCGTACTCATTCGTATCCCAGTTGTACGTTAGCTCGATAGTCGTGCCGCCTTGCTCATAGCCAACAAAAACCAATGTGTAGCGGTACTCTTTGTTTTCGTGGCGTTCAAGTTCCTTCATTCCCAATACCTTGGTGTAGAACTCGATAGACTTGTCTAAATCAGTAACTCGGATCATTGTGTGTAGGAATTTCATATTTCGCCCTTGATACTTTAATCTCAGCCTCGTTCAGAAGCTAAGTAATGTTCGTTTAGGTTGACCTTGAGGCCACCTACTTCTCTGTTGCTAGGTATATTACTGAACACACACAAATCAGTGAAATTATTAAATATTCTCATTTTAATAATTTTTTGTTATTAACATATTGTCTAGTACCAACTAAGCGACACAAAAAAGGGAAGCCAATACTCCCCTTAGATTTAGACTCTCAATTAAAATCGCAACCGCCTATCTTTAAGCGCCTTCGACATTGAATCTGATGTATTGATGACTTGTTCTCTGAACCATTTATGAGCGGGGTCGCTGTTCTGCTTCTTCAACCAAATCAGGTAATGAGATATCGGCTGATATTCAAAGGGCGGCTTGAACAGCTGCAAACTTAACTTTTCTTGGAACTGCACGGCCATAGATAAAGGCACGACAGTGATGTAATCGGATTGGCTACACAGCAAAATATTACTGAACAGCGAGCGCCCGTGAAACACGATTTTACGCTGGGACAGATCCAAAGAAGTGTAGTGATTCAAACTGCG
Source organism: Vibrio sp. 10N.286.52.F8 (assembly GCF_041468745.1). Classification (NCBI taxonomy): domain Bacteria; kingdom Pseudomonadati; phylum Pseudomonadota; class Gammaproteobacteria; order Vibrionales; family Vibrionaceae; genus Vibrio; species Vibrio sp. 10N.286.52.F8. The sequence continues at coordinate 170,637 of NZ_JBFRJF010000007.1, forward strand.
AACTTTACGTCGTGTTCTGTCTAATACAGCATGCTTTTCACTTAGGAACTGAGCTTCGCTGATTTCACCTTGAATCCGTGGATGATCAGCTCGACACACGATCACAAACTCGCCTTCATAAAGTGTTTCACTGACGATACTTGGGTGTTCAGGCACCACAATATCGATCATCGCATCGAACTCTTGAGTCAAAAGATCTTCATAAATGCGCTCATCACTGTCTGGTTGATCAAAGACTTCCAGCGACAAGTTTTGATTAGGAGGCGCCGCGAAACTATTGAGAAGTACCCACTGTAAGTGCTCAGGTGCAGAAATAACAAACTTACGCTCAGAGGATTGCTCATCAAAATTAGCCATCGACTGAAACACGCCATTGAGTTCATTGATCGGCGCTTTAATTTGTTCATACAAGCTTTGCGCATAAGACGTAGGCGCAACACCTCTTCCTTTGCGAACAAAAAGCTCTTGGCCAATCTCTTTCTTTAGACGAGTTAACGCGGTGCTGATGGTCGATTGATTGGTACTGAGTTGATCCGCAGCTTTACTCAAACTGCCCTGCTCCATCACCGCTGAAAACACAGCCAATAAGTTAAAATTCGGAATGTCATTACTCATGATTCAGTGCTCATTTGGCGATAGATTTAATTATCTTATCGTAAAAGCGATAGAATGAAACAACGGATGCTCATTGAGAAAACAAAACTGAGAAGGAAGCATCATATGGTAAAGAGCAAAAATGTCAGAACAACTCACTCTTTCGAATAGCTGCCACATTCGCCAGATTGGAATCTAAATCTCTTCGCTGTGCCAGTAACGCTTAATCCACCCAAACTCACCCTAGACTGGTCGGAGTATTCAATATTTCCGTCCTGCCTTATTGATACTTTTATAGCCACTTCTATGATCCAGGCTAATTAAATAGACATATTTTATAAGCCGAGTTTGAGCCTGTTCAAATAAACCCACCTCACGTTTAAGCAACCACTCAATTCATCGTAATTACGATAATTCAATATCGCAATAATGCGTAGATAGCACCAGTTACACTTCCTATTATTTCGCCAACAAATCAATTCTTAACCTAAACAGAAAACCTAAAAATGTGTAGATGATGGTGTTGCACACATCACGGAAGACGGCCTTAAAACCCAATGCAGCAAACGAACCTATCAATGGTAGACGTTACTTAAGAATGATTTCGCCAGGTGTTTTTAACACTCTATTCGCGAGAATGCGTTGTCTACGTGGTCAAAGCGATTTTTAATTGTCATCTAGTACTTTTGACTCAGTAGGTCTATACGGTTACGTGAGTTCAACACCTCTTTCAGATGTCTTCTAAAAGTCTTGTACCAAGGCTGCACTTTCTCTCTCCTTATTTAGGTTGAGATATGAACTTTATAAAAATCGTTTTCCAGAAAATCTGGGCCGTTGTGATGGTCTTGATTAAATTCTGCCTGTTTATGGCAGTGATGTTTGCGGGAGCATGGGCTCTTGCACCATTAGGCACAATCCATTCTAAAGACATCGACATGTCTCAATTCAACAATCATCCCAATGAAATGATGATGAACTTCTTCCAGATGGAGTCCTTCTCTGGTTACTTGTTCTCAGTGACCATTGCTGTGGTTTTAGCCGGTGTTTACGGCATGTGGCAGTTGCATGAACTGGGTGTGCATAAAGCAAAAGAGCACAAAAGCGCTCACGTTCAAATCGTGTTTGCACTGTCACTTTGCGGACTCTTCATCAGCAAAACATTCTGGGTTATCGCATTGGTTATCGCATTGGCGAACTGGAAACATATTGGTCAATCACTGAGTGATGTGATTCGCCGTGGTGTTCAGCCTAAACAAGACGCAACCAATACAGAGACAGCCGCAGTCCACGTATCACCTGAACAACCGGTAACAGAGCCGTCTTCAGTAGAGCAATCTTCAAAAGAACAGGCTTCAGAAGAAAAGACTCCAACAACACCATCCGCTACAGAAAAAGAGGTCGCATAATGAAAGAGATGATGATTCCATACATCCTAATTGTATGGTCACTGTTCGCGACAGGCGCACTTAAGAAGAACTTCAAGAACTACACATGGGCTGCCATTGGCGGCGTAACGATTCTTGCGGTATTAGCGGTTATCTCTCGCTTGTGGGCACCCGTTGATCTAACCAACTCAACCACAGTGAAAGCACCACACGCGGTAATGTCACCGATCTTTGGCCAGCAGATCGACCAAGTGCTTGTTGAACACAACCAAATGGTTAAAGAAGGCGACGTAATTTACACACTCGTCGACATTGACTCAGCCGCAGACAAAGCAAAGATCGAATCTTCAATTGTTCAGAAAGAAGAAGAGATCAAGCAAATGAATCGCGACTTAGAGCGTGCTGAAACGTCACCTGAAATTTTCAATATGCGTGACGTAGAAAAGTACGACTCTGATCTTCGAGTGCTGCATGCTGAACTGGTGTCGTTAAAAGCCGATTTACAAAAAGTAAATTGGGCGCAAGAGAAAAAGACCATTAGAGCTGAGTTTGATGGTCAGGTATCGATAGTGAATATTGCTGAAGGTTCTGTCATGGGTAACATGCACCTCTACAACACCAGCAAAAAGTTTCTTGAGATGCGTATTTCAGACCAAACTTATGGCTATGTTCAAGTAGGAGACTTCGCTGAGTTCTTCGTTGATGCATACCCAGGCCACGTGTTCCGAGCAAAAGTACACAGCTTTAATGCCGGTACCGGTGAGTCGAGTATTTCTCCACTTCAGGGGCCACAAAGCGTCGGTCAACACGTGGTAAGAAACGGCAATGGTTTAGGTCGTACTATCGTACTTGAGATCATTGAACCAGAAGGTTACAACATCCCTATTGGTGCAACTGGCGCGGCTTGGATCTCAGCTGAGAAGCCACATCCGTTCTGGGGCTTCATCGATGTAATCGGTGCAGCAACGGTTCGCCTACAATCTTACAAGTCATACTTAGGTGCTTGGTAAACGATTAGCTCTTGATAAGCAATTAAATATTCAATGATTTGGCTGTTATTCACTCGTATCACAGCCACTCATGAACTAGCGACTAATTGTAAAACAAATGCCCTGAATTTCAGGGCATTTTTGTATCTATTGCAAGCTCATTTACTAATTGATTTAGATCAAAATTAATCGCCAATACAATCGTTTATCAAACAAATCATCGAAAAAACGATAGATTGAAATATTATTAGCGCGTAGATAGCGACCTCCCCCACCTCTATCATTTGGCTCAAGAAATCCAATTCCTGTATCCAAATATAAGGTCACTACCATGACTAATACATTCAAAAAAATGGCGCTTCCTGTTGCTATTGCGAGCACTCTACTTGCTTCTGGTTTTGCATCTGCAACACCGATTGTCGAAGCGACATCGAAAATAGGCCAAGAACTTCAGACATCAAATGCTGCGCAATACCAAAACATTGACCTTGATGCTCGCTACAAAAGCGAGGTTCTATTCGAACACAAATCAAACATGTTCTGGGGCACAGGCGAGCGTACCCAAGTTGTTTCTAAAACTGGCCACTCTCTGGCCTACACAGAAGAATCTGACCACGTTCATCCAACTCTAACTAAGCATGGCCGAAAAATGGACCAAGCAATCATCAAAGTTGATGACAACATTTACCTTGGTTACGGTTTTGGTCTCGATACACCAGTAATGATCGAAGGTACTGACGGTATCATTATTGTTGATCCAGGTGAGTCGGTAGAAATGGCTCAATCGGTTAAAGAGCAGTTTCGTCAAATCACCGACAAGCCAGTTAAAGCCATCATCTACTCTCACAACCACATCGACCACATCTCAGGTGTGCGTGCATGGGTAACGGATGAAGAAGTGGCATCAGGTGAAGTGAAAATCATCGCAGAAGAAGGCCTAACCGCGGCAGTGGCTAACTGGTCTTCAAACCTAGGTACTCTATTTGGTCACCGTACTTCTTACACAGGCGCTAAGCACGTAGAAGAAGGCGAGCACGGCACAGTAAACGATGGCCTTGGTCCACGCTTCATGCAAGGTGCTATCTCGTTCATTGAACCAAACCTGCTTGTACCAAGCCAAAGCCACATCGAAATCGAAATTGCTGGCGTGAAAATGCACATCGAGAACGTGCCATCTGAAACCAAAGATGAGCTAGTGGTTTACTTCCCAGAGCAAAAAATCCTGCACGCGGCTGAAGTACTTCAAGGTGAGAACTTCCCTAACCTTCACACCATCCGTGGTACTAAATTCCGTGACCCATCAATGTGGTTCAAGGGCATCGACGTAATGCGTAAGTTCGACACTGAGATCATGATTAACTCTCACGGTCGCCCTGTTGAAGGTAAAGAAGCGGTAGCTGACGTATTAACGGCTTACCGTGATGCGATTCAATACACGCATGACCAAACAATCCGTTACATGAACAAAGGTATGACGCCAGACGAGCTAGTTGAAGTGGTTAAACTTCCTAAGCACCTTGCAGAACACCCTTGGTTAGGTGAGCACTACGGCACTGTTGCACACGCCGTTCGCCAGATTTACGTAGGTTACAACGGTTTCTTCGAAGCGGATCCATGGCAGCTAGAGCCAATGGCTTACGAGCAACGCGCTAAAGCATTCGTAGAGATCATGGGCGGTCGTGACAACATCATCGACACAGCAAAAGCGGCGATGAACGCAGAGAACTACACCTTTGCAGCAGAGATTCTTTCTTACCCAATCACGGTAAACAAAGATGACATGGAAGCACGCTTACTGAAAGCACAAGCTTACAAAGCATGGTCTGCAGATCAAGTGAACATCAACTGGCGCAACTGGGCATTGAATGCTGCAGCTGAACTAGAAGGTACTCGTGATTTCTCTAACATGATCAGCTTCGCTTCTGTAGACGTACTAACTGCGCTACCAAGTAAGCAAATCTTCGATATGATGACCTCAACGCTTATCGCAGAAAACTCGTTAGACGTAAACATGATGCTAACGTACAACTTCTCTGATACGAACGAAGCATTCACTATCGAAATCCGTAACGGTATTGCTCAGTTACACGAAGAAGCAGTGAAAGGTGCAGACGTTCAAATCGACACTACTCGTGCCGTACTGAACCAAATATTGATTGCGGGTCCAAACGCTCAACAAGTGATTGGTACTAACCTACAGTCTGGTGCATTCAAGTTCTCGAATGGCGACATCAAAGGCTTCGGTCAATTCATGAGCTACTTCGATAAGCCAATGACTCCAGAAGAGATCATGCTCATCGTTCGCTAATAATCAAAGGCTGCTAAGGATGGCGAGTCGATAACTTAGGGACCCATTGTGGTCCCTTTATCGTTTATTTATTGGTACAGTTCGCAACCTTAACTCAACGATCTAGGTCTATTGTTGGAGTAAGGAAACTGCCCTGCTTCTTTTAAGGTTCACACATGCTAAAACGTTTTGTTCTTTTGCTTTCACTCAGTTCTTCTCTGGTATTAGCTTGCGGATTACACCAAGAAACCGGATTTAGTTTAGTGACAGAGCCCGGTTCACTGGAGGTATTTGGCAATGTCATCACAGCAAGGCAAGATGACGAGTTCGGAAACCTAGATAAACCGGATCATTTCAAACTGTTTTCGATAAAGTCAGCACTCGCAAAGGCGCATCCGAGTAAGATTGAATTCAACTTATTTGAAGCGATTAAAGGTCACTACAGCCAAATCAGCATTGAAAAAGGCGTGAACATTTCAGGAAGAGACACTTTGCCGACAGAGAACGATTTATTGCTTATTACAGAGCTCGACGTGTTCGATGCATTAGCGAACGGAACGATCTCTTGGGATCAAGCGACACTGAATGGATTAGTGGTAATCAATGGCCCTCAAGACAAACGAGAGCAGCTTGAAGATTGGCTTAGTGATATTTTTGAAGGGTAATAGCTTAAAGCGGGACAGATAAAAAGTCGTCAAACCCTCGGACTTCAGAACATTGAGGGTTCAACGACAAACTTAAATCAAAAAAGCGTAGGCAGCGGAATCAGTTCGAGCCCTAGTACGCCACTGATGCCCATCACCACCAGCAGAGAGACCTTGAAAACGGTCTTTGACCACTGAATGTAGTTGAGGCAATCGACCTTGCGGAATGTCACTTTGGTCCACATAAAGCAAACGGCCGCCGACACCGCTAGGTATTCATAACCCGCCTCTCCGAGTAAGAACAACGCCAGAGCAACTGCGCCAAACGCTACTACATACGCTTTCATGTGCTGATGTGCTTTGTCGACGCCCTCTTTCACCGGTAACACAGGTATACCTGCATCGCGGTAGTCTTGAATGCGGAACATCGCAATCGCATACGAGTGTGGCATCTGCCATAAGCAGAACATGATGAACAGCAGAACGGCTTCTAAGCTCAAGTAATTCGTCACACCAAGGTAACCAACTAATGGCGGAACTGCGCCAGAAATACTGCCAACTAAAGTGCCGTACACCGATGTACGCTTGTACCACATGGTGTAGAAAAAGACGTAAAACACATAGCCAAGCAACACCATGACCGCAGAGATCGGATTAGCGAACTGAAACAGAAGCGCTGTGCCTAAGAGCAGTAAAACCAAGGCATAAACGAACGCGACGTCCGTATTGATGTTGCCCTGAACCAATTCTCGATTTTGTGTGCGCTTCATCTTTTGGTCGATGTCTCGATCAAAGATGTTATTCACCACACAACCTGATGCAATCACAAGTCCCACACCCGCTAATGTTGTCAGTAACAACATCGCATTGGCTGGTTCTGTTTTTGCGGCGAGGAAGAACCCCGCCGCAACAGAAATCAGGTTGCCGAAAATGATGCCCGGTTTGGTGATAGACAGATATCTTTTCAGCATACCTAGCCTACAACTTCATGTTGACGTTCATGTTGTAGATGATCCATACCGAGCCAGCGATAAGAATCAATACAACAATGGCGGTAAACATCAATGACACCAAGTTCCAACGCCCATCGGGAGATTTCGCTTCCATGTGCAAGAAGTACTTAAAGTGGACAAAGATTTGCACCAGCGCACAGCCGAACAAGATCACGTAAGTTTCCGTACTTGGTAGCGCATGTGCCCACACAATGTAGAACGGAATAATGGTGAGAATTAGTGAAGCAATAAAGCCTTTCACGTAATCCGTTGCACCGCTGTCTAGATGCTGTTCCATTACATCACCCCCATTAAGTACACGATGGTAAATACACAAATCCAAACGATATCAAGGAAATGCCAGAACAAACTTAAGCACTGGAAACGCATCGACATGTTGTCGTTCAAGCCTTTGGTTGAAAGTTGGTGATACGCCACCGCCATCCAGATAAGACCGAACGTTACGTGCAAACCGTGTGTACCAACCAAGGTAAAGAACGCTGAAAGGAACGCACTCTCTTGAGGACCATAACCTTCTGCAATCAAGTGGTGGAACTCATACACTTCCATACAGATAAAGGCTAAGCCCAATACGAAAGTCACTTTGATCCATCGCTTCAGTCCGGTCACGTCTTTGCGCTTCATTGCAATCATTCCAAAACCAAAGGTGATGCTACTGAACAGCAGCATCATGGTTTCGACAAACACGAACGGCAGTTCAAAGATGTCTTTACCTGTCGGCCCTGCAATTGATCCACTCTCAAGCACGGCATACGTCGCGAAAAGCGTGGCAAACAGGACACAGTCACTCATCAAGTAAACCCAGAAGCCAAACAACTTATTCCCCGCAGCTTCGTGGTGATGATCATGCGAGTGTGCAAGATCATAAGTGTGTGACGGAGTATTAGCTTGCATACGTCGTCTCCAAGTCATCTTTTTTGTCGTTGTTATCAGTGTCAGCGCTGTTACCACGACCAGAATGGTCGCCTTTCACTGACTGTTTCTTCGCTTCTGCAAGCTGTGCACGTCGAGCCGCTTCAATCGCTTTGATCTCTTCAACTTCCACGTAGTAGTCCACATCGTCGTTGTAGCTGTGTTGAATACACGTCACCACGATGCCTACTAAGCTTGCAGCCGCTAGCCACCAGATGTACCAGATCATTGCGAAGCCAAATGCCAACGCCCATGCAGACACATAAATGCCTGTCGGTGTGTTCTTCGGCATGTGAATACGTTCGTATTCTTCTTCCTGAGTTGGATCAAACTCACCACTTTGCTTTTGATACCAGAACGAATCGATCTCATCGCCCTTAGGCAATTTTGCAAAGTTATAGAACGGTGGTGGTGACGATGTCGCCCATTCGAATGTACGTCCGCCCCAAGGGTCACCCGTTAGATCTCGGTTTTGGTCGCGGTCACGAACACTCACGTAAATCTGAACGAACTGACACACCACACCCATCGCAATCACGCCCGTACCTGCAGCCGCAACCGCCAATAGTGGGAAGAACTCAGGGTTAATGTCTTGGCTCAAACGACGCGTCATGCCCATAAAACCTAGAGCGTAAAGCGGCAAGAACGCCATCAAGAAGCCGATGATCCAGCAGTAGAACGCGCGTTTGCCCCAAAGCTCGTTCAAAGTGAAACCGGTCGCTTTCGGGAACCAGTAACCAATCGCAGCGAAACAACCGAACACTACGCCACCGATGATTACGTTGTGGAAATGCGCAATCAGGAATACTGAGTTATGCAGAATGAAGTCTGCACCCGGTACTGCCATTAACACGCCCGTCATACCACCAACGGTGAAGGTGATAAGGAAGCCAACTGTCCACAACATAGGTGTTGTGAAACGGATACGACCTTTGTACATGGTGAACAGCCAGTTGAAGATCTTAACCCCGGTCGGGATAGAGATAATCATGGTTGCGATGCCAAAGAAGGCATTCACATTGGCGCCTGAACCCATGGTAAAGAAGTGATGCAGCCAAACCACAAACGCTAAAATAGTGATAGCCACCGTCGCCCATACCAGTGAGGTATAACCAAACAGTTTTTTGCGAGAGAAGGTTGCAGTCACTTCAGAGAACACACCGAAGATAGGCAAGATTAGGATGTACACCTCAGGGTGTCCCCATGCCCAAATCAGATTCACATACATCATCACGTTGCCACCAAGGTCGTTGGTGAAGAAGTGCGTGCCGATGTATCTATCCAACGTCAGAAGCGCGATGGTTACCGTTAGGATTGGGAAAGAGATGATGATCAGGATGTTGGCACACAGAGATGCCCAAGTGAATACTGGCATCTTCATCATTGGCATAGACGGAGTACGCATGCGCAAAATGGTCGCAAAGAAGTTCACACCCGTTAGCGTAGTACCCACACCGGATATTTGCAGCGCCCATATCCAATAATCGACACCCACCCCCGGGCTTGCCTCAATACCGGAAAGCGGCGGATACGCCAACCAACCCGTGCGGCCAAACTCACCTAAGCCCAGTGACATGTTGGTTAGGATAATACCCACCACAAACAGCCAGAAGCTCAGGTTATTCAGATAAGGAAATGCAACATCACGAGCACCGATTTGCAACGGCACGATGATGTTCATCAAACCGATAACCAAAGGCATCGCTACGAAGAAAATCATGATCACGCCGTGAGCCGTGAAGATCTGGTCGTAGTGATGTGGCGGCAAATAGCCCGTTTCACCGGCTGCAGAAAGCAATTGCTGGCTACGCATCATGACCGCATCGGCAAAGCCACGAACTAACATCACCATCGCTACCGCAATGTACATGAAGCCTAGTTTTTTGTGGTCTACAGACGTAAACCATTCATTCCAAAGGTATTGCCACTTACCGGCTTTTGTTACCGCATACACCACTAAACTACCCACTAAAGCGATCATGGTTAAGGTGATCAAAATAATGGGTTCGTGGTAGGGAATTGAGTCTAGAGTTAATCTTCCAAACATGACGATTATCCTTGGGTTTCCGGCAGACAGTTCATTGAACCAGGGTGCTGGGTCACGACATCAGTGAATAAAAATGGTGGGATACTAGAAAACAGCGTCACAGGTTCAGCCACACTTGGCGCGGCCAATGAAAGGAACTGCTCCCAATCTTCAATGCGATCAGGGCTTGCTTTCACTTTCTCCACCCAGTTTAAAAACGCCACTTGATCAGGCAGAGCTGATGCGGTGAATTTCATCTGTGAGAACCCTTTGCCACTGTAGTTCGATGCAAAGCCTTTGAAGTCACCTTCGTGGTTTGCAATCAAATTCAACTTGGTCACCATTCCCGGCATCGCGTAGATCTGCGAACCAAGACGCGGGATAAAGAATGCGTTCATGATGTTGTCTGAAGTCAGCTTAAACGTCACCGGAACATCTTTCGGGAACGCAACATAGTTAACCGTCGCAATGTTTTGCTCCGGATAGATGAACAGCCATTTCCAGTCCAGAGAGACCACTTCGATCACCATAGGCTTAACGTCACTCACCAGAGGCTTTGATGGCTCTAATTCGTGTGTTGTTCGCCAAGTGATGGTGGCTAGAATCGCGATGATGATGATTGGAATCGTCCATACCACCACTTCAATCTTGGTTGAGTGTGCCCAGTCAGGTGCATACTCTTCCGTGGTATTGCTCTCGCGGTATCGGTAAGCAAAGTAGATGGTCATCAGAATCACTGGGATGACGACAATCAACATCAGCAACAGAGCCGTGATAATCAGCTCTTTTTCCTGAACGCCAACGCTACCTTTTGGGTCGAGCAATGCGGAGTTACATCCTTCGAGCATCAGAACGGTTCCCAGCAAACCAATCTTCGACAAATTTGTCCTCGATAAAATGCGTTTATATCTTGAAGCTTCCATTAACTTTCTCGATGGTTATCCAGCCTCAGAACGAACGTCTGAGTACTGGTTGTCATGATCATTAGAATATTTATGTGTTGAGCATGTGAAACGCCGCATCTCAAAAAGCAATGCAATAAGGTTCGTTACTGCTGGGTTAAAACCACACAGAAAACATGACTTAATTGTTACACTTTGAAATACATTGTTACATTCGGCGCATTATGAAGAGTTGAAATTGAAAGCTCACCAAACAAACTTGGAAACTAACCTTCCATTTATGAAGACGAAAACTAAGAAGCAGTAAGCGATTAAGACACACATCAATAGCGTGCTACACAGATGGAGCCAGTACTGACAAGGGATTTAGAAAAAGTAGATAAACACTCGCGCGTCACCACTGCTCAGGGCAAGTTCAAGGTACATTAGAAAGAGCGAATAAATAGAAGTGTGACGCCCATCAAGATTGTGAATTCACATACCATTTACAAGGTATTCACTGGTTAGATTATTCAAAATACCCACTCATTCACCAGCAAGATAACCAAGCATTCATCGATGTACTACTGTGACGAATTGAAAGAATATTATGACTAACAGAAAGGATAATTTGACTAATTGAGAACGTTATAGCGGTGAAAAGAACAACACAATGGTAGGAATTGGGATGAATTTATCGAGAATAACAACACCATAATCGAGCCAGATACGGCTCGATTATGGGCAATTGAAAAGCAGTTAAATTAAAAAACAGTTATGCCGCTTGAGTCGCGATGGTTTTTCGCTGATTTCGAGTCATCAAGTGATAAACCACCGGCACAAAGTAGAACGAGATAAGCGTGGTTAATACCGTTCCGCCAACAATCGCGACCGCAAACGGAGGCCAGAAACCACCGCCAGCGATGATCAATGGCATAAAGCCGCCAACAGTCGTTATCGTGGTTGAGCTGATATGGCGAGTACACGACATCACAGCTTCAACGACTGCATCTACATTCCCGGAGGAAGCCTCTTTATCGAGTTTCAATTCGGTCAAAATCACAATGGCCGCGTTAATCGCTAAGCCCGCAATCCCAAGCATCGCGATAATCACCGTAAAGCCGAACGGATAACCGAAGATCCATACCGACAACAGCCCTAGTCCACCAGCCAACCCTGCTACCATGAAGATGATGCTACTCATTCGGAACGAGTTGAACGACATCACCACCACCAACACCATCAATACCACCACGACTGCGACATTCGAAATGAGACTGTTGACTGAATTATCTCGTTCAGCGGATTCACCACCAAAACCAATGGTGTAGCCTGATGGCATCTGATAGTTTTCTAGGCGTTTTTGGAATTCATTGAGCACGGTTTGAGGCAAGACACCCGCTTCAATGTAGCCCTCAATGGTATTCACACGTTGCCCATTTCGGCGGGTTATCGCGCCGCGACTGGTCGTCAATTCCAGTTCTGCCAGAGTCGAAACATTGATCCCCGTTGAGTAGACATCAGAACTGATTGGCAAACGAATATTGCTTAAATGCGCTAAGTTCTCACGCGCCTCATCTGCGACACGAACACGGATTGGTACCGACTCACTGCCTTCAATCACAGAACCACTTTCACGACCTGTCAGCGTAGTTTGCAGCATACCTGCGAACTGGTTCAATGAAATACCGTTGAGTTTCGCGGTATCTTCATCGACCTTCAACCACACCTTCGGCGTACCCGGTTGCAGCGTTTCCCTTGTGTGCGTCACATGAGGAACACCCGCCAAAATCAATCGCACATCCTCACCAATCGCTTTCAACGTATCGAGGTTTTCACCATACACTCGCAGTTCAACGGGCGCGGTAAATGGAGGCCCTTGGTTAAGCTTACGTACCAAGATTTGTGCTTCCGGCACCTCTTCATCCAACACCTTTTGCAACTGTGGAATTAGCGCATTGGCTTGGTCAAAGCTCTCTGTTTTCACCATCGCTTGCGAGAAGTATGGCGCATTATTTTGCCTTGCTTGCAGGTTGTAATAGAAAGATGGGAAGTTAGCGCCCACTAGCCAATCAATGCGCTCCACTTCAGGGTAACGATGAATGATATCGTCTATTTTCTCAGAGGTATTCTTCGTCGCATAAATGCTTGCTTGCGGCGGCATGTACACCTGAATCTCAAACATATCTCGGTCTGATGGCGGGAAGAATTGCTCAGTCAGCTGAGACATACTCCAGTAACCAGTAAACGGAACCAACAACACCAAAGCAATCGTGATGATTGGATGCGTGACGCCAAAGCGAACAGAAGATGAGAACCAGCGCGTCAAAGCAGGAATTCTCAAACCCGTCATGTACCAATGGTGCTGCCCTTTCTTATCGACATCACTGAGTTGTTTCGGCAATAGCTTGGTCGCTAAGCCTGCGATTAAGGTGTGCGAGATGATGTAAGAGCCGATCAATGAGAAAGAAACGGTAATCGCAATTCCCCCCACGAACTCACCTGATGCACCCGGCATCAAGATAATCGGGGCAAACGCCAACACGGTAGTTAAAGTTGAGCCTAATAACGGCACCCATAAATGCTTCAATGCATTCATGGTCGCTTCTGCTCGTTGTTGCCCTTTCAAACGATAAGCTTGAATGGTATCGACCATCACCACCGCGTTATCAACCATGATACCGAGCGCCACAATTAGGCCCGTCACCGACATTTGGTTAATCGGCACACTGGTCATTTTCATGATCGACAGGGTCAATAATGAGGTTAACGGCAGAGAAATGGCCACTAAGATCGCGGCACGCACGCCTAGAGTGACAAACAACACAATCAAAATCAGACCGAAACCGATCATCAAGCTTTTGCCTAAATCGTCTAAGCGAGTTTCGGTATAACCTTGCTGATTAAAGAGCACGGTCACCTTAACGTTACTTGGTAACTCTTGCTCAAATTTACCAATCAGAGCATTAGCTCGCGACGTCCAGTTATCGACTCGCAGATCAGGGTGCATTCTTGCCGCGACAATCACACCCGGCTCACCATCAATAATGGCAATCTGGTCTTGTGGGGTTTTTTCACCACGTTTCACAGAAGCAATGTCTTCCATACGGATGATGTGACCATTTCTGTCGGTGGCTATTGGCACTTGCTTAATACGTTCAATAGAATCGAGTTCAGATTTAATTTCTAAGCCAAAGCGAGAATAAGCACTGACCAATTCACCGGCGGAGTTCTTGGCGTCTGCCCCTTCTAGCGACTCAGCAATATTGGCACTTGAACGCCCTAAGGCAGCGGCATCGGCCGTACGTAAACTGATTTGAATCTCTTCTTGTGGCATCCCGTATTCATCAACGAATTCAGTACCCGACAAAGTTCTTAGTCGCTTAGCGAGTTCTTTGGCATAGCGCCCGAGTGTTAATCGGTCAGGTTCACCTGCACCAGACCAAGTTAGAGATGCGATGGTTGTGAAAGCATAAGTATGGTCGCTATCGAGATCGGGAGAATGAGAGCCCGCAGGCAAAATGGATTCGATGTCAGATAGCTTGTCGCGAGCTTGAGACCAAACCGGCTCAGGCTCGGTGATGGTGTCATTCAATTCTAAGGTGACAATAGACACGCCCGGCCTTGACGTCGAGCTCACGAGTTTAACTTCACTCAGCTCACGCAGCTTGTTCTCGATAACTTCTGTTACCAAGGTTTCAACACGCTCGGCACTGGCGCCGGGGAAACTGGTAGTAATGTTCGCGTAACGGTTGATGATCACCGGATCTTCTGCACGCGGCAACGTCATGAACGCAGAAATACCACTCACCATCAGCAGTGCAGTCATTAAGATAAGCAGTCGAGTGTTGGAAATAGTCTCTATGATTTTCATGCTATTTCCTATTCAGCAGTAACGCTTGCTGGCTTCACGGTTTGTCCCGGAACTAAACGATGTAAACTACTGGCAATCACTTGTTCACCGTCTTCAATCGCCCCACTCACGTACGCTTGTTGATTGTTAGCAAACAACACTTGAACACTTCGGCGCTCAACTTTGTTGTCTTCACCAATCACAAAGATGTTCCACACACCGCGCAATCCATCAATCAAACCCGTTAATGGCACCCAGTAGCCTTGGTCGTCAATCTGTTCGTCAAATTTCAGATAGGCAAGTTGCCCTTCTAATACCGCTGATTGTTCTGGAAACAAATAACGCAAACCGACACTGCGAGATTGGGTGTCGACCATTGCGCCGGGATTCAATAGCTCCACGGCATAATCTGTTCTCCCAACTCGGATGTTAGGCGAAGAAAGTGAGGTGACTTTTTGCATTTGGTGAGCAGGAATACCGATGAAGGCCTCTTTGCCCTCAGAAGCGAGCAGTGTAAGAGTTGGATTACCCACATTCACCACATCTCCGAGCGAAACAAAGCGCGTCGCGATGGTTCCAGAATAAGGCGCAAGCACTGTCGACTTCACCAATTTCAGTTCGTTGCCTTTTACCGATGCATCGATGCGCAACAAGTTCGCCTGCAATACGCGTTGCTCACTGGTGAGAGAATCAATCTCCGCTTCGGCACTGAAGCCTTTCGCTTTCAATGAACGTTGACGTTTAAGGTTCGCTGCCACCAAACTCAATTGAGCTTTGACCTCTTCAGCCTGCGCTTTCAGTTGGCTAGACTCGGTTTCCAAAAGTTGAGTATCCAATCGGATCAATGGCTGACCCGTTGTGACTGTGTCACCGACATCCACCAGAATCTCATTGACCTTACCCGCCAATTCAAAACCCAAATTCGCCTGCTGCCCGGCCTTTACCACACCGACATATTCACGCTGTACCGCATACGATGGAGAGCGTTCCAAAGCGACAGTTTCTACTGTTAAGACTGTCGACGCTGCACTACTCGATTCCACTGCAGCATTATCTGCATCGGATGCTGTCTCGGCTTGTGTATTTTCACCACACCCGACAAGAAGAGTCGACAACGCCACTGCTACTGCGCTTCCCTTCATCAATTTATACATACTTCCTGTTCCTATGCGGTACTCAATTATGTTCTTTTTTTAGACTAACCAAACCAAACTAGACTGTCTAGTTTGATTATGTTAAAAATAAGTTTCATGGTTAGTGTTTGATAAAACCATCACAAAAAGCATAATGCTTAGCGCCAAATGAGACACCTATAGCGGAGTATCAATAGGCACTAAGCAAAGAGACAAGCTAGGTAACGACCCAACACCAAGTAACGAGAAGCAAGCACGTGACTAAAATCATCAAGAGTGAACAGAAGAGATCGCAGATCTTAACCGCAGCCAGCCAACTTTTCTCTGAACATGGCTTCAAGATCAATATGGATCAAATAGCCAAAGCAGCGAACGTTTCCAAGCAAACGGTCTACTCTCACTTTAAAAACAAAGACGAGCTTTTCGAAACCTGCATGCAAACTAAGTGTGCCGAGCGCGAACTCAGCCCTTCTGCTTTTGATATGAATGCCACTTTGGAAGACGAATTGGTGAAGTTTGGTGTGAAGTTTCAAGATTTGTTACTTGATGAGCAGTCCAGACAGACCTTTCAAAATGCTGTGAGCCAATCCAACACGCACCCAGAGATCGCCTCTATCTATTTAGAAACTGGGCCTCAGAAAACCACCAAATTACTTGCTGATTATTTGCAGTCGAAAATAGACTCTGGTGATCTCACACTGTCGACATCAAGCTCGCCAGTCATTGCAGCACGCCAACTGTTGCTGATGTTTCACGGCAAATCGGCGTATTGGGGATTCTTCGGACACGACAGCGGAGAATCTGAAGAAGAAAGACTTCACTACACTCGCGAATGTGTCGCGCTATTCTTGAACGGCAACCAGCCTCGTTAATTGTAGCTCTATCTTTGAATAAAAAAGGCACAGAGAAATTCATCCTCTGTGCCTTATCAATCATCAGTCACTCTCAGCAATAACAGCGATCGGTTTATTGGGTATGTTCCACAACGATCAGCTCATCGGTATTGAAGCCACGCTCTTTCGACATGGCTTTAAACTTCTCCATCACTTCTGGTGAGACTTCAGGCGTTCTTGCGAGTAGCCATAAGTAATCAGTGTCGGGCCCAGAAACAAACGCGTATTGGTAGCCCTCTTTGTCTAATTCAAACACGACATAAGCGCCGTAGAAAGGGCCAAAGAAAGACACTTTCAAATAGCCTTGTTCAGAGCCCTCAACGAAGTACGCTTTTCCTTCCGCTTCGTTCCACTCACCTTCTTCCGCCGAATAACCACGGTTAATCACCTTCACGCCGCCATCATCACGAAGGCTGTATTCAGCGCTGATGTTGTCTAAGCCACGCTCAAACGAGTGATCCAAACGAGCCACTTCGTACCATTTCCCTAGGTATCGTTCCAACTCAAACTGTTGAACAGGCTTTACCGTTTCGGGCATGCCAACACAACCACCCAATAAGATCACGCTAAGCAGCAATAATATTTTTTTCATCCTAACCTCGACTTGTTTTTATTAGTAATGCGAGTAAGTCTCTTGAAAACATAAACTTACATCCTTGGTAATACGTTAAATCCATTTTTATAGCTCACTTAACTGTAATTTATTCAGAACCTTATGTGAATTGTTTAGTCTGCGAATGGATTCGCAATCCTTTATTGACGAGCTGTATTCCCACAACCACCTCAAAAGGCACTGGAATTACATTCAAACAAGAGAGCAACCAAGGACACTTTATTATTAAAAATTCACGATATGATTCTCGCCACTCGCTTTCTATACTTACTAAACCGTGGAACATGGAAGACATAATAATGAATAACAAGCTCACTCTGCCACGTACTGCATGGATAGCATTACTCACAAGCTTATCGGCCGTAGCGCCGGTGCTTGCACAAGCCAACACCGTTGCCCAAGCGCAAACAGCAGTTCAAACACAAACACCAGTTCAAGCGCAAACATCTGTTCATAACCAAAGTGCTGACCAGATCTTTATCAATGCTGATATATACGGGCATCGTGAGTCGGACTCGATCGTTACCCACAAAGGCAAGATCATCTTCATTGGTAACCAATCACAGGCGCAAACTTTTCAAGGGCAAAGCACTGATGTCATTGATTTAGACAATGCCTTTGTCCTTCCGGGATTTATTGATAACCATAACCATGTGTTTGAAGCCGCCTCAGAGCTGGGTGGCAATTGTGAACTCGACTCTGAAGCAACGTTAGAAGAGCAAATCCCCTACTTAGAAGCGTGTAAGATCAATGCTGATACCGATGGCAGAGGTTGGCTTATGGGCTATGGTTTTTCTTTGGAAGCGACGCTCGATAGCGACTCTGACTACACGCCACTAGAGATCATCGACAGTGTCTTCCCTAATCGCCCCGTGGTGCTTATGGAGCAGACTTCACACTCGATGTGGGTCAACTCAAAAGCACTAAAAATCGCTCGAATCAGCCAACAATCTCCAGACCCACAAGGCGGTGTTTATTTAAAAGACCAAGACAGCAGCAAGCTCAATGGCATCTTGCTAGACAATGCTGGCGATCAAGTGATGGAGATGGCTTGGAATAGCCAAAGTGAACTGTTTGAGCAAAGCTACCAAGGCTTAATGTTCGGGCTTGAGGAAGCGGCAACCCACGGCATCACCACCATTGGCGACGGTCGCATGTATTGGAAACGAGGTTGGTATGACGTTTGGCTAGAGGCCGAGCAAAATCAAGACTTAACGGCGCGAGTATCGCTACGCCCTTGGGTGTACCCATCGATGGTGATGTCTTCTCAATTAGAAGTCTTTGAGAAAATGCATTCCGACGATAAAAGCCATCTGTTACTTGTCGATCAGGTGAAAATGTACAGTGATGGCATCTTTATCAATGGCACCGCCAAAACACTCGCGCCCTACTTAGATACTTATCTACCCCAGTCTCCTAATGGCTTGAACTATATTCCGCCAGAACAAATGAAAGAATGGTTAACTGCGCTCGAGAAAATCGGCTTTAGCGCCCACATTCATGCGATTGGTGATGGAGCGGTTCGTGAATCTCTTGATGCGATAGAAAGTATTCGCAAACAAGGTTCAACCAAACCCTACACCCTAACCCATGTCGAATTAATCAATGATGAAGATGTGCCACGCTTTCGCCAGTTAGATGTAACTGCAGATTTCCAAGTTGGCTCTGATTACGTTGCAAGGCATCAACACCAATGGGCCGAAGCTTTCCTTGGTGCTCGCCGTGCCAAAGCCATGATGAACCTCGATGCAATACTCAAGACCGACGCCAATATCACCTTAAGCAGTGATTGGAACGTACACGACATCAACCCATTGGTCGGCATCGCGAACAGCTTAATCATGGGCAAAACCGGCCTAACCGATATCTATACCGCCATCGACGCTTACACGCTCAATGCCGCCAAAAGTCTTGGGATTGAAGACGTAACAGGTTCTATTGAGGTAGGAAAATCCGCTGACTTCGCCATTCTCGACCGCGACATCACCACAGTGTCAGCAAGACAAATCGCCAAAACTCAGGTGTTGATGACGGTGTTACGCGGGAACGTGGTTTACGAAAAATAGAGCCAATTCGCGTATCGAATTGGTTATCGCAACTCAAACGAAAACGAGCCAGCTTATTCAACTGGCTCGTCTGTTATTCACATCTGTATTTTAGTTCTGTTACGCGTTGGTCTCTTTAAGCGCTTTCACATGTGAATCTTGTTTGTCATCCAGAGCAAAGTAGATCTTCGATACAATCACTTCAGCAACCAGAATCGTAAATACCACAGCGAAGAAAGCAACCACGCCGCCCCAAGGTCCTGTAAAACTCACCTTATCTCCGAACAGAAGGTTAATCGCTTCTAGCATCACGAATTTTGAGCCCACCAAGATAATGTAAGTGGTGATTGATCGGTACACCTTAGGTGCAGTGCCCGGCTTGCTTTTGAAGTGTTCAGCAATCTTGTGCTCTAAACCAATAGAGAGCTTCAATAATAGCTGCAACAACAACGCCGCAATCAAAGATATAGTGAAAGACTCAATGTTGACGAAGTCCCAGTACTCATCGAAGAAGTTAAGCACTACTAAGTCCACCAGCACGGCTAACGTGTAACCTACGAATAGACGTTGTGGTGTGTTGAACCCGTAAACTTTGTCTGATTTAGTCATTCTGTCTCTCTCTAATCTAATTTGATAAGTCGCCTTGATTTGAAATACATCTTAGCGTTCGAATCGAAGCAAAACTTACCATTTCATGACATCGCCAACATTCATTCCTCAAATTAATGATTCGACAAAAATCCCCTTTGCCTCTCTTATAGCAATAGCAAAAACACGCCCAATTCATCACTGTCACCAAATGGCCATTCATTAAATGCTGCGCCCCATAAGATGACTCCATCAGCGACACACACTCATTTCCAAAAGGTGCAGACTATGAAAAAGCTAATCACTAACGCGAACGTATTTAACGGTGTTGAGAGCAACTTAATCGAGAACGTATCGATCCTCATCGAAGATAACTTGGTCACTCAGATTGGAGAGATTGACCCAACGATTGCCGATGAAGCGATTGATGCTCAAGGTGGCACGGTCATGTCAGGCCTGATTGATGCGCACGTTCATATCACTTTATCTGCACCATTCAATGTCATTGATACCATGACGCGTGAAGAAGTGGCGATTCGCTCAGCAAAGATTTCTGAAGAGATGTTAATGCGTGGCTTTACCACCATTCGTGATGTAGCAGGTAACACGCTTGGCCTTAAAAACCAGTATCGACAACGGCTATGCCACTGGCCCACGTATTCTGCCTTCAATGGCAGCTATCTCACAAACCTGTGGTCACTCCGATTACCGTCAAAACCAAGCACAAGAGCGTTTAGCAAACGGCCATGAAGACTCACCTATGAGGAAGCTTGGCGCAATGAAAGTGGCAGATGGTCGTTCAGAAGTCTTAAAAGCGGTTCGCGAACGGCTATTTATGGGCGCATCCCAAATCAAGATCATGGCGGGTGGTGGCGCATCTTCAACGTTTGATCCGCTAGACACATTGCAGTTCACATCTGAAGAGATGAAAGCTGCGGTTGATGCCGCTTCAGATTACGGCACTTATGTCGCTGCGCCGAGCCGCTGAAGCGGGCGTGATGTCATTCGAACATGCGACTATCATGGACGACGACATTGCCGAGATAATTAAAGAGAAAGGCATTTGGGTGATTCCTTCTTACTTTACCTCTTCATTGATTGCAGAGCGTAAGATCCCGCTGCCGAATGAGGAGACATACCGCAAGACAGAACGTGTAGGTAAAGCCATGTTCAAATCGGCAGAACTGATTAAGAAATACGACATTCAGAACATTGCTTTTGGTACTGACTGTGTGGGCGAAACCAACGTTCATACGACACAATTAAATGAACTTGGTGCGATTGAGCAAGTATTCGATACCATCACCGCGCTTCGCATGGCGACATCAAACTGTGGACGTTTGTTCGAGATGTCGACTTATCAACACCCGTACCAAGAAGGCAAACTTGGTCAAGTGGTTGAAGGCGCGTATGCCGACCTATTGATCATCGATGGCAACCCACTGGACAGTGTTGCTTGTGTGGCAAACACAGAGACACAAAAACTGATCATGAAAGACGGCAAGGTATATAAAAACACGCTTTAGTGTTCAATATACTCACTAAGTAATGAAACCTCTCAGGCAAGCAAGCGAACTTTATAGTCGTTTGCTTGCCTTTTTATTAAGCGCTGTTTTATTGCTACTATTAAACTCAGGTTATTGATTTATGGATAAATCGGGGTGGGATAAGGATGAAATTAGAATGAAGCTATTACTTACTGCACGCTTAATCAGCACAGTGCTATTACTCAGTTCACTGCTGTCAGGGTGCGGTAACTTTAGAAATCTATCTAATGAGATACAAGCCATCGACTCCATAACCAATCAATACATGGTTACCTTGAATCAACATGCCTCCAGTTCTGCCGTGGTGATTGAACAAATCAAAGACATTAACAAAGGCGAGGTTGATGGCTACGATGGCATCATAGACAGTGACAGCATTCACTTACATGTATCGAATAACAACCACTACCTACTTATCTTTGAAGATAAGAATCAAGACCTTACCCTACAAGCCGATGAAGCTTTCAGTGTAATCAACCTACGTGATCACCAAGACAGATCAACAATAGAAGTCTCACTAACGGTTAATGAGAGTGAAGCCCCAAGAGCGTTTGTTGATCGTTCACTATCTTCACTGTTAAAAATCGAATTGGATTTGATCGACATAGGCACAGTCGTGAGCTTGGAAGCTCCACCTTTTGACAGAAAAAATGGCAAACTCGGCATGTGGCAGCCGCTGACCTTTTTGCTCGAAGATAACGCTGGGCTCTACTTTCTGTCAGAGTTCGACCCAAACAAAATCCCGATCTTGTTTGTGCATGGCATCAACGCCACTGCGTTAGATTTTGCCCCACTGATTGAAAAAGTCGACCAATCTAAATATCAGATCTGGGTCTTTAACTATCCTTCAGGCTTGTCTCTGGCTTTGAACTCCAAAGGCCTGAATAACCTCATGCACACGGTGTTAACGGAATACAAAATCCAACAATTACATGTTGTGGCACATAGTATGGGCGGGCTTGTCGCCACCAACAGTCTTCGCCAGTGCCGTATTGGGCAGCTATGCGATTTTGTAAGCAGCGTAGCCACCATATCTTCGCCGTTTGGTGGTGTCGAGTCTGCTAAACAAGGGGTCGAGTACTCTCCCGTAGTAATGCCGGCATGGGTTGATTTAAATCCAGACGGGAAATTTATCGCTGACTTATTAATTGACAGCAGTAAGATTCACATTCCCCACTTTTTAGCCTTTGGTTATAACTCGGGCGACCTATTTAATACCAACAGCAACGATGGTGTGATCAATTTATCAAGCCAATTGTCGCGCCCAGCCCAACTCCACGCGTCACAAATCCTCGGCTACAACGAAACCCATTTGAGCATCTTAGATAACGATGACCTTTTTGAAGACCTGTCCGAGTTTTGGTTAAGAGCTGAAGAAGCACATTGATTTATGATTCGGTGCACTAGGCGGCGTAGGTAAATCAGATATTAAAATTGGAACGCTTAGGCATTCCAATCTTTTGGGTGAAGCGTAATGTTTTTCTGAATTGAGAGCATTGATATCCTGTGCGTTCGGGCTGATTTCGAACACCCACCCCCTCTAACTCCCCCTCCAATTAAGTTTATCCCCCCTCTAGATTGACGACCGAGGGGGAGAACCTTCTTTAGCGCTGAATGTGTAACTGCACATGTAACGATCTGTATTCAGTTCCTCCCCTTTCTACGAACCACAATGGATTGTAGATACTGATTAAGGGGAGGCTAGGAGGGGATTTTTAGTAGGACTAACACGGATTTGCCCCTTTTCTACTTAGAGTTGATGCTCTTCGCTAAACTAGCTTGCTGAGATCGACCAAAGATTTCTAATGCTAAAATCTGGTATGCACGTAGGTGACGTTGAACCTGAATCTGTTTACAGTAAGATCTCATGCCCGAATGGAAAGATCTATATTGGAAAAGATCCCCCCAACAGCAGCAACCGTTGGGAAGGGGGATAAAAGTGAGTTAACTCTGTCAACTTACTAGGTGGGAGGATTTTGCTACCATGTTCTTGAAAAGCCTAAATAATTGAATGAGCGACTGTCGCTAAATAAAATATGAATATCATCAATAGCAAACCACCACCCAAGCGATGAATACTGTAAGCGGCCCGCTCCGTACTCGATGATTGTGATTTAAGTAAGGGAACAGTGAGCATGCCACCTAATACCACTGTTAAAAGAATCATGTAAGGGACATCTCGGCTAAAAACTTGATCTGGAATGATTAACTCTTTGCCTAATATCGAAGGTATAGCGATTACACCCAATAAATTGAAAATATTCGAGCCGATTACAGTAGCAAATACAATGTCGTACATTCCTCTTCGTACTCCAGCAATCGCTGCGGCTAGCTCGGGTAAGCTTGTCCCAAATGCAATTATAGTCAATCCAATGGTAAGTTCGCTTAAACCAGCAAATTGCGCCAAGTTAACGGCGCCCCATACCATTAACCGTGATGAGATTAAAAGCAGTAGCAACATGGCTAAACTTTCCCAACCCGCTCTTTTTTTAGTTAATGGCAAGAACTCGAGATCATCTTCAGAAACCTCACCTTGTCTTACGGACTTAGCTAAATAGAAACAGTATACGGCTAGAAAAATCACCAATAATAGACCGTCTGTAATATTTAGCTTTCCTGTGGACATCAGTGCGCTACAGATCAGCATTGATCCTGCCAATATCGGAAACTCTTTTTTGATAAAGCGCTTGTTAGCTTGGATGGGAGCCATTAACACAGCAATGGAAAGCACAAGACCAATATTAATAATATTAGAACCAATACCATTGCCTACAGCCAACTCTCCTGCATTATTTAAAGCAGCAACGGCGGATACGAGTAATTCGGGGGCCGATGTTCCAAACGCAACAACAGTCATACCTATAAAAATCAATGATATGTTGCAATGCTTGGCATAGGTTGCAGATGCAGAAATAAGCCGATCTGCACTGAATGCCACTAAAACTAAGCCGATTGATAACGCTAACGATGGGAGTAAAAAAACAGTCATAGAATAAGTATTCAGAGGGCTTATAACAAACACGAACAACCCCACACTTAGCCCTCGCATAAAGTGTGTAAGTTGTTCGAGTCTCGCTGGGTAGGTACTAAAAACTACTGGTTGCACCATGACGTCTGGTCAAATATGTTGACACAACCTTTTGCAATGCTAGCAAAGCAAAATAGCTACTCCCTCAAACTGGTGAAGACTATAAACGCATAGAGCTAGAAAAGCAATTTGCAGTACGTAGACTAATCCGTAATTTGCTAATTTAGCAAAACCGTTGACACACTTTTGTCCAGAAACGTTTTTAAAATTGATCAAACTCTATTGTCCTCCGACAACAATGGCTAGATATAGAGCGAGCATAGGGTCAGATAGAGTTTAAAAGTAGGTAGTGGTTAGGGGGGAGTTGGTGATCTTAATTACACATCCCTGTGTAACGTATTTTGAATGTCAGCTGGCTTTAAAGAGCTTCATAAATTGACTAAAGCGTGGAATCAGGTTTTGCACAGTCGGCGCATCTGGAATCTCATTTACAAAAATCATAAAGCGCTGTGCTTTACTTTTATCACCTTGAGCAGTCCCTGCTAGTATTGCTTGAGCTAAAATTACATGCTCAGCGGTAACGTCCTTATTCGAAAATTCGTGAATCAACATAGAAAATCCTAATAAGTATAAATACGGATATAATAATACAATATATTGATGTTTATATCGATAGCTTATGGCATTCATCAATGTCAGATTTGTGTAAAAACAATACTGGACAGTGAGCTTAGTGACTTTTCATACTTATGCTAATTCGTGATTTGCTAATACTTGGTTCTTCGAAACTCATTTATGTCCAGAAGCTTCGTAGGATGAATTTTCACCTTTGGCACTTCCTATCTCGAAAGTGCCTCAAACGTTTCATTAGGTATGGCACGAGTAATACAGCTAGCTAATGTGAAAAACAGGCACATTGCTCACCAAACAGCGATAAACAAAAATTCGTTTCCAAATTTTGAAATAGACCCAGTAAAGCGCAGTGTTATTTTTTGTTATTGTGGATCTACATGCCCAGAACAAGTATAGGACTGACCATCAACACCACGAATAGCGATCTGGTAGTTCAGCGCCAATCCATTGCCGACGATGTCTGACAGGCCCTCAGTTTCTGGATTGTTCATGCGATCGTGGTACATCTGACAAACGTGTTCTTCACCATGCCATTTTCTTTGGTCGTGATGATCGTCGTCGTCATTGATGTATAACGGATACCATCGATTTTCGAACTGGCTTCGGTAAGTTGGTCGTGGTCTGCGTGTGTGATAATTGGGTCAGACACGAATACGTTCGCAGCCTTTACCTTTAAGCTGGTACAGCCAGTAATTGTCATAAGTGCAAGTGCGATAGCTGTTAAACCAATGGTTTTGATTGAGGTCATTTCATTGTCCTGTTAGTCATTCTGTCTGGGATTTACTATAAACAATAAAACACTGTATTATTAGTTCAAACTATGAATGCTAACTTACCGATAATGGAAAGCCGCGACTAGGATTGGTTACTTGTTTAAGACTGCTCTAAGTCTAACTTTTCACGTGGTTGGTCGTGAATGTCCTTGGGGGTTCGTGCCATAAAGAGCTATGTTAGATCTGGCTTATCCATAAGCTTTGTTAATTTAGAAAAAGCGCAACTCAATTTTATCCAAATCCAGTTCAACACGACCCAAAAACAAAAAGGGATTGGTATCTCTACCAATCCTTTCACTACTTATTTATAAAGTAACGGCTCTTATTCTCTACAAACTCTCAATGGCTTTCTGTACCGCAGGGCCAATCTGACGCTTACGCGAAGTTACACCTTCTAGCGTCAACATATCGCTTGTTGGTTCAGCATTGAAAGCAGATTTGATGACTTGGTAGTCACTTTCATCCACCCAAAGTAAGTTTGCTTCTTTGTTCTTAGTGTCTGTGATAGAGAAGAACAGATAGTCTAGCCCGTTCTCTTCTTTGTAGGCTTTCATAGCCGCCAAAAGCTCATCTTTGCGGTCAATCAATTGCTGAGCCGTTAGCGTTTCAGCCACACCGATACCCACCTGTTTGCCACCGTATTTAAAGTTTTTGTAATCCAGCGTCAGAATGGTTTCAGAAGAAAGATGACTGAGATCCGACTTAGCAATCAGCATCTGTTGGCCGAAATCTTCGATATCTGAAATACCTGCAACTTTTGCCAGTTTTTCAGCATATTCACGATCATGCTCAGTCGTGGTTGATGATTGGAATACCACAGTGTCAGAAAGGATCGCGCCTAAGCCTACACAAGCAAGGTGCTTAGGTAGTGTCACATCCAGCTTTCAGCGTTGTCAGCCAGAATAGTTGCAGCCGATCCCCAACCTCGAATATCCATTTCGACAATTTGTGGGGTGTTAATCGGTGAGCCACCAATTGCGTGATGATCAACCACAGCAACAATCGATGCTTGGTCGATAGTTGGTGCTAGTTGAGTGACTTGATTGAAGTCCACCAGCCCCACTCGGTATGAAGAGTAATCTGTCTCTACGCGTGGTGATTCAGCATTACAGTAGTTCAAGATGAAGGTGGATTCTGGATTGATAGGCTCTGGTACTGTCGCTGTACCGCCATAGATATGAGCCGCGAGCATCGCAGACATTACCGTGTCGCTGTCTGGGCTTAGGTGCCCTGTCCATACGAGATCTTCACTGTTTTCATTGGCAGATTGTTGAAGACTGAAAGCATAGCTTGCTGAGCTAAAAGACATAATTAGGGCTGCAACGACAGGGGTTAGCTTCACGGGTATTTCCTTATTTGAATGCGATATAGAAGCCCATAAGCTAAACACCAAAAATTTCAGAACCGTGTCACTAATATTTCAGATTTACTTCAGTGAGTAACGAAATGTAATTTCCCTCTCTTTGAGAGTCTTCTTCTCCCATCAATTGTACCTCCCCCTTTCTATTACACGCCCGCCACAACCAATTTTGGATTAGTTCAGCTTTTCATTATTTCACAATAAATTTCAATGAACCCTAATGATAAGAAAGCTAAGATACTGATTTATTTACCTCATAACATCATCAACCCACATATTAGAAATAAGATAATCTTATTAAAAATGGATTATCGAAAGGCACAAATAAGGCTACAAAGCAGCCTTATTGAGTAAGCATAAATGAGCTATTGATTCACCGATATCGAGGTTTTTTTCCTCCCCTTCCCGTTGCTGGTAAGGGAGCGGAGATGTACACCAAGGGGAGGTTAGGAGGGGATTCTAGTGTTTGTATCGAAAGGTGTTGCTGTCATCAATAATCTCAATTTTGACTTTTACTACGCCTTTCTTAACGTCACCAATTTGAGAAAATGCTTTGTGGGAAAGGTCAATCACTCGGCCTTTTACGTAAGGGCCTCTATCGTTAATTTTGACATCGACTGACTTGTTATTGGCTGTATTGGTCACTCTCACGATAGTCCCAAATGGCAAGGTTTTGTGAGCGGCTGTATAGGCGTTTTTATTATACGTTTCACCACTTGCCGTCAGTTTTCCATGGAATTTATCGCCATACCAAGAAGCCACTCCCACAAGCGCATGTGAATTGGCATAGCCCTTTGTTTTTGAAGTATCGACGGCCGCATGTGACGAGCATCCGGCAAGCAAAGTAATAAGAAAGGCGGCAAAGATAAGGTTTAGTTTTTTCATGCTATTTCAGTAGATCTTCTTCATGTAATGTTTATCTATTTTCATTGTAGTGCGGTTCAGCAGTATTGAACTGAGTATTATGAGTTCTCAGCGAAGGCTATCACTAGTGTGATTGCGCAATGTTTTCATGAAGCACGCTCGCTTCAGTCATATTCATGAAAGGTTTTATCTTCAAAACGTCAACTTTAACAACGTCTTAAATCTGTATATTTCTTAATCACTTCATGTAGATAAGTCACTCAGCCAAACATCCAAATACAAAAAAGGATTGGTATCTCTACCAATCCTCTCTATGGGATGTTTCGTTTTTCTGCCTATGGTAGGTAGATAACGCAATTGTCCGTAATCAGTCACCTACGCTTCTTCTCGGCTGTATAAGTTACGCTTTACTGGTTTGTACCGAACTTGCCACAGGCTTAGCTTTAGTTTCAGGCACCAAAGACATCAACCCGGTAATCACAAGCGCAGCGATGCCCGACATGGTTACTGGTGAGCCAAATATGCTTTGCGCTAGCTTGGGTGCTTCTTTCAATAAGTCAGGCACTAGCATTACTCCAAGTCCTAAACCTAATGAGATGGCAATCGTCATGATTCTGCGGCGATCCAGCTTTTCATTTGCAATAATCTTGATGCCCGCTGCGGCAACTGTACCGAACATCACCAATGTCGCCCCGCCTAATACAGGTTTTGGAATCGTCATTAATACCGCGCCTAAGATGGGAAATAGCCCTAACAGAAAAAGAATGGCTGCAATGAAGTAGCCAATGTAGCGGCTCGCGACTCCGGTAAAATGAATCACACCATTGTTCTGGCTGAAGGTCGTATTTGGAAAAGTGTTAAATACCGCTGCGATGAGCGAGTTCACACCGTCACCTAGCACGCCCGCCTTGAGTCGATTGATGTATTTTGGCCCCTTAACTGGCTGCCCTGAGAACATACTGTTGGCGGTAAGGTCGCCCGTCGTTTCAATAACAGTAATCAAGTAAATAAAAGCAATAGGGAGGAAGGCTTGCCAATCAAAAGCGAAACCATATTTAAATGGGACAGGAATACTCAATAGCGGTTGAGATGCAAAAGAAACCATTGGCGCTTTACCCATCAGAATAGCAACGCCCCAGCCAACTACCAACCCAACTAAAATCGACGACAGCCTAACCATATTATTGTTACTCAGGTTAAGCACGACTATGGTTCCGAGGACGATGGCACCCAACATCAGATTGCTTCCAGAGCCAAAATCTTCGGCACCAACGCCACCAGCAATATCTGTGACGCCAACTTTAATCAAAGAGATGCCAATTGTGGTGATAACGATTCCGGTTACAACTGGGGTGATCACCACTTTCAACTTTTCGATAAAACGCGATAGGACAATTTCTACAAACGCACCGAAGAAACAAACGCCAAAAATGGTGGCGAGCATTTCATCCGGCCCACCGCCATTCGCTTTAACAAGGAAGCCCGCACCTAATACAGATCCCAAGAACGCAAAGCTGGTTCCTTGGACACAGATCATCCCTGCGCCAACTGGCCCTATTTTTCTCGCTTGAATAAAGGTACCGACCCCAGACACCATGAGTGCCATGCTGATCAGATAAGGAATGTGCTCACCCAACCCAAGCACACCGCCAATAATGAGTGTGGGCGTGATAATACCAACGAAACTGGCTAATACATGCTGCAACGCTGCGTAACTGGCAGCTCTGACTGATGGTCGATCGTCTAATCCGTAGATCAATTCACTGTTCTGTTCCATGTGATTTCCTTTATGTATTTTTTATTGTATACAATTTACATAAAGACAATAGAGCAACATATATGCCAATGGTTTAACATCATACTTATCAATCAGTTAAGTTTCATCTTTAGCCAGTGCTGCACTATAGAGCAACACTGTCGGCTTGTTTTAGTGCAACAAAGAGCACAAAGCACTCCTTTGACCAGGTTTATCCGTAACCTTCCACTCAATATCGCAGACACAAAAAAAGGATTGGTATCTCTACCAATCCTCTTTAGGGGGTGTTTCGGTTTTCTACCTTATGACAGGTAGATAACACTATTACTCGTAGTCAGTCGCGTAAGTGTCTTCGTATGTGTGCGAGTAGAATTCGAACAGGTTGCCAAACGGGTCTTCTAGGTAAACCATTTGTGCTTGTTTTAGTTCGTCTTCTGGGTGGTAACGCATGATGTCCATACGGACCTTACCGCCAAACTCTTCAACACGTTTAATCGCTGAATGAAACTGCTCTTTTGGAAGCTGTAGACAGAAGTGGAAAATACCTAGACGTGAGAAATCAACTTCGTGACGCTCTTGACGATCTTTCATTTCGAACAGCTCAACACCGATACCATCAGATGTTACTAGGTGTGCAATGTTGAAGCCTTTGAAGCCTTCGCCAAATACTGCGATACACATACGTCCGATTGCTGATTCACGCTCTTCCATAACCTTAGTGTTGTTCATTACGATTCTTAGACCCAGAGCCTTAGTGTAAAACTCGACTGCTTTATCCATGTCGCCCACCATGATGCCTACGTGATTCATTTTCATAACTTGCTCCAAATTCGTTTTTAATTCTGTGCTTTCCGAAGAGTAGCTTCGGTGTTTCGTTTCGATGGAGAGAGTATATGGAGATAATAAGATTAACTGAAATTATCATAATTTATATTAATGATAATTTTTTGTTATTTATAGATAACCATGAGATCTCAGAACACTTAAAGAAGCAGTATCTACATAGATGTTCACGCTATACATAGATGCTCACACTATAAATAGATGCTCACGCTAATAGAGATAAGCCTTATGTAGAGAACAACCTAAAAAGCGTAGCTACCCAAATAGAGCGGTGCCCGCTTTGATGGCTTTTGTTGATAACTTTTATCGATAGCCTTCTTCTATCAAAGATAGGATTTGCCTATTGAATCTATAGAAATGTCCGATTTCACTAATTTTCGGTGGCAATGCAATATATCTACATCGACGCGGGATAGCGTTAAACACTATAAATTAGAAAGAGAGTCAAATCATGATCAACACAGAAATCAAACCATTCAACGCAACAGCATTCAAAAACGGCGAATTCGTAGAAATCACTGAGCAAGACGTTAAAGGCAAGTGGGCTGTATTCTTCTTCTACCCAGCAGACTTCACGTTTGTATGTCCAACTGAGCTAGTTGACCTACAAGACAAATACGCAGAGCTTCAATCTCGCGGCGTAGAAGTTTACTCAGTATCAACTGACACTCACTTCTCTCACAAAGCATGGCACGATACTTCTGACAAAATCGGCACTATCGAATACTTCATGGTAGGCGACCAAACTGGCAACATCACAAATAACTTCAACGTTATGCGTGAAGGTCAAGGCCTTGCAGACCGTGCAACGTTCCTAATCGACCCTGAAGGCGTTATCCAAGCAATGGAAATCACAGCTGAAGGCATCGGCCGTGACGCAGAAGACCTACTACGCAAGGTTAAAGCAGCACAATACGTAGCCGCTAACCCAGGTGAAGTTTGCCCAGCTAAATGGAAAGAAGGCGAAGAGACTCTAGCTCCATCTCTAGACCTAGTAGGCAAGATTTAATCTAAGCCTAGCTAACAAGAATAGCTAAACGGTTCTACAGGCGCGCTTCGGCCCCCCTCCTAAAGGGCAGTCGCGCGCCACCCTTTCAAAACATCAACACCACAATATTTGCCGACTTGCGCCCCCTTTTTATTTTCCTTTTTCAGCAAGAAGGTATTGGTCAATACCAAGACACAGAATTTAAGAGCAGGCACGATTATGTTAGATCAAGCAATGAAGCAGCAGCTAAAAGCATACCTAGAAAACCTAAAAACCAATGTTCAGTTAGTGCTTAGCCTGGATGGCAGCGACACCGCGAACAAACTTCAAGATCTGGCGAATGACATCTCGTCTTTAACCGATAAAATTGAAGTGACTCGCGATGACAGCGCAAGCACTCGCAGCCCTATCATGCAGGTCGTGAACCAAGAGAAAGGCACCGCGATCGGTTTTGCCGGTTTGCCAATGGGTCACGAATTTACGTCACTGGTTCTAGCACTGCTTCATAGTGGTGGTCACCCTATCAAGCTTGAAGCGGACGTAATCGAGCAAATTAAAGAACTCGATCAAGAGCTTAATGTAGAGATTTTTATCTCGCTCTCATGCCAAAACTGTCCAGAAGTGGTTCAAGCCTTCAATATGATGTCGGCGATTAATCCTCTGGTTAAGACAACGATGATCGACGGCGCAGCATTCCAAGATGAAGTGAAGTCTCGCGACATCATGGCAGTACCAAGTGTATTCGTTAATGGTGAGCTATTTGGTCAAGGCCGTATGTCACTGGCTGAAATCCTTAACAAGGTTGATTCAGGCGCAGCGGAAAAGAAAGCAGCAAACCTAAACCAACAAGCACCGTTTGATGTATTGGTTGTCGGCGGCGGCCCTGCAGGTTCTTCAGCGGCAATTTATGCTGCACGTAAAGGCATTCGTACTGGTGTGGTTGCTGACAGATTCGGCGGCCAAGTGATGGACACCATGGCGATTGAGAACTTTATCTCAGTAAAAGCGACAACTGGCCCTAAATTAGTGGCAAGCCTTGAAGAGCACGTAAAAGAGTACGGTGTTGAAGTGATGACTGAGCAGCGCGCTGCAAACATCATTGCAGCAGAAGACACTGAAGACGGCTACATCCACGTTGAGCTAGAGAGCGGCGCAACACTACGAGCTCGCACGGTTATCACAAGTACCGGTGCTCGCTGGCGTGAAATGAACGTTCCGGGTGAGCAAGAGTACCGCAATAAAGGCGTCGCTTACTGCCCACACTGTGACGGTCCTTTATTCAAAGGTAAGAAAACAGCGGTTATTGGTGGTGGTAACTCAGGCATCGAAGCGGCAATTGATTTAGCGGGTATCGTTGAACACGTAACCGTACTTGAATTTGCAGACACATTGCGTGCCGACCAAGTGCTTATCGACAAAGCGAACGCAACACCAAACATCGAAATCATCAAGATGGCACAAACAACGCAAGTGATTGGTGATGGCAACCGTGTAACCGGTCTGGAATACAAAGACCGCAACACCGATGAACTTAAACAGATTGAACTCGCAGGTATCTTTGTTCAAATCGGCCTGATGCCAAACAGCGAATGGTTGAAGGGTTCGAAAGTTGAGCTCTCACCACGCGGTGAAATTGAAATTAACGCTCATGGCGCAACATCAATGAAAGGTGTGTTCGCAGCGGGTGACGTAACAACCGTACCTTACAAACAGATCATCATTGCGATGGGTGAAGGTGCGAAAGCAAGCTTAGGTGCATTTGACCACCTAATCCGTAACTCAGCTCCAGTTAAAGAGGCTGAAACCGCTTAACCTTTACACTGAAAAGCTTAAAGCTTTTAACTCAAGCTCCTTAAATATTTGTTAACTTAATTCTTTACTGTTAACGACTTAGTCGACATTTAGACGCCACTCCTATGGATTTAGGAGTGGTTTTTTTCTTTGTGATTTACGCCGGTTGATAAAGCATAAAGGCAACCACCATCGCTAAGCTTCCGCCCAAGCAACGGTTCACAAACATCATCTGTTTTGGTGATTGCAGTAGCTTTTTAAGCATGGTGCCGCAATACGCCCACACCAACATGCACGGTACACCGGTAATCACCATACCCGCGATAATGGTCACGACTTGAATCAAGTAATCTGCATTCGGAGTGATGAACTGCGAAAACACGGTTAATGACGCTATCCAACCTTTAGGATTTAACACCTGCACCAACACACCCGACACAAAGCCTGAACGATTGTCAGTGGTGCTTTCTTCGATTTGCATATTCGCAATCGACCACGCCATGAACAGCAAATAAGCCGCACCCGCGTATTTCAAAATGCTGTATAGCTCTGGGTAAAGGGTAAATAGGCTCACCAAACCGACACTAGAACCCGCCAATACGATGATGATGCCAACAGCGTTCCCAGAGATAAAAGGTAAAGTCGCAGCAAATCCATAACGACTTGAAATCCCAAGTAATGCGATATTGCCAGCCCCAGGGGTAATTGCAATTGATGTTGAAAATAGCAAGAACGCCAGCATTAATTGAGAGCTCATTTCCTCTCACTCCTAATAAGTAAAGTATTTATAGGGGGAGAGTTTACAGATTCGACTAGGAATTAAATTGCTATATAGGCTAATATTAATCCAAATTTGAGCAAGACTTTTCTAAAATAGCCATGAAACAGAAAGAATCCACCAAAGAAGTGTTAGATGACACAGATATCGCCATCTTAGAGCATATCCAGCAAGACGGACGCATGAGCAACAGCAAGCTCGCAGAGAAGGTCAACCTCAGCGAAACCCCATGCTGGCGTCGTTGGAAACGCATGGAGGAAACTGGCTATATCGATGGTTACGCCGCTAAGCTGAATCGTAAGAAATTAGGCTTTCATGTGGCTGGTTTTACTCTTGTGACCTTGGGTAACCATGAAGTTGAAAACACAGAACCATTCGAAGAATTTGTCGCGGTAACCGATTGGATTCCTATGTGTCACTGCATTGCAGGCGGCGCCGATTACATGGTGCAAGTGTTGGCCAAAGATTTGGAAGAGTACTTTGAGCGTATTAGCTCGATCAGACGAGTCAAAGGCGTGAGTGCGATTCAGTCGAACATCTCAGTAAAAGAGTTGAAAAACAGCTATCAGCTTCCTCTTGAGGACTAGTTCACTTCTTCTGATAGCCTTTTTCTTTTAGCAAAACAAAAGCCCAACACCCTAGGTTTCTAAAACTTAGGGGCTGAGCTTTGTTTATTTAGGTTCTGGAAGTGAGTGTACGCTAATTCCCCACACCACCGGTATTGTCTGGCTGAGTTTCTGGCGTCTTAGGTGGCCACTCTTTGAAGGTCGCTAGGTGTTGCTGTACCGCCGCTTGAGCCGGGCCAAATGCCCACATTTTTTGTCCCATCCATTTTAGGTACATGCCCGACTCTTCCGCCGCTCGCTCGTATGGGTCACGACGTAAGTTAAACAGCAATGGTGCGTTTAGCTCTTCTTTAGGGCCACTCCAACCGTGGTTTTGCACGATGAAATGCGCCTTCCAATCACCAACACGAACCGCTTGCAGCTTGTCTCGTTCGTAGTAGTAGATCTCTTTACGGTTTGACTCGCCTTTCTCGGTCAGCATATCCACTTGGTTGTAACCATCAAGGTGCGCTTTAAAGCCATCGTGACCTTTCAGCAGTTTTTCTTTTAGATCCGTTGGACCACCAGCCGCAGCGACAAGAGTGGGTAACCAATCCATACCATCAAAGATGCCATTGCCTACAGTACCCGCTGGGATTTTACCCGGCCAGCTAACCAATGCAGGGGCTCTTACGCCACCTTCCCAAGTTGTGCCTTTCTCACCGTGATAAGGTGTCATACCGCCATCTGGCCAAGTCATGATCTCTGGGCCGTTATCGGCAGTGAAAATGATGATGGTGTTGTCAGCAATACCGAGTTCTTCCATCTTCGCCATCATCTCACCGACGTGATCATCAAGATCTTTCATGACCACTTCTTGGAGTCCCCAACCGTTTTGACCGAGCATCGCTTCGTATTCAGGTGACAGGTGCGTCCAAACGTGACCGCGTGATGGACAGTACCAAATAGGTGTGAGATGGATAACGCAGATCAATAAGGATTGGAAGTTTCACGCAACCATTGATGCAGGGCTTGGTAGTGACACCAACTTTACCTCATCTCTGTTAACTGGCGTGCGATACCAGATAAACAGTTGGTCTGACTTAAATGTTGCCTACAAATCGACCTGGGTTGATTACGAAAACAAGGGGACCTTTGAATACGATACCGCATCGCAAGGGTTCCTGATTGGTTGGGCTGCTCATTTCTAGTCAAACAATAAGAGGTAAGCCTGATATCGTTAGGCTTACCTGACAATGTCAATCTTTCAAGAGTTAATGCCGGTTTTAACTAACGAACAAGCAAAACTACCCATCAACGACCTAGTTATTCACAGTGTTTGGAACTACGCACTCTTTCTTCATGATAGTTAAGCCGGCCTCGAGAGTTTCTGTCCAAGCTTGTTCGACGCTTTCATCGTAGTGAGGGTCATATTTTTTAACTGTATTGAGTAACGAATTGAACCACTCGTTGAGCTCAATCTCGGAAATATCCAGCCCTAGGTCTTTATGCCTTTTACCCAATTTCTTTACTGAGTTACGCACGCTTGGTAGACCCGCAGAGTTATAGATAAGAATGATCGAGGCTTTAAGCATCTTGGTTTGTTGCTCTAACCCTATATTTTCAAAACGTTCTGAAAACCTTGGGTTATGCTCGCAAAAATCAGCCAAAAACGTTTCGAGAAATTCTTGGTCAATCCGGCAGCGCTCAAAACTTTCATAAAACAGTTCGTTCGGTTTCATCTAGCCAGTCCTTTGCAAAATTTTGAGTTATCGGGAAGCTAACAAGTCCAGAGCCGCAACTTAGCCAACTCCGAACCATCAATATGATCTAAGTATACGCCACTGTGGCATAAAATGAACGATGGCATAACGTAAACTACGGCATAAAGTGCGTTGCACAAATCTTGTTTCCATCAGGATCTCGCAAATAAGCCATGTACAAGCGACGCTCGTCAGAACCTCTCGCTCCGGGGCCATTTTCAATGCTGGTACCGCCATTTTCGACGCCAACTCGATGCCACTCATCTACAACTTCAGGAGAAGGCGCAAGAAAACCCACCGTCATGCCGTTGCCGTGAGTCGCAGGCTGACCATCAATCGGCTTCGTTAAGCCCAACACACCCGTTTGGCTAACGTAAACACAGCGCCCTTTGGGATCAACAGAGCCTTCGCTATAACCAAGCACTTTCATGATTGGGTCATAAAAAGCCTTCGCGCGTTCAATATCATCGGTACCGAGAAAAACATGGCTGAACATAACTAACCTCTTCTTTTATTGAAAGAACCATCTAAACTAGACCTATAATTCGTGTTTGTCTAGGCACGCTATTCGGTCACAACTGTTGCTTAACCCATTGAGCAAACACCTGAAACTTAGTTCGCTGTTCCATGCCTTTCGGGAACTCAGTTAGTCTGTTCAACAATTCGTTGTGCGCCCTGCCCTTGGTCATGCAAGATATCATCAGGATTTAGCAAGTTGCACTTTTGCATACTCAAGCATCCGCAACCGATACAGCCGGTTAAGTTCTCTTGTAGCGATTTAATCTGCGCCATTTTACTGTCGAGTTGCCCCTGCCACTTCTTAGCAACGCGCTCCCAATCTCGCTTAGTCGCGGTATGGTTCATCGGCAGTGTCGATAATTCTTCGTTGATCTCTTCCAGCGTGAAGCCTATCGACTGCGCGACTTGGATCAACGCAATTCGTCTCAACATCGCCGACTGATAACGGCGCTGATTTCCGTTAGTACGAATCGAAGCAATCAACCCCTTGGTTTCGTAAAAACGTAACGCCGAAGGAGCCACGCCACTGCGCTCAGCCAACTGGCCTATGGTGAGGTATACGATGTTTCTCATTACGACACTATCCTTGAGATCATAAATATTTAAAGCTTACTTTAACTTTAGAGTAGCGACCTATTGTTACCTTAACCAATTAATGTCCTTAAACTTTGACAACGGGCGCAATGAAAAGCAATCGTGAACATGGCTGCTTTGTTTTATTGTGGTGTTCTCGCTCTCTAAATCTGACTCATGATCGATTTCAGGCTCTCGGCCATTTCGGCATTGATGATCTCACCCGTTTCTACATTAAAGTTGTCGTAGAAACTTGGCACCGACATCGACCCCTTCACATCTGCATCAAAGTAAGGTGCCGAATTTACCGCAGACGACAACACAGAGTTTGCGCCGCCTGGGCCTGGTGATGTGGAGAGCATCACAACAGGTTTGCCTTGGTACACTTTCATGTCGATTCGTGATGTCCAATCAAACACATTCTTAAAGGCTACTGTGTATGAGCCGTTATACTCTGCAAAAGAGATGACCACAGCATCTGCTTCGCCAATCTTGCTAAAAAAGCGTTGAGCGTGTTGATGAACACCTGAATCTTGCTCTCTTTTCTCGCTGTAAATTGGCATCTCGAAATCATTAAGGTCGAGCACCTCGACTTGCGCGCCTTCGACTAAACCTGCGGTGTACGCTGCAAGTTGTTGATTAATTGATGTTGTACTGTTGGTCGCGCCAATCGCTAATACTTTCATTGTTGATCCTTGTTCATTTTTCTCACCTTTTTGCACTCATGACTTCAATTACGGAGCTCAAAATTCATAACTGAAGATTCGTAACGTCTGTTTGATAACATCAAAACCTGCACTAGGCGACAAGGTGATAGATTGTGTTTTTAGATTGGGGATGATGATAAAACCTCAAGTTAACTTGAGGTAAAGCGATATTTTCAAAATATAGGAAATAGTTTAAAAACACTTATAAAGCAGTTGATTATGAAAGGTTTAACATAGGTTGGCATTACACAGGAAAAAGTCAGCACACCCAAAATACATTGAGTGTGCTTTATCGAAGTATTATTTACTTAAAGTGATTTAATGGACAGACACCAGAGTAAGCGACACCGGATAGCTCGGCCATTTCGCGATTCCATGTTGCCAAATCATGAGGGTTAAATTGATTCAAATGATCATGCCCACATGCCCTCGCCATCACTTGCATTAATTCTGTCGAGGCTTCAAAGAAGTTCTTAAGCTGGTTCGATGCTTTCTCGACATTCAAACGCTGACGTAAATCGGCTTTTTGAGTTGCAATACCAGCAGGGCAATTATTGGTGTTACACATTCTCGCCGCCACACAACCTATCGACTGCATGGCACTGTTTGAGATAGCGACACCATCAGCACCAAGCGCCATCGCTTTTACGAAATCCATCGGCACGCGCAAGCCGCCCGTGATGATCAATGTGACTCTGTCACTGACCCCTTGTTTATCGAGATACGCTCTAGCGCGAGCGAGTGCTGGAATAGTGGGAACACTGATATGGTCACGGAACATTTCTGGCGCCGCCCCTGTACCGCCGCCACGCCCATCTAAGATGATGTAATCGGCACTGGCATCAAGCGCGAACTGAATGTCTTCTTCGATGTGATTGGCACTTAACTTAAAGCCAATCGGGATACCGCCTGTCACCTCTCGAACACGGTCGGCGAACTTTTTAAAATCCTCGACCGTGTTAAGGTCGACAAAGGTGGGTGGAGAAATCGCTGCCGTGCCCGCTTCAATGCCACGCACCTCCGCGATCTTGCCTATGTTCTTCGCGCCCGGTAAGTGCCCGCCCGTTCCGGTTTTTGCGCCTTGCCCTCCTTTAAAATGGAAGGCTTGAACGTTTTTGAGTTTAGCTTCATCGTAACCAAACTGAGCACTGGCTAATTCATAAAAGTAGCGAGAGTTCGCCGCTTGCTCTTCGGGTAACATACCGCCCTCACCGGAGCAGATACCCGTCCCTGCGAGTTCGGCACCTTTCGCCAATGAGACTTTTGCTTCTTCAGATAGCGAGCCAAAACTCATATCAGACACAAACAAAGAGATGTCCAATTTGAGTGGCTTCTTCGCTTTGGGGCCAATAATCAGTTCAGTTCCAACGGGCACATTCTCCAGCAAAGGCTTGGTGGCCATTTGCGCGACCATCACTTCAATATCGTCCCAGTGAGGCAATAGATGTCTTGGAACGCCCATGGAGGTCATTGGCCCATGATGTCCAACCTTGGATAAACCATCACGCGCCAGTTGATGAATAAACTCGACGGTAGGTTCTTCTTTGGTTGCGCTCGCAGCTGGCGACAAATCTGGCGCAGCCGCTTGAATGTGAACCTCCGGGCCTTCTTGCCCAACTTGTTCCGCTGTGAACTGTTTATGTGTACCATCGCAAAAAGGGAGGTTGTTCGAATACTTACAGCGGCACAGGTAAGCGTCGCCGGTTTCCTCGGCCACGAAACTCTTTGGTTTGAAGCCCGTTCCTGCATGAGAACCATCACAAAACGGTTGGTTTTTCGATTTGCCACAGGTACAGAAGTAATACTCCTCGCCTTCGGTTAGCTCGACCTTAACGGGTTTGTTATCCGCTATTACTGGATTCTTCATAGTTCGCTCACCTTTTCTTTTTTATGATTTGATGACTGAAGCGATGACTTGCTCACAAGAGTAAAGTAAAGGTGAGATACGCGGCGAATTCAATAAATGAACCATAGAAAACAAGCTTAATGGACAGCCTCAAAACAGAAATCTTGCTGATTCAACACGAACAAAAATGGCCACCAAATCGGCAGCCATTGTGTTTTAAATCTGAGTGTCAGCTAAACGGGAAGGGTTAATCAAATAACTCGATGACTAACTTGTTGTCTTTAATCGCTAGATTAGGTTCCGATGACTTGATCAATGACTCTTGAACCTTGTTGCTGTCCAATTTGTAAACCGGTGACTGAGACAAAGCAAAGCCAATCATAGAAACGGCAGGCTTAAGTAACTTCTCTATCTCAGGAGAAAGCTGCTTTCCCTTTTCCTCAAAGCGCTCTAGTCGCAGCGACTTTAGATACACCTCACCACTCTCTTTGTCGTATTCGGGAATCGCGCTGAATTCGATATCCAGATCTAGCCCCATGTTTGGCATGTTAAACACTTGAATCTTTGCATTGGTATTCGCCAGAACAGACACACGCTCGGCATCAGCTCGACCAATTTGCACCGCTAAGTCATCAACCGCCACTTGCGCATACATAACGTTTTGCACACCGACTTCTTGTTCTAACATCACCGAATCTTGCAGGTAGTTCGTCATTTCTTGTTCAGTAACGCTGTAGCTGACACAACCACCTAGAACTAGCGCAGACGCTGCTAAAATGAACTTTTTTGCTACGTTAATTATCATCAATATCAGCTCTTTATCGTTAGTGATTAGCGCGGAGTTTACTGTGTGCTCATCAATAAATAAAACAGTAAAAACACGATATTCGTGAATACCTTTAATTAATAAGCACAAATATCAGTAAGTAAAGCACCTGATTGGCCTTCCTGCTTAAGACAACGCCATTTGTTAGTTCAAATTCGTCAAATTTGTGTAGTCGAATTAATTAAACTCTTCTAAGCTTATGGGATATTTAGGGGGCTTACTGTAGGTTTCATCATGGAGTCGAAACATGAAGAGTGAGCACAATGCCATCAGCGAGAGTATCACCTGAACCTAAAATTCGTTCTGTGGTTCTGCTATGTAACTCAACATGCCTGCACCATAATCAGTGGGCGGGAGAACTGCGCCTCCATAACTGGAAAGCTCAAATTGCAGAAACGACCGAACAAGCCATTCACTTGCTCAATTCCCACAGCCACTGCTGCGCACCAATTGTCGTTTCCTGTCTAACATCATCCTCGATCGACAAGCAATGTGAGCAAATATCAACGTTGAAGGCACGCTTTCCAAGTTTAAAAGCAATCGCTATCTTCAAACAACCACCAAGCCGAAACTTATCGCTCATTAAGCAAACCTATTGGGATTATTACCACCTACCAATTGATACAGAGTGGCTTTGTCGAAATTTAGGGCATGCGTATGGCATGGTAGACACCAAACAGAACAAACCTAAGCCTGCTTCATGCCATGAATATCAATTGGTGGGGAAATCCAGCACCATCCAACAACTTAAAAAGAAAATAACTAAGATCGCTAACAACGATTTCCCAGTACTGATTCAAGGGGAAACAGGTACAGGAAAAAGCCTCTGTGCACGTTTAATACATGAGGCCTCAGCCCGCTGTCAGAAACCGTTTATCGCTGTAAATTGTGGCGCAATACCACAGTCACTGGTTCACTCCGAGTTGTTTGGCTTTGAAAAGGGCTCGTTCACGGGAGCAAACAAGCGCTACGTCGGACATGTAGAAAGAGCGAATGGTGGCACACTATTTCTCGATGAGATCGGCGACCTGGAACTGTCGCTGCAAACTTACCTGCTCCACTTTCTAGAAAATAACTTGATAGAGCGATTAGGCAGTAACAACCAACTAACTGTAGATTGCCGTGTAATTTTCGCCACCAACGTCAACATAGAACAAGCCGTCGCGGCGGGTAAATTTCGAAAGGATCTCTTTCATCGGATCAATGTACTTCCATTGGATCTAGTGCCACTCAATGATCATAAAGAAGACATTGAAGATTTGATTCGATTTGAACTAAAACACAATTACGCATCCAAAATCAAACTGCCTAGTGACACCCTTGAGCAAATGAAACAGTACCATTGGCCGGGCAATGTCAGGGAGTTATTCAACTGCATAAAAAGAGCGATTGTTCTTTCTAACTCAAGCGCCCTTTCTACTCATCACATGGGGATTCAATTGAAAGGTGCATCGCTCGCCACTGAGAGTGACACTCGACTTTCTTCAAAAAATGTCCGTCGAGTGATTCAGCAACACCATTACAATATTTCCCAATCTGCTAAAGCGTTGTCTATTTCTCGGACAACCTTGTACAAGCTGATCAAAAAACATCAGATAGTAATTTAAGTCGCCTAGTTAGTTAATTACCTAACTAAAAAAAGCAGCCTAACGAACTAGGCTGCTTTAGAGTTTAGTTGTACTCAGTTAATGAAAGTACTTATGGCTCAGGAACAGTAAATGGACAAACATCACAGGTTGCAATGTTCGATGTTTCCATAAATGCTTCTTGCAAGAACAGCGAGTCAAACGTTGCTGTCACTTGATTCGATAGCATTCCGTCTACTCCAGTTGGTAACACATTTGGCGCATAAGTTTTGCTTACTTGTGTACACACTTGACCAATCGCATCACCAAAGTTCGGTATCCACTCTCCTTCACCCGTTTTACAAGCAAACAACTCAGGATCGGCACTTAATACGCTACATATATTACCAGCACCACACGTGGTCACATCCTCAAGATCATCACAAGGTAAAGCGAAGTCGAGGTAATAACTGCTGTTGACGACTTCGGTAGGTAAGTCAGAACGGCTCAAAGAGTCATCCTTAGAATCCACCAGCGATTCAATGGCCAATGGGATATCACCGGTATTACATATTTCAACATCATAGGTTTTCTTAAGCACAACTTGACCACTATCAACCTCTAAGAAGCTATTACATACCTTAGAAATCTCAACCATTGGACTCAAGTCGATTGGCGGACAATTGTAAGCCACAGGAGCTTGAGCATTCACGATAAGGCCATCAAGATCTACTGAACCATCGATCACACCAACGGCACCATTATTTACAGACAAGTAATTACCCATGAATGAGAATGACTCACCGACACTCCACACTTCATCACCGTTACCCACGACAGGAAGCGCACCTAATATTGGTGACTCAGATAAAAAGGCCACTTGGTAATCACCATTGGTGCCTAACGAACCAGGACCGGTGTTGGTGACCGTCACGGTGTAATCGATGTTAAACATGCCATCAACCGTAAAGCTGGTTGTGTTACAAGTCGCCGCTATACTGATGCTACATAAACTGAATGAACCGACAACGAAGTCAGCCAAAGATGCATCAATCGAACGTGAAGCTCGTGACTCGACTAAGAAGCTACTGAAGCAAGGAATATCCTCAATACCAAACTCATCATTCAACAGAGCTGACAAGTTTAATCGACCTTCCACAAAGCTCTCTGTCGGAATTGACGCTGTTTCACCAGTTTTAGCTAGGTAGTCCCAACCTTGCACGTTCGGTAGCGGTATTGCCCCGATAGAATCATCATTTGAAATCGCACATATCTTATCGACACCAACAGCGCCACTGCCACATCTTGCACCCACGAAATCATTCGATTTAGGGTCACCGTCTGTTTGGAAAATTCTCGTCATATTGTCGGTGACATCGCCATTATTTAAATCCCACTGAAACACTTCTATATAGGGATTACCGCCACTCGCCTGAGGAAATGAAATCAAGACAAGAATGTCTCCATTGACATGCTGCCCAACAAAGTCGCCCTTAGTTTGTCCATCTGGTAATCCTACTTGGTCTTGTAAGAACCAGAAACCAATATACATATCACCATTGTTGGCATATCGGTCTGCACCAAAGTAAATCAGCAAATCGCCTTCGCTTTCAAAGGCAGCAGCATACGCATTGGTAAAGTCATCTTTTGGTTGTGGTGACGCTGTACGGAACGCCCAATCCGTAATGTCGGAATCGTCTTTTGATCCCCCCTTCCAAAAAATTTGGTCGATACCATTACGGTCTTTTTGGAAAAATTCTGCAATCCCAACCATGCTGTTGGGATCATTTACATCGTCCCAATCAATACCACTATTATCACTGGTCGCATTACCATCAAGTTCCATCACATCAACCGTAGCCCACGCCAACTGGGGGCTACTAAACAACAAAAGCACACTGAGTAAATAATTTATAACCTTCATGTTCTCTCTCCATTTGTTCATACTTATGCTTTCAGGATGTTCTGCCCGCCCAAATTGGAGAAATCCTTTAGCAATTCGTAGGTTCGATAGAGCATATTCCAAGCCAACTTCAACTATCTGATTTGGTTGATGTTTATATATTTAAGGCACACCTCTATTGGACGTTTTGTTATCATTTGTCCATAAACAAGGGATTTGAGCAAATAATCAAGGACTTGAAAGGGTGAACAAAGT
Source organism: Vibrio sp. 10N.286.52.F8 (assembly GCF_041468745.1). Classification (NCBI taxonomy): domain Bacteria; kingdom Pseudomonadati; phylum Pseudomonadota; class Gammaproteobacteria; order Vibrionales; family Vibrionaceae; genus Vibrio; species Vibrio sp. 10N.286.52.F8. The sequence continues at coordinate 215,356 of NZ_JBFRJF010000007.1, forward strand.
GTCAAAGTAAGACATCTTTAGAGCTTTGATTCGAGGAGAGTGATCTTTAAAAGGTACAATAGCGTAGCCATTTTAACATTCTAAAATAATACGCGATTGAACTTAAGGGTGCCGACTTAACGGTCAACTGAAGGTTCTTTTAAGCAAGCCACAGGCGAACAAACAATGACACAACTGAAGATATTTTATGATGGCACTTGTCCATTATGTGCAAAAGAGATGGCAGCACTGACTAAGTCTGATTCCAAAGATCAGATCCAGACCGTCGATATCTACAGTGAAGCGTTTTCAAACTACCCGCAAATAGATGCCGAGGCAGCCAATACAATCTTGCATGCACTGGACGAAAACGGAAAGCTGCTGCTCGGTTTAGACGTGACTTACCAAGCGTGGAAGCTAGTAGGAAAGGGTTGGCTGTATGCCCCGTTACGTTGGGCGATTTTTAAGCCAATGGCAGATTGGTGTTATCTACGGTTTGCCAAAAATCGATATAAGATTTCGTTTTGGCTAACCGGAAAATCACGTTGCAACGGTAACAGCTGCACAAAATAGTGTTGAGTTAAGACATGCCGCTGGCGACTTTGTAGTAAACGATGCCAAATAGGGCTGCGAACACCAATACCGTAACGGCCACTTTCAACCAAATAAATTTCATGCTTTGTCCTTTTAATTCTGTTTACTGTTCCACGCGACAAGTTAGCACAACAAAACATACGGTTGTGTAATGATTGATAGAACTTTGTAGTCATACCAATCACAGTAGGTAAGTGTCAAGAAATAGCGCAGGAAAAAAGCTTGAGAACAAGGCGGATTTTTTAGATAAGTAGTTATTCTACAATCAAAAAATCTAACGACTTTATCGAGATTTTTAACAAGCTAGGGTGAACAGTTATTTACTACGATTGGTATCAACCCTGATTCCCAGAGAGAACCTTTATGTCGGCAAAAGAGAGAAACCTTCCCACACATCGAATTTCTAGATTCAGTAAGTTCGCTTCGTTGGCGACAAGAGTCGCGGGTAACGTGCTAACGGAAGGCACCAAACAAATTGCACAAGGCAACAGGCCCAAAGCAAAAGACTTACTGTTAACGCCACAAAACATTGCTCGCCTGACCGATCAACTCGCACACCTGCGCGGTGCGGCTATGAAGTTAGGACAGATGCTATCAATGGATGCGGGTGATGTCTTAGAACCAGAGTTAGCCGACATTCTCTCTCGCCTGCGCTCCGATGCCGATCCACTGCCAACAAAACAGCTCAATCAAGTGTTAGAAAGCTCGCTCGGGAACCATTGGAAAACCGAATTCCTGTCCTTCAATTTTAAACCGATCGCCAGTGCATCTATCGGACAAGTTCACCAAGCCTATAGTGATGCTGGGGACAAACTCGCAGTCAAAGTCCAATACCCCGGCATTAGAAAAAGTATCGACAGTGATGTAGATAACGTGGGCACGCTGCTCAATATTGTTGGCTTGATACCAAAGTCGGTCGACTACAAAGGCTTGTTAGAAGAGGCAAAGAAACAGCTCCACGATGAAGCAGACTATGCTCGCGAAGCTGATTACGCAACTCGTTACCATGATGCATTGAAAGAATACTCTCACTTCGTCGTACCTAAGATTCATCCGCAAGTCTCTTCAGAATCGGTGCTCGCCATGGACTTCATCGAAGGCGTCTCGATAGAGCAAATCGAAAGTTACGACCAAAGCACACGTGACTTTGTAATGCACAGCTTACTGGAGCTTCTGTTCAGAGAGTTGTTCGATTTTAAGATGGTGCAAACCGATCCCAATTTCGCCAACTACCTTTATGTTGAAAACACCCGACAAATTGGCTTATTAGATTTCGGAGCAACCCGTGAGTACAGTGACCGCTTCAGCGAGGGTTATCGCTTGGCCTTTTCCTCTGTCATTAACAACGATGAGCAAGTGCTCAACCGAGCTTTAGAGCAAATAGGATTCTTTAGCGAGACAATTCTTCCCGAACAACGCCAAGCGATTCTAAATCTAGTGAAGATGGCCTGTGAGCCGATGTTAGTTGACGAAGAGTACGACTTCAAAGCCAGTGGATTGGCACAAAGGCTTCGTGAAGCAGGCACCATTTTGAGCATGGAACAAGAGTATTGGCATACGCCGCCCGCCGATGCGCTGTTCCTGCACCGAAAAATTGGTGGCATGTATCTATTAGCGGCTCGCCTTGGTGCAAAAGTGAATATCAGTCGCTTGGTCGCTCCATATCTTATCTCAGAGAGCAAAAGCACAACTAAAAGCGCGAGTTAATGAGACAGTAAATAATACGCAAAGTGATCATTTCATCGTGCTCAAGAGTAATAACCATTACGCCAACTAAAATGAGCCAACCCTATGAAATGTTCACTACTTTGCTCAACCGCACTGATTACAAGCCTCACGAGTTCCATCGCCTTTGCAGCGAGCTGTCCCGAAATACTTAATGGCAAACAGCGCTTGTTAAACTCAACCGAAGAAATCGCCTTGTGCGATGAGTTTCAAGGCAAAACTCTATTGGTGGTAAATACAGCGAGCCAATGTGGCTTCACTCCGCAGTTTGAGCAACTCGAGCAACTTCATCAAACCTACAAAGACCAAGGCTTCACGGTTATCGGTTTCCCAAGTAATGATTTTCGCCAAGACAAGGGAAGCGAAGAGAAGACGGCAAAGGTTTGTTACCTAGACTATGGCGTGACCTTCCCAATGATGGCGCGAGCTTCACTGTCTGGTAGCAACGCCAACCCCGTGTTTACAGAGATACAACAGCAAGCGGGCGTAACGCCTAAATGGAACTTTTACAAATTCTTGATCAGTAAAGAAGGTAAAGTCGTCGCCACCTTCCCTAGCTCCACATCTCCAGTGAGTGCCACGCTCAAAAACGCGATTGAGCAGCAGTTATGAAGGCGGATTACATGGCAACAACTCAAACCCGTAACACCATGGCCAAACTGGGGTACATGGGGTTAATTCCGTTTTTATTCGGTCTTCTCCTTTCGCTCACCGACAGCCAATTTATGGGGATAAGCGGTGAAACGCTGTTCATCACCTACAGCGTGGCAATTTTGAGTTTTCTTTCAGGGATCTTGTGGGCAAATGGCATCGAAAACTTTGAAAGCCAATCAAGTAACAAAGCACTGCTAATAAGCAACGCGATTGTGCTCATCGCTTGGCTGGCAGTATTGCTTGGCGAACAAAAAGAGCTAGTGACAACTCTGATTCTCATCTTTGGTTATATTGCGGTTTGGCGAGCTGAAAGGACGATGAGAGAAGAGAGCCAGAGCCAAGGTCCTGATGGCTACTTTGATATGAGGACTCGGCTGACCTCTAGTGTCGTGTTAATGCACGGTATCGTGATGCTAACCTAGAGCTACGAGATTGTCTTTGAAGTGTGAGCCTTTGATTTAGTTAAGCGCCTTTGTTAAAAACCGTTAGCAACAATCTAGATGATGAGCTTCATCACTAACCTCGTCTCATCATCACCAAAGTAGTTGTCTTCTTGCTTGATGGTAACGAACCCCATCGATGCATAAAGCGCAAGAGCCGATGTGTTATTTGGGTCTACAGTGAGCAAAAGCCTAGCATCTCGAGGCAACTGCTCAACCGCCTGTTGCATCAGTTTCCGGCCAACTCCCATGCCACGATAATTCTGGTCTACAGCCAATGATAGGACCCAAAACTCATTCTGCTTGTCTGTGGTTGTCGTTAAGGCATAGCCAGCAATCTTTGAGTCTTGCTTAGCAACCAATAAACCTTTTCCCCAGCAATCAAAGGCCTGACGAAAGAAAAACAGCGGATAGGCGTGAGCGCCAAACAAAGCATGTTCAAGCTGGTAGATATCAGCCAGTTCTTGTTTTTCCGCACAAACAACATTCATAGATAGACCTCATTTAAACCGAACCTCAAGTTTAAACATGCAAACTCAAAGGTGCTATTAATAATATATCAACAGCCTAAAGGCTTACGAACTACCTTAACGAAGATGCCACTTAACTAACGCCTGAGGAGTAGATTAGGTTACTTATGTTTTACTGTCGAATAACCAACAAATTTGCGCCAGATAACGCAAGAAAAACCGAGCACGCTTTGTTGAAACGTTTTGCCATTTGTGGCTTAGAGAACCAGTTTCTGAGGTATAAGCCAAATGCCGCGTAGATCGATATCGCGAGCATTTCTAACACTAGAAAGGTGCTACCTAAAACAAAGAATTGAGTATTTACGTTCGCTGAAACATCGACAAATTGAGGAAGGAATGCAGTGAAAATGAGTATCGCTTTTGGATTGCCAGCAGCGAGTGCAAATTCTTGTTTAAACAGACCAAACCAATTCTTATTTCGTTCGATATCCACGACCGGACTGGCGTGTGAGCGCCATAGGTTGAACGCGATCCACAACAGATACATCGCGCCAAATAGTTTGATCAGGAAAAACAGCGTTTCAGAAGTATAAAGCACAACCGCTAAGCCAGATGCAGCCAAAGCAATCATGCCAGAAAAAGCGAGGATTCTTCCTAGGTCTGCGACAAAGGCGGCCTGAAATCCGTAACAACGGGCGTTGTTCATTGATAACAAATTGTTTGGGCCCGGAGTCATGTTGAGCGCAAAACAAGCGGGGATGAATAGCATTAACTTCCAGATTTCCATTGGTGCTTCCTAATTGCCAAATGCCGTGATTATAAAATCCTTAAACAAGGTCTTATCGTTTATAACAGCATTTCATATCTTTTGTAACTGCATAAAAAATAAGCACCAAATCTATACAGTAAATTTTCAATCAGTTCTCAAGAAACTGTTCGTACTCGGGTGTCGCTAGATTTTCGGCGACACCAATCTCACCGACGAAATAGATAGCGCTCGCAATTGTATCTATCGTTGGGTTTGATTCTCGCTCTGGGAAGTCGCCAACAGCAGGAACAGATTTTGGCGCAGACACCGAACTACAAACAAGGCTATTACATACCCTGTTTTGATTTTCTAAGGAGATAGCTTCAGGAACGTCAAAGTGCTGAGTGAGTACGTCGTGGTTAGACAATTCAGACGAAGCGTACGATAAGGTTGAGAATAGAGCTGAGAGCACAATCCACTTGTTCATGTATCTTTCCATTGATGGCATTCATTGAATTTATAAATACTATCGGATCTCACACATTATGAACAGTGTTTTATTTTAATTTGCGTGAGACTGCTTACCCAGCATCAACTTGTCGAGCAGAGCTTGCGGGACAACGATCACTGAGTATTTAACAAAGGCCACCAGCGCGATTACACCAACAGCCGATCCAAGAATAAAGTCATGGACATCAACCAACACCAATCCCAGAAGTTGATCACTCGCTATCGCTACTAATGCGATGCTAACTGCGGTTACCCACTTGCTGTGTTCATAAGGTAATTGTTCCATCGCTTGGCTTACAACATACAGAAGCATGAGCCGCACAACATAAGTTGCACAAAGAACCGCGACAACACCCCACACGCCATAAATAGGCGTCACTGTGAAATAACCAATGGCCGCCAAGACCGCACATCCACCTTGAATCCACATTTGAGATTGACTCGAATCGCCACTGAAACAACCAAGGTTAAGATAATCACCTGCATTTTTGATAACGCTAATCGCAAGCAGCGCAACAACAATGGCCCCCGCGTAATGATAACTGCTCGGTAAAATGAGAGAAATAAATCCGGGTACCGTTAGAATCATCAACGAACCTAAAACAATGGCGAGGTTCACTCCGACTAACGCCCTATCGGCACACATCTTACTGCCACCCGGCTGTTGAAGCATCGCCACACGGTTTGGAAACCACCAAAGCGCGTAAGGCTGCAACAACAGACCAAGAATCAACGCGAACTTTCCGCTAACCGCATAAATCGCGAGTTCTTCGACACCGACGAAGCTTGCCATTACCCAGCGGTCGAGCCCCATGATCATATACATTGATGCACCGCCAACCAGAACGGGCAGTCCGAATTTTAAGATCTTCGCCGAGTATTTGAAGCAACCAAAAGATCCCATCTCTTGCCATTGATAACGCACTAAACAAACCATTAGCAACACACTGGATACCGCAGCTGAAATCAACACGCCATCTATACCGTATCCAGCCTCAAGCAAAACAAAAGTCATGATGGCTTGAACACCGGCTTTCAACACATTGAGCATGCAAAAACGTTTCGCCATCGCGTTCATACGCATCAGCGTTAGCGGGATAGAAATCGCCCCATCGAGCATGGTAGGAATAAGCAGAAGCAGTATCTGGTAAGGCTGGAATTCAACTGGCAACATTAAGATTAACAACGGCATACTGAGGGCAATCAAGGCGCCCCCAAGCACGCACACCAGCACGCTCAATGTGAAGCAGTTCGAGACGAGCTTTTGCTTTTCATCACCTTCGGCGACACCCACATAACGATACATGGCATCGACAATACCGAAGCTGAACAATATCGTCCCAATGTCTGCCAGCAAGACAATGGCTTCTAAGGAACCATACTCTGCCAACGTCATATTGTGCGTAATGTACGGGATCATCACCAATGAAATCCCTTTCATCATTAATATACCGATGGCGTAGTAAGCCGACTGCTTTAAAGAACCCATAGTCGTCACCTTTTCCTTACCAAGCTGGCTTTAGGAAACTTTTACAGTCTCCAATTAGGTGTCGCAATGTGCGTTTTTGAGGTGACATGACCAAAGAACGGAAACTGTAGGCAATAGCCTGTCTATTCTGTTGTAAACCTCGATAATAGTCAGCATAACCTTCCAGTATTCTCGCCTTTGCGATTTTGAAGCTAGAAGTGGGTAGATTCCATCGTTGACTGTCATTTTGGTAATGTTGAAGAATAGTCTCTATAGACTGCAAATTTCTCAATTTAAGACTTTCAGTTTGGGTAACAGAGCTCGCTCTCATCAAGTAGCCAACCTGCACCGAGTTCAACACACCGATCTGATGGTTTTCACTCATTCGAAGCCACAGTTCCCAATCTTCCCCATACTTGATGTCAGCATTGAAACTGTCTGTTTGAGAAAACACATCCGCTTTCACCATGACCGTTGATGTTCCAATCACGTTATTTTCTATGATGAACTCCAACGGGTTCTCGATATTGATGAACAGCTCATCTTGATCTTGAAACTGCGACCAGTAACTAAAGCAGTCGACTATTACTTGGTAATCTTCAGTAAGATGCTCGTAGTTAGTAAAGCTCATCGCGAGATCAGGGTAACGTTGATGAAATTCGAGTTGGCGCTCAATTTTTTCAGGAAACCAGAAATCGTCTGCGTCTAAAAAAGCGATGTATTCACCGGTCGCCTTTTCAATCCCTAGGTTTCTCGCTTGAGGCGCACCAACACCCAATGTGGACAACGTAATAATGCGTTCATCGTCTATAGAAGCAAGATACGTCGACGTTCCATCGTTACTGTTATCGTCAATGACAATCAGCTCAACATCTTGATGAGTCTGCTTTAGTACACTGCCAATCGCTTTCGGCAGGTAATCCAAACAATTGTAGGTAGGAATAACAACACTTACTTTAGCCATAATGACGCCCTCAGATTTATACGTTATATGGCTGACGTTGCATGTTCTATGCCGAGAGTGTCTTGCTATGAAATCACATCTAGATCAGCCACCTACGCGTCCATTCTCAAAATGACGACCAAACACAGATGTTCAAAAAAACTGCAACTCCAATTTGATTATCAATTTGAGAAAACGAGCCACCTCTTAAGGGGTAACCTTCGAAAAGCAATCAGAAAGCCCTCCAAAGCTACGATTCGATCTTGGTTCGTATCTTGCTTTATTGGTTATTACCTTGGCTTGATAGCTTTAGTCATATGGATTTGAGGAGTAAGGAATGAAGAAAGTAGCATTTGTGGCGCCAACCTACCCAGTACTCAGTGAGACCTTCATTCAAACAGAAGTCGACTCTGTGAAAGCGTGTGGGCACGATGTTTGTGTAATGACGTTCAAAATTGAAAACAGCGAAAAACAGTTCGACTACGACATTGTCGAAATAGGTAAAAATGTTCGGATGGGTAAAGTCGCCAGCATTAACTGGATAGGGTTCATCAAGGCTGTCTCATTTATTTCTAAGCAAACCAGCATGCCGAAAAAGTCACTGTTCGCTTATGGGTTTAAATTAGCGCTGCAACTCGCGGAAAACGACGTCGAACACGTACATGCGCATTTCTGTCAGCACACCACAGCTCACGCCATCGTCGCGGCAAAACTGCTGAATATCACCTGCTCGTTCGTTGCTCATGGTCATGATGTTTATGAGTTCGCTTATGACATTGAACATAAAATTTCATCGAGTGATTTTGTGGTTGCAGTGTGTAAAGACATGCTTGCTGACTTCAACATCATGGCGAAAGGAAACATTAAACTCTTGCATTGCGGAGTTAATACCAAACAATTCCAACTCAACCCAAAAATCGAAACGAAGCAACTTCGCTTTGTTTTCCTTGGCCGATTAGTGGAGCAAAAAGGTATCCACCATCTTATTGATGCATTGGCGCCGATTGCCGAACCTCTCGATATTCATCTCGATATCGTCGGTACTGGCGATTTAGAGCAACAGTTAAAATTGCAGGTCAAAGAAAAAGGACTTGCTCGAAACGTGACCTTTCTTGGAGCGAAACCTCACGAATGGGTAAAAGAAAAACTATCGAACTATGACAGCCTAATCGCGCCCTTCTGTTTTTCCGAAACCGGATGTGTGGATACAGGGCCTCTGGTTTTAAAAGAAGCGATGGCTGTGGGAACACCAGTCATTACCACCAACATCATGGGATGCAAAGAGATCGTCTCACCAGAGACAGGCTTTGTGGTTAGCGAAAAAAACGTGGAAGAATTAAGAGAAGCGATTGAGCGTTTCGCGCAGCTAAGCAGCAACGATAAAGCATCGATGGGTTTAAAGGCACGTGAGAGAGTGAAAGACAGTTTTAATTCGATCAAACAAGCTCAGCAATTATCTCGTTGGATAGAGAACCCAGCTCAATAAGGATTAACTCAGGCAGTAAGCATCGCAAGGGCTGCTACGTCTCACAAGAACGACTAAGCACCATAAGAAAGCGGAGCACCACAAAACAAAAGAGCGCTACATCAATTTGAAATGTAACGCTCGTCAAACACTGCCCAATGATCGCGACTTATGCTTTCAGTAACTTTCATTAGCTTTTCATTAGCTTTTCATTAAGAAGCCTAACTAGCCTGCTCGCAGTGCCAAAATAGACTCAATATCTTCGATGTCACGATATTGAGCGAGTTGTTGCTCTTTCGATGAAATAGCCACAATCGACATTCTATCGGCCAGTTCGTTACCTTCAATACCAACGTGTCCGTTCACATGGTAGATGGTAATTTTTGAAGCCAGTTCTTGGTAGAGCGCATATGCAGGCTTAATAATATCGAGGTTTTTGATCTCGCCGCCAGACTTGGTCCAGCCCTTTTTCTCCCAACCCGTTGCCCACTTAGTAATACAATCTATCGAGTACTTAGAGTCACAATAGATCGCTACAGACAGACCCGCGTTTAGCTTCTCTTTTGCGAGCAAAAACGCCTGTTTAAGGCCATGCAACTCAGCGGTATTATTGGTACCAACAGGTTGATACAAGCCATACCACAATTCGGTTAATTGGTTGTTTTGGTATACCGCTAACCCCGTCCCTGCTTCACCAGGGTTTGGTTCACACGCACCATCGGTAAAGATCTTGATATCAAAAGGCATATCTGTGATTTGCTGCTCCGAAAGAGGCGGCACCTTAGCTTTCGTCGCCTTACCCGCAGAGTTTGGCTTTGTCGCTGTAGAACCTGACGCAGACGACGTTTTACCACCGAAAGCAGACTCAGCCTCGCCTAGTGTTGGGAACGATTTATATCTCGCACCAGCAAAGCCATCGACTTGAGACTTACAGTCATTCCAAGTGGTAAAAATACCCGGTGTGCGACCTTTCCAAACCACATAATATTTCTTAGCCAAACTAACTCCTTACCAAAACCTAAATACACAATACCCACACCTAAAATGATTCAGCTATGGGGTAGTAATTATGCCTGATTACGCTTGAAACACATAAATCATTGCATGAAATGCAGCGTGTGTTTCAAGAATATCTACGTTATCGACCAAGTATAGAGCGTTATTTCTAATCACAAACCTAACGGCTTCTGATCAAGAACCTCTATGTGCTTCAAGGTCTTGTTTTAGTTTGGTCGTTAACTTTTGAACTTTTGGGAGAACTTGTTGCATTAACGACTGAGTCATGATCATTGACTCTGTTGTCACGGTTGGCATTTTTTTCAGAATGCTTTTTCCATGTTCTGTTTTGTAGAAATCGATCATTGCACTGAGCTCTTCTTCAGTGAATTGATTGCTGTAAATCGTTACAATTCCTGGCTCTAGCTTTTGCCAGCTAACCTCCTCTTTCATTAAGTCGTTCATGCCCTGATAGTAATCATCAAAAATAGCTTGTTCTGACTCTGAAACCCCTAGGTCTTTAGACATATTAGCCATCATGCTATCCATTTGAACGTATACCGCGTCCAATGTGGAATCGACATCCATAATCTGAAGAAGCTCTTTTATCAGAGCTTGCCTATCATCTTGTGCCGCTGATAATTGCAGCGGTACGAGTAGAAATAAAATTGCGAAAAATCTATACATTTTGAGGTCCCTTTAGCTTTGTAAAACAGCTGAAATATCTTTCCAAACATCTCAACACATTGAATTACCTGCAAATTTACTCACTTTTCATCCATAAGTAAAACGAATTAAACAGTACAAAATAATATAAAATCAATTGCATTTGAATGTGAGGAATTTATTGGACAGATATGAGGAAGGCGAAGAGAGGAACAGAGCGCTTTTGAATAAAGAACCACAAGAGAACTAGAGCCTAAAAGCACTCGTTTCAAGTAATGAGTCATACACTTGAAACGAGGATAACTAATGGCGTGACACGACGTATCAATTGAGCTACGAATCAGTTAAAAAGGTAATCAACCGCAACGAGGTTATAGAACAAAAACACCGCCATGCTGACGCCGATAGTAAGTAGCACATTGCCTGTTTTCCAAATCAACAGACCTGTGACCAGCGCGCCTATCAAGTATGGGTTTTCAAAGCTTGGCCAAAATGTCTGCTCTGGTGCAAATACAATCGGCCCCCAAATTGCAGTAAGCACAGCTGGGCTTGAATAGCGTAACAGGCGACGCGTGGTTTGATTTAATCGAAGCGGGATTGCTGGCTCTAGAAACAGATACCGACTAAAAAAAACAATCGCTGTCATAAGGAATATCGTTAACCAAATCATCTCTATTTCCCCTCCACAATTGTCTTGTTACCGTTGTTTCGCTCTTGGAACGATTCGCTGATAAAGCCCGCTAACATACCGGCAATCGCTGCAATCATTAGCCCGCCCTCAATATTGTTAACCGACATGGCAACCGAAGTGACCAGTGAAACCACCACACACACCACGACGGGTAGAGTTCGGATTAATGGGAACACCAAAGCGATAAAGGTTGCTGCGACCACGAAATCGAGCCCAATTTCATTGAGTGAAGGAATTTGGCTTCCCGCGACAATGCCAACGAAGCTCGCAATATTCCAAACGAGATAAAAACCGCCGCCTACACCCGCAGCATACCAGCGATTAAATTCATTCTGAGACTGCCCACTACAAATCGCGAACAGCTCATCGGTGAGCCAAAATCCGAGTAATAGACGCCAACGCGCAGGAAGATGGCTGATTTTGTCACGCATCGATACGCTATACAGAAAGTGTCTTGAGGTGATGAACAGTGTGGTCAACAACATAGTGCCTAAACCAATACCCGCTTTGAACATACCCGCAGCGACAAGTTGCGCTGAGCCAGCAAACAAAATAGCCGACATCGCTTGCGCTTGAAGTTGATTCAATCCGGCATCTATCGCATATGAACCGGCTAGAATTCCCCAAGGGATCACCGCAATGCTCAAGGGCATTCCCGCTAAAACGCCCTTCCATAACTGTGTTCGTCTATCCATTCTTTCACTATCCATATAGTTCTTTTCTCTTTTCACATTAGCTATTCAATGTAAGAGGAGTTGAGTCGGTTCGATTGTACAAACTTGCTCGATTTCGCGAACGAATTAGAGCATTTTAATGTATTGCCCCGGCGTGTAGCCATTGGCCTTTTTGAAGTGTCGATGAAAATGGCTTTGATCATGAAAGCCACACTCTTGCGCGGTATCTGAAATGGTATGTCCTTGTTTCAATAACTTACGCGAAAGCCTTAACCGAGATTGGATTTGATACGCATGTGGCGGAAGACCAAACTCTTTTTGAAAAGAACGCACTAAGTGAAACGGGCTCAATGCCGCCAGTTTAGAGAGTTCTTCTAGAGACACATCGGCTTGTGGAAAGTCATCTAAGAACTCTTTCACTAAGACAAGCTGGCGCTGAGTTTTCCCATCGAGTTGAGGGTTAAGCGGCGATTTTCCGTGTCGGCTAATCAGTTTAACCAACATTCCGTACATCAAGGTTTCTCTTAACAAGCGATTGTCAGATTCATCAATCGTGTTAAAGACTAATCTCAATTGATTAGCGAGTTCAGGGTCTTCAACAACCGCTCTTGGGAAGTAAGGCGCGCCGTAGTTCGGTAGGTTAAGCTCTTGAGTGATCTTGGCAAGTTGCTCTGGGAGTGGATACATGGCTCGATATGCCCAACCACCTTCAGTGGCAGAGTGACCGCTATGAACTTCGTCGGCATTGACCAGAATAATCGCATTTTGTGGCGCAATATGATGCCCGCCCGTTCGATAGAAACGCTGAGCGCCCTGCTCGATGACTCCCAGCGTGTAGCCCTCGTGGCTGTGGCGCGAGAAGTTCTGCTTTTCGTATTCAGCATTAAGAATTTCAAGGCCGCCGAGCTCTTCGGTTATCTTATATTCGGCCTTCTCTTTAGAGCGTTTCTTGTTCTCCATAACAATTCCCAAGCCTGTTGATTATCGAGCGACTTATCAGTCTACTCTATAGGCTCTTTCAGCTTTTGTACAAAATTGCGCTTTTGTTTGTTAATACTGTTTTTATCGTTGGCTTAATAACGCTTTCTAACTGGGAGGAAAGTCTTGGTCTATAACTAGTTGGCGAGAAATTGACAAATTAGTGTGGCAATCATGGCAATACTCTCTTCAAATCATCGGCAATAGACCTGATACACCATGAAAAATACGCTAATCCTTTTCTTTTTCCTGAGCCTAACAGGATGTACTCATAACCAATCAAAAGCACTGAGCATGAACTCCTCGTCGGTTAACACATACCCACAATCGATGTCGAACCTGCAACTGTGCGACACCTTGTATTACGGGCGCTCAAGTAACCAGACACTCGCAGCAATTGGCAGTGAATTCAATCGAAGAGGGTTATCCAAGAGTTGGTGTGACACCGAAACCAACAAGCTTTATCTAACCAAGACAATTGATTGGGTTGCTGACCAAGTAGAAGACAAAGAAGATTCAGAGGAAGAAGCGTCGGCAGTGGTGTTGCCAGCGAATTAGAACGGGTTAGCAATGTTGTTTGCTTATTAGCCGAGCTACCTAGTCAGGACTAGCCGAACTTACTTTATTGTTCAGGCACATCATTGATATGTTGTGACACACGAACTAGCTTACTGGTTTTAAAACCCATGCTCTGCGCCCGTTCAATCAGCGAGTCTAAGTCTTGTTTGGTGAACTCTGCAGTGCGATACAAGATCTGTAAGGTATTTTTGGTAGGACCCACCAACAAAGCCTGAGTGTAATCTTCATTCAAGAAAATTACCTTTCTCTGCTTCTCATAAGGGCTATTCGCTTCGACTGAAAACCACGCTTCGGTTTGAGAGCCCTTAAATGTTGCGGCTTGTTCTTTGGTCTTCCACTCATTCTTTTTCGCGTTGTAGCCTCGAGTTGTCAGCTTAAGATTACCGTCAGATTCAAATAAAAAGCTAAACGACAAAGAACCGAGCTTTGATTGCAATGGATGCGGGATAAAACAAGCGGAATACCATGTACCAGCGAAGCGTTCGGCATCAAAGTCAGAGGCGGGGATTTTAGACGTAGGTTTACTGCCACGAAACGTAAACAACAGCTTAATCATTAGCATCGCTAATATTTTGTATGTCATGTCACTTACTCTTTATTCGATTGTTATTAGACCCACACCTTCGATCGCATAATCAGTCGACGAATTGGTCTGTTTTTACAAGCTTAGCCAACAAGATCTTTAACTGCTTGGATTCGTCTTCACTCAACGCACTCTGAAACTGCTCGCTGATACTATCGACCATAGGCTCACAATATTCGGCAAGCTTCTTGCCCTCTTCCGTTAAAGAAAGAAGTTTTACCTTTTTGTTCGTTTCACTCTTGCTGGCCTCAATAAGGTTCAGCTTAATCGCGTTATCAACCAAACGCTTGGTCACAGAGCGATTTCGAAGCAAGTAATTGGTTAACTCTTGCTGAGTGATTTTGCCATGCTTATCTAACACTCGAAGCGCACCAAACATCTCTAGAGAAATGCCCGAAGTGGTGCCCATCTCAGCGGTGACTTGAGCTCGAAACTGTTTGTAAGCAAAGCCCATTAAGAACATAGGATTGCTGTCGAGTGCATCAATTCCGGTGATGGATAATGCTGGTTGATTTTCCATATATAATTCCTTGGCAGACCACTAATAATACCAACACGATGGACATTAACTCTGCACGAAAGTAGGTATCTTGCAAACCAAGATCGGTTGCTGAAACATAGAGTTGCAATGGTAGCATAGTTCCTAACATCGCTTCAGTATGCATACCTCGCACGCCACCACGACTGCCGCTGATCCAAATTGCTATCATGGTCACCAAGCTTGTTAGTCCAATGATATACACCCAATTATAGGAGTGTTGCCCCGCTAACAAGGTTACGAAGACCAACGCCAATGCACAACCACCAACGTGGGCTTGTAAACAGTTTTTCACCACCATTTGATAGTTCATGCGTTCACTTTGCGCAGCCGCAATAATCACAGGCATCATACAGAACGTCGCGGCAATCAAATCGACCATCATCAAAAATGCTAAACCAACTCCAAGCATGACCACATATATCACTCGCTGCTGGTACGTCACAGGAACACTTTGCATTGGCAGCGGCGACATCGCTTTGGGCGGCTTTAAGAACAGCATCACAAATCTCACCACAACCATGGTCGTCACCATGCTCACTGCTATATCGCGAACCCAGTCCGTCATCGGCATTGGGCCATGTTGTGCAAACACAATCACCAAAAACCAATTGAGCAATGGGATGTAGATTTTCCCAAGTTTGGCAGGCGTGTCGGCCCACCTTCTTGCTAAATCAAATACCCATAAACTGATCCCCCAAACCACTGCCGGGTGTGAGGCAAATAACTGATCGACAAGCAGAGCCACACAAGCGACACCCAAGATAGGGAGAAACGCTTTGAGCATACCTCTCACTGAGTAGTCGTTAATCTTGGTCGCCGCCATTACCGGATAAAGAGCGAGGTACGCCGCAACACCTAGCTGTAGCCAAAGTTGAGCCAACATACCCAAAGACACGATAGCGCTGATCCAAGCTACTTCAGACCAGTTAATCGGGCCTCGAACTTCGTTATTCATAATCTGCCTCTTAGGTCGTAAATCGTTATTTCGTCAGTGGGTAGTCAGTTAGTCGATGATTGAAGAGCACAGTTAAACTAGGTAACGAATGCGAGCTAGCACTTCCATCCATGCACTTCCGATCACATCCCAAAACGTCGCTTCAGGCACCACCATCACGCTCACTTTAGAGCCTGAGAACAATGAATGATCAAGTGACGGCAACGTTACTTGTGTACGCACTTTTTGTTGGTCTCGAATCCAGCGATCATCATTCACGACTTTCGCGAGGCCGCTGTTGTCGCTGCTCGCATCATAGATAGCCAGTTCACGACCTTGAATATTTCCCTCAAACACCTCACCAGGCATTGCATCAAACACCAAACGAACGGTTGTTCCCGCAGTCAGATTTGCACTGCCCTTTTCGTTGAAGTCTGCGTTAATCCAAGCATGCTGGCGATCAACCAAAAACAAAACGGGGCTGCCAGCGCCAACATAGGTTCCTGAGTTAAGGTTGAGATTGCTGATTACGCCATCAACAGGCGCGACGATTGTCGTTTTGTCCAAATCCAATTGCGCCAGTTCAACGCGAGTTCGAGCAACAGCCAAAGCACCGTTGTCGCTGCTTTTCTCAAGCTCAGCTTTTATCTGCTCAATATCGGCTTGCGCAGCTTCGACGGCTTGCTGTCTTACAATCGTGTCCGATCGGCTATCGTCTAGCGTTTCTTGGCTAACAAGTTTTCTCGAAATCAATTGCTGGTTACGCTTCAATTTTCTCTCGGCATTCAGAGCTTCGTGTTGGCGCTGACGTAACGTCGCTTCCGCGCCATGCAAGTGCTGCTTGTTTGCTTCATAGCTTTGCTCTGCTTCAACCAAAGCCGCTTCAGCCTGAGTTAACGCCAATTCAAAACGAGTTGGATCTAAGCGAACTAGCAGTTCCCCTTTTTTTACATCCTGACCATTCTTAACAGCCAACTCCACCACTGGCGCCGACACTTCTGCAGCAATACGGCTGGTTGGAATGTGCAATTGAGCTTGAGTTGTGAACGGCGCAAGGTTGTCACTTGCCACCAAGAAAAGAGCAAACAAGGCACTGGTGCCAAGTGTTAGATAGAGCATCCATTGATACGCTTTATTAGCCATAATGTTTCACCTGCAACAAAATAATGCGCTCATTGTATTGATTTTTGTTTCAGATGCAACATAAATCAAAGGTGAGTATCTTAAAGATCTTGCGAGAAGTACAGCAAGCTACTGTTTATGAAACATATAAATAGAAATTTAGATAAGAAAAAGTCGTGTAGTTAGTTTGGGAAGCAAGAGTTCCAGAAGTTATCTAATGCCTTTGCTCACAATGATATGCATTAACATTGATATTCTTTAACATTTGATTAACCAACTTATCCATTAAAACTATAAGGAAATAAAAATGAAGTGGATATTTGTTGTATTCGTCAGTGTTTTCTCAGTATTTACTTACGCAAAAGATTGGAAGCAAATCCGATTTACGGTGGAAGGAGCATACCCACCATTCAGCTGGACAACGCAAGATGGTGAATTAGAGGGGTTTGAAGTCGATTTAGCCAACGCCTTGTGTATCGAATTAGAAGTAAAATGTATCATCTCAAAGACTGATTGGGACGGTATTATCCCATCACTTTTAAGCCGTAAAAACGATGCAATTATAGCGGCTATGACCATTACCGAAGAACGTGAAAAGAAAGTTAATTTCACTATGCCTTACGCTAAAGTTCCCACTCGTTTTGTCATGGAAAAGGGGCGTGAAATCAATATGGATGACGGCAGCTTAAATGAACTAACAATTGGGGTTCAACGAGCAACTATTGGTGACAAGTACCTTTCTGAGATCTATCCAGATGTAGATATCAAACGTTACGGCTCATTCGATGAAGCCTTTACCGACTTACTCAACGGCCGCTTAGATAGCGTGTTTGGTGGTTCAATGGGGCTCAACGCAGGCTTTCTGGAAACGGATCAGGGTAAGGACTATCACTTTACAGGCCCTAAATTCACAGAAGAGAAGTGGTTTGGCCGTGGTATTGGAGTCGCTGTTAGAAAACAAGATGACGAATTAAAAGATCTTATCGATAGTGGAATACAAAGACTGATCGACAATGGTCAACATCAAAAAATCGCAAGTAAATACTTTTCATACAGCATTTACGAATAGGCTGATGTACAGAGTGAACACCACCAATCACGAACTGATGTTCACTTTTTGAAAGTTTCAGATAGCAAAAAGCCGTCACATAAGTAACTAATGCCGTTCGGATAAGCATTATTGCTTGAACCTGAACGGATATTTGGCTGGGACAAAGAGGACTGAACGTGGAAACGTTCGGTCCTTTCTTTTATCTGGAAGAATGAAGTGACTTAAACTGTCTCTCATCCTTTTCAGTTTTACAGGTAGAGTTCCGTCTGGACTTAAAGCTAACCAACGTAATTGCGCATCAATAAGGTTAATTGCGGCGGTAAAACTGACCCTAGTCGCTCGAACCCCGGCTTCTGAAGCTATCTTAACCATCTCTAATCGCACTAAGTTATAGGCAAGTAATACGCCCCAAAGCTCTTGCTTCACACCGGCAGAAAAACGACTTCGTAAAGTGACGTGACTTTGCAGTTGAGTCTGTTTAATTTCACCATAACCTTCTTCTATCTCCCAGCGTTGCCAATAAATACGCAGCAGGCTTGTAGTGGTCAACTGATA
>NZ_JBFRJF010000008.1:0-132703 GCF_041468745.1 Vibrio sp. 10N.286.52.F8
GGAAAGCCGCGATGAACCAAAAAAAAGCAAATTTCATTAACTTAACTCATTGATTTGATTATCGTGATTTGAGTTATTATCACTGTATTTTGCAAAAAGAGTAAAGCGCAAAAATGGAAAATCGAGATAATAATTCCCCACGGTGTTGTTTAGATTTCTCTGGTTGTGACTACCTTTTATTGGCCATATTATAATGTGGTGGTGTCGATCTTCTGCCGAGTACCTGAATCCAAATATAACAAATTGCGTAGTAATAGGCGGTTTTAGTTGAGGGAGCCAACTCGCTCTTTTTTCTCCACAACTCAGCCATCAGCTTACGTCCAATTTGGCCAATAGATTTGATGGCAGGGTTGTGCGTCTGAACATGACGACAGAAGCTGCTCATTTTCTCTGCCTGATTTTTTACGGTTCTTTTTGCCCCCCCTGTCCTTAAGTATAGATGTATAGTTCGATTTAACTCATATTCCATTCTTGTCATGATCTACCCCAGGTATGCATTTGTCATGTCTGTTCGATGATGACCAAACTCTCGATAAGATTGAGATTGGAACTCTAGGTAGCTTTAGTTTATTGAGAGCATTGAGTGTTGTTGCTCTTGAGTGACGTTGACGGTTTTCCATCAATACAACCAAATTAAATCAGTTTGTTTTTTTGAGCTAAGGGGCTTTAGATATTTAAGTTATTCATAAACTAATATTTAGATTTAAAGTTCAAACTATTGTCATTTACGAAGCTAGGTAATTGATATAACTATACTTTATCATTGTTATTCCGTGATGGTGCTCAAGAGATAGTCTCTGTTTACGTTTTTTTACTTGAAAGCTATGCTAATAAGGACATAATGAACGTAAAGTTTACGTAGGTGGTGAAGGTGTTAATGTGAGCGAATCTAAAACAGAGACTGACTTAAAGAAAACAACTATACATGAAGCCGCAAAAATCGCGGGTGTATCAATAGCTTCGGTTAGTCGAGCTTTGAATAATAAACCTGGTATCAGCGAGAAAACACGTAAACGAATTTTAGATATCTGTAAGGATTTGGGTTACGTGCCGAGTACATCTGCGCGAGAGTTAATGGGAAATCATAAAAATACCATTGCTATATCTCTTGGGCCGATAGACTTCTACGCTTCTCGTTATTTGGGAATGCTTTGGCCTTCACTATCAGCTGCAATTCGTAACTCTGGTCGTAACTTGTTACCTGTGAGCTTTGGGGAAGTTGACTTACAGCAAGTTGGTGGTGCGATTTTACTTGGTATGACTACCAATGACCCACGTGTTGAAACCTGTAAAGAACTGGGTTTGCCATTCGTATGTATTGGTATGAGCGAAGGGTCCTTCTGGGTTGCTCCTGATGATTTCAACGGTGGTCGGGAAGCGACGCAACACCTAGTTGATAAAGGGTTAAGCGACATTTGTTTCGTAACACCAACAACTTATGGTGATGGTTATCAGTTTCGTCATCAAGGTTATATGTCGGTCATGGCGAGTAATGCGCTACCTATACGTGAATTGCGCACTGGGCATGATCCACTGGGAGAGATTGCCGCATATCGTTACTTTGTTTCTATGGATAAGCAACAACTCGAGCGCCACCAAGGGTTTGTTTGTGAGAGTGATGAGACGGCTTTGGGGGTCATTGCTGCGTTAAAGGATCGAGGCTACAAGATACCGGAAGACTTTTCTGTCGTTGGTTATGATGGTTTACCGGGAATTTCAAAAATGCTGACTACAATTGTTCAAGATACGGACAAAATAGCAGCCAAGGCAGCTTCTATGCTTGAGCTTGCTATGTTAGGAGAGCAGCCAGTAGGAGCTGTAGTTCCTATAACTCTGAAGCTCGGGCAATCGACGTAAACCAACAATATTAATTTTATTAACATGGGTATATCGAAAGGTATACCCATTTTTTATTCAATAAAGAAAACTTTACGTTATTGCGATGTGTTAAGTTATGAGATTAAGAAAATAGAGGCTTTTTTATAGTTTTTTCTGTTGGAGAAGCCCAATATCTGGCCAAAATAAGAGCAAGATCACTAAAGTGGATTACTGTAACTTAACAAGAACGAAAATGTGACCGGAATAACGTAAGCGTTTACGTTAAGTGTGCATAATACCCTCAGATTTTGAAATTAATGAACTGAGGGCAACATGAAAAAAACAATATTGGCAGCATCCCTACTTGCTGCAAGCCTGTCTGCAACCGCAACTGAAAAAACAGAAATTACTATTGCTGGCTGGGGTGGTAATGATGTCGTTGTATTGAATAACTTGGTCAAAGAAGTATTAGCTGACGATTTTGCAAAATCGGGGCTAAGCGTTAAATACCAAGCGGTAGAAGGTGACTTCTCTCAGTTTATAACCAACTCTTTATCGGCTGGTACTGCACCAGACGCATTCTACGTTGACGTGGTTTTTGCTAATACCCTCGTTAATTCTGGCAAGGTAGCAGCAAACAGTGATTCACTCGCTAATGTGAGCTCTGCAGTCATTCCAAGCCTAAATAGCGCGTTTACGTCAAATGGTAAACAGTATGGAATTGCTAAGGATTTCAATACGATCGCGCTGCAATATAACAAAGATATTTTCGATGATGCAGGCGTTGATTACCCAACAAATAGCGATTCTTGGGAAGATTTACGTAAAAAACTGATCGCGGTGAAAGATGAGCTAGGTGATGAAGTATCAGGTATCTGTGTTATGCCTGATTACGCGCGTTTTGCTCCATTCGCACTTGCGACAGGCTGGAAACCTTTCAATGAAGAAGGCAAAACCGTACTGGATGAGAACTTCGAGCGTGCATTCAATTTTTACACGGGCCTTGTATCAGAAGATGAAGTTGGCATTTTGGCAACAGACTTAGGTCAGGGCTGGGGTGGTGGTTGTTTTGGTACAGAAGAAACGGCTGTAGCGCTTGAAGGTAACTGGATCAGTGGTTACTTACGCGACAAAGCGCCAAACCTTCCTTACGGCACAACACTAATGCCAACCGATCCGAAAACCGGTAAGCGCGGCAATCTTCTATTTACTGTTGCATGGGGCGTAAATGCAGACGGCAAAAACGTAGAAGCAACTCAAAAAGCCGTTCAGATCCTTACTAGTCAAAAAGCGCAAGAGTGGGTATTGGACTCTGGCCTTGCACTACCTAGCCGCAAATCTCTAAGTGACGCTAAATTCTTTGAAGTTGAAGATTCAGAAAGTGAGTTGGCGAAACAAGTATTTAAAGGTGCTCTAGAAGGTAACGTTGAACCATTTGCGTTTGGTGATTACGGCACGGCTTGGATGACTCCGATCAATGAAGCCTTGAACTCTGTACTGCTTGGTCAAATGACGCAAAAAGAAGCGCTCAAAATGGCACAAGCAAAATACGATGTATTGACGGCTAAGTAGTAGGGCGAACGATGAACTCTTTACGTTTACGCCAACAAGTTTACGGATGGCTCTTGGCAGGGCCATTTGTACTGACTTTAGTGGTGTTCTTTCTGTATGCATTGGTTCGTACAGTTTACTTTAGTTTTACTGAGTACGATCTGTTCAGTGACGCTGTTTGGGTTGGCTTAGCTAACTTCAAGGCGTTGCTTTCCGACGACTTGTTCTTACTGTCATTGGCAAATACGATTTGGTTCTCTCTCATCGTAACCTGTGTTCAAACGGTATTAGCACTAGGCTTAGCGATTCTAGTTAACTCAAAGATTCGTGCGAAAAGCTTCTTTAGAACGGCTTTTTACTTACCAAGCATTCTTTCTAGTGCTGCGGTAACGTTAATCTTCATTTGGTTCTACCAAAAAAACGGTTACCTAAACGGCTTTGTTACGGACGTAGTGAATCACTATCCGCACATCAGTTGTTTCGTGCTGATAGCGGTGGCATCTCAATTTGTTTTGGTTACCAAAGACCGTATTAAAGGACTGCCTGTTGGCTGGTTCGACCCGGCATGGGCAATTCTCTCTGTGATTGTGGCGGGCATCGCAACCTTTATTGCAAGTGCAATGGGGTGGATTGAAGTCACGAAAGATGTGGTTGAGGTTAACTGGCTGAACACGCGTGACCATGTTGGTCCAATGCCATTAACACTCTGGGCTATCGTGATTCAGAATATCTATACCACGATTCCAACCTTCATGTTGCTCTTTTTGGCGGGCTTGCAAGGCATATCTGGTGAGCTATATGAAGCCGCGCACATTGATGGGGCTAACAAGTGGCAACAACACTGGAATATTACGATTCCTCAATTGGCTCCTGTGACATTCGTTGTCGTGACCTTCTCGATCATCGGTACGCTACAGATGTTTGACCAAGTTGCTCTGCTGGGTTCAGCTGCACCTCTCGAGTCACGTATTACTATGGCGTACTACGTTTACCACAACGCATTTCCACCGGGTGGCACGCCACAAATCGGTATGGCGAGCGCAGCGGCATTGATATTGGCATTCATTACATTGGCAGTAGTTTATCTGCAGAAAATCTTTGGAATAAAGGAGAAGGCAGATGGCTAGTCACACTATGACTTCAAAAGATGATGCGGTTCCTGTGGCATCTATGGAACAGGTAGCGAAATTTCAAGAACGACGCCGCTGGGCGAAAGTGGCGTGGGTATACAGTGCACTGATTCTGGTCGCAACAGTAATGTTAGGTACTTTCGTTGTCGCCTTTTTAGCGAGTTTAAAAGACGACCCACTTGAGCAACCATTCAAATTTAACTTTGCACAGGTTCAACCTAGTAACTGGGGGGCAGCATACCAACTGGGTCAAGAAGGTAACAACGCACCTATGTTTGGTGGTTTTGCTCCGGGAGCGACGGTCAACTTTACAGTCACTTACGCTGTTGAACAGGGCAAAGAGTTTCAGGTACCGACCATTGAAGTTCCACGTCGCCGTCCAGGTACTGGCATGGCAGCAGCAACGGTGGCAGATTTTGCTTCTGATTATGCAGTGGTTAGCGAACCTCGTCTGGTTGCTTCAAGTGATGATGTCACCTATGTCGAAAGGCGTGGTCGTAACGAGATCACAAAGCAAGGCCAAAGCCAAACTTGGGAATTTAACATTCTTTACCAAGGAAACGGTCCTGAAATTGCGACGCTTCCACTAACCGTAGAATCACCTCGTGGACAAGTGTTGATTGATAGCACCCTGGCACCAAGCAAGATGGAGCGTCGTGGTCGAGTCGCTGCATGGGATAACGCAACACCGGGTGTGATCGGCTATGTATTCAAGTCTTACGTTCGTGTTTACACAGAGTCTGTGAGTTTGGATACAGGTAAGAGCTTGTTCATGAGCTGGACCATCAACTCGTTCTTTATCGCGATTGGTAAGGTGATTTTGACTCTGTTCCTCGCGTGCACCGCAGGCTATGCATTAGCACGATTGAAGTTCACTGGTGCACGTGCTGTATTCGCTTTCATGTTGTTCAGTATGATGATTCCAGCACAGGTGACGTTTATTTCTAACTACTTAATTTACAAAGATATTGGGTTGTTAAACACACCTTGGGCGGTCATCACTGCGGTGGTGGCATCCGGTCAAGTACTCATCATGAAGCAGTTCTTTGAAAACATTCCCAAAGAACTGGAAGAAGCGGCAATCGTCGACGGTGCTAGCCCGTTAGTGATTCTTTGGAAAGTATTTATGCCATTGGCTAAACCAGCCATTTTGTCTGTAACCATCCTTGGCTTTCAAGGGGCCTGGAATGACTTCTTCTGGCCACTGGTGGTGATAAACAGCCCTGCGGATGCATTCACGCTTCCTGTTGGTCTATTAAGTTTACGTAACGCCTATGGCGTAGCAGGTGACTGGAACCTGATTCTTGCAGGCGCGTTCCTGTCGACAATTCCAGTACTTATTGTATTTATGGTTTTTCAACGTTACTTCGTTGGTAACGATATTTCTTCCGCTGTTAAAGGTTAATCCTCGGGGATATTTAAGATGTTTATGAACTACACCGCTGGTCAAGGCGAACTAAAAAATTGGATCGTTGAAGAGACGGCATTTGATTCAGCACTTCAAGGTAAATGTGAAGTGGTAATGAGCCAAGGTAACGGCTACATGGGTGCCCGTAGTGCCACGGAAGAAAAGTACGTAGGCCAAGTGCGTAACCTATTCATCGCAGGTACTTATAACAAGTTCGATGAAGAGGAAGTAACCGAGCTTCCAAATGCTGCAGACATGAGTTCAATTGAGATGTTCATTGATGGCCGTCGTTTCCATCTGGAGTCTGGCGAAGTAAGCAACTACTCACGTCGTCTAAACGTTAAGAATGGTGAGCTGACTCGTGAGTTCACTTGGACAAATACAGAAGGCAAAACGTTTGAGATGCGCTTCCGTCGCTTTATCTCGCAAGCAAACCTTCATCTAATGGCGTTCGACGTTCAAGTTAAGGCTGTAAACAGCGATGCGAAAATCGAAATCCGCTCTGGTGTCGATGCTCAGCTATCTAACTCTGGCGCTCAGCACTTCCACGAAGGTGAAAAGCGTATCTACGACAAGCGCTTCATTGAGCTGCTACAACATACGACAGAAAGCAAAGTTGATTTCGTATTCCTAACGTCTCATCGCTACTTCGTAAATGGTACAGAAGTTGAGATCGACCCAGGTTTACAGATGGACCGCCGTAAGGTATGGCTGAACATCCATCAAGAGCTAAAAGCAGGCGAGACATTTGGCACTGAGAAAGTGGGTGTTGTACACACTTCTCGTGACAAGCAGTTCGATGTTGAAGGCTACGAGCTTCAAGCTCTACGTGACCACGCACTAACTAACCTAAAAATGAATGCTGACCGCAGCTTTGACGAGCTATTAGCAGGCAGCGGAGTTGAGTGGGACAAGCGTTGGGACAACATGAACATCACTATCGGTGGCAACGATTTTGACCAACTAGCGACGCGCTTTGCTCAGTACCAACTAAACATCTTCACGCCAATGCACGACTCTCGCTTCGGTATCGGTGCGAAAGGTTTATCTGGTGAAGGTTACAAAGGTCACTCGTTCTGGGATACAGAAGTATTCATGCTTCCGTTCTTCATCTACACGATGCCAGAAGTTGCACGTAGCCTACTTGAGTACCGCTTCAAAACACTGGGCGGCGCACGTAAGAAAGCAGCAGACAACGGCTACATCGGTGCTCAGTTCCCATGGGAGTCTGCACTTACAGGTGAAGAAGTAACGCCAGTATGGGGCGCAGTAGACATCATCACGGGTAAGTCGACCAAGATTTGGTCTGGCTTTATCGAGCAGCACATCACGTGTGACATCACTTATGCGCTATGGCAGTACTACCAGATCACGGGTGACCAGAAGTTCATGGACGACATGGGTTACGAAATCATGTTCGACACAGCAACATTCTGGACAAGTCGCCTAGAGTGGCTAGAAGACCGCAACATGTGGGGTATCTGTAACGTAATCGGTCCTGATGAGTACAAAGAGCACATCGACAATAACGCGTTCACTAACTACATGGCCGTTGAAAACATCAAGCTAGCGATTCGTTACTACGAAGACCTAGAAGCATCTAACACAGATCTACTGGCGAAGCTGTCTGACAAGTTGAACCTAGTTGAAGCGCGTAAGATGTGGCTAGAGCGTGTTGAAGATATCTACCTACCGCAACCGCGTGAAGAAGATAAGATCATCCCACAAGACGATACTTACCTACAAAAAGAGATCATTGACCTAACTAAGTACAAAGAGCAGCCATTCGTTGGTGGTCTGTTCCAAGACTACAGCCTAGATCAAGTGAACGAGATGCAGGTTTCTAAGCAGGCTGATTTAATGGTTTTATTCCTACAACAGGAAGATAAGTTTGACCTAGAGACTAAGCTAGCGAATTGGAACTACTACGAGCCGAAAACGCTACACGATTCTTCTCTCAGTCTATCAACTCACTCTGTACTGGCGTCAGATGTTGGTAACCCAGAGTTGTCTTACGACCTGTTCCAACAAGCGGCTTCTATCGACATTGGTCAGAACATGAAGAGCTCGGATCACGGTATCCACGCAGCGTCTATTGGTGGTATGTGGCAGTGTGTTGTATACGGTTTCGGTGGTGTACGCATGCTTGGTGGCGAACTGCGCATTAACCCGAACCTACCTAAACAGTGGGATAGCGTTAACTTCCCAATCTACTGGAAAGGTGAGCGTCTGGAAGTAACAGTAGACGGTGCTCAAGTAAGCATTGTTCGTCCAGAGTTTAACGGCCAGCCACTTAACATCGAAGTTGCGGGTGAGCCACGTGTAATTGAATCAACAGAGGCTACTTTCAATGTGTAAGGCATTTATCTTTGACCTGGATGGCGTAATTACTGATACCGCTGAACTGCACTACCAAGCATGGCAGCATATGGCGAACGAAGAAGGTTACTATTTCGATCGTGAAATCAATGAGCAACTGCGTGGTGTGTCTCGTGAGGCCTCTCTAAAAATCATCCTAGATGGGAAAGAGATCAGCGAAGAGAAGTTTGCAGACCTAATGAAACGTAAGAACGACTACTACGTTGATCTGCTAAACACAATTTCTGCAAAAGACGTACTACCGGGCATCGAGCAGTTCCTACTGGAGCTAAATGCACGTGGCATCAAGGTAGCACTGGCGTCAGCAAGTAAAAATGCGCGTCCTATTCTACACCGCCTTGGCCTTACGCCACTGTTTGATGCAATCGGTGATGGATGGTCAGTACAACGCTCTAAGCCAGCACCAGACGTGTTTATTCACGCGGCAGGCCAAGTAGGTGTAAACGCTGACGAGTGTATTGTGGTTGAAGATGCAGAAGCGGGCGTAGATGCAGCCAAAGAAGCAGGTATGCGCGTAGTGGGGATTGGCCCTAATGAGCGCGTTGGTCATGCAACATGGCGCTTCGAGGATACAGCTGAGATGAAACTTGCTGCAATCCTATAAAGCTAAACGCTGATAAAGCAAGCTTTACACATAATAACAAAGGGGCAGCTTGCCTGCCCCTAATACGCCGAACAAGGCGAAAGAATTATAACGTAGGTAGAACAATGGCACGCTTAGAACTGAAGAACATCAATAAAATTTATCCAGATGGTGCGCACATCATCAAAGACGCCAACCTAGTAATCGAAGACGGTGAATTTACGGTTTTCGTTGGGCCATCAGGTTGTGGTAAATCAACCATGCTACGTATGGTAGCTGGCTTAGAAGATATTTCTTCAGGCGAAATGTGCCTAGATGGTGAGGTTGTTAATAACCTGTCTCCTACGGACCGTGGGATTGGTATGGTTTTCCAATCCTATGCACTCTACCCACATATGACGGTAGAAGAGAACATCGCATTTGGTCTGAAATTGGCGAAAAAGCTCAGTGCAGACGAAATCAAAAAAGCCGTTAAAAATGTTGGTGAAATGCTTGAGCTGACAAATTTGATGAAGCAGAAGCCAAGCCAACTTTCTGGTGGTCAGCGTCAGCGTGTTGCTATTGGTCGTGCGATTGTCCGCAACCCTAAGCTTTTTCTTCTTGATGAGCCGCTGTCGAACCTAGACGCATCATTGCGTGTTCGTATGCGACTTCAATTAGCGGAGTATCATCAAAAGCTGAAATCAACCGTGATTTACGTGACACATGATCAGGTTGAAGCGATGACCCTTGCTGACAAGATCGTTGTACTACGTGATGGTGCGATTGAGCAAGTAGGTTCACCGTTAGATCTTTACTATTTCCCGAACACATTGTTCGTCGCAGGCTTTATTGGTTCTCCAAAAATGAACCTGCTACCTGCCACACTAATTTCTGCTTGTGAAGACAAAGCACACGTTGAAGTGGGTGATTACAAGTTTGAAGCGGAAGTGAATGCTCAAGGAGCAACTCAAGGCGCACTAATGACACTTGGCATCCGCCCTGAAGATATCCACCTAGATGAGCAAGGCGTTGGCGTTATTGTTGAAGGTTTTGAGCGCCTTGGCACTGAATCACTGCTTTACACAACACTGGTGCGTGGCGGTCAAGAAGTCTTAGTGCGCGTTCCAGGTACAGTTCATGTTGAAGTGGGCCAGCGTTTGAACATCCGCATCCCTGCTGAAAAATGCCATCTATTTGATAACAAAGGTAAGGCATACGAGCGTGGCCATACGCTCAATGACCTAATCACGCTGCCGCCTCAAGTGCAGCAAGCAAGTTAATAACGATAAGAATAATAAAAAAGCCCGCGGGTGAGCGGGCTTTCAATTACTGCGTTAGCAACGGTTACAGCCGTTGCTAACGTGGACATTAATGCCTGTTGTAGCAGGTACCAATAATTGCTCCTCACCGGAGCGGCAGTAACATAGTGATAATAAGGTAATAATCATGAAAAAAACAGTAGTGGCTTCCTCTGTATTCTTAGCTTTAGCTTTTTCCAGTGCTCTATTCGCTGAAGAGACGCAACAGGATGATAAAAAGGAAGAAAGATTAGCAGCCACAGTTGAGCAGTTAAAGTCTGAATACTCTAATGCAGAACTACTTACTGCGTTAGATGCCCCTCAGCAAGAGGAAAGTAAATTTCATGGAGTTCTAGGTAGTAATATCGAAGTCGAGCGTATTATTCGAGATGATGGCGTTAATGAAGGTAAAGTGAAATACACTATAGCGCAAGGTAGTTTCCGACACGATGACTTACCTGGTTGGGACTTTGGTTTTTATTCTGGCCGTGAAGAGTTGTTTAATGGCAACCTGAAGCATGCCGACTACAACCGAGGCGTAAACTCAATCCAAGAAATCTATGTTAACCGTAGTTACAACCATGAAAAAGGTAACATTGGTTGGGGTTTAAAGTTAGCCGGTGAGAGTATTGATCAGCGCACGACTCCGGGCGGTAAAGTGTTTGGCTCTTACCAACTGACAGATCGTTTGGGTATGCATGGTTACGCGCTTTACCACGTGGAATACAAGCGTGGCACCGGTGAGTTTCCATACTGGGAAGTTGAGCCGGGCTTTGGCTACAAAATCAATGACAATACGGGCGCGTGGTTGAACTTTCGTTACCAAGAAGGTCAGTGGAATGCAAAAGATGGGTACTCAGAAACTGAGACTGAGTGGATTATCAAACCAGGTATTTGGCATAACTTCGGTAAGCTTTCTGCGTCATTGTGGGGTGAATTTGGTTCATTCGAAAAGAGTGTTGATGCAACAGGCGCTCATGCGTGGACGGAAGATTACTCTAAGCTAGGTGTGTCTGCCAACTACCCACTTTCAAAGAACTGGCGCATGTTTGGTGAGGCAAGCTACAAGAAAATTGACTTCGCTAGCGGCCCGCAACGCGATGAGTTCGATGGTTACATTCCACTGTTTATCTTAGGCGCAAACTACAGCTTCTAATTCAAAATTTGTTTCTCTCCTTCAAGCGGAGGAGGGAGCACCACTCTTTTTAGTATTTCTAGTTTCGGGCTGGCTTTGGCGGCAACAGGTCCATTTCGGAGCCTAGGCTTAGGCTCCATTTTTTATTGTCTATTCGAACCTAGACATATTTTTAACAACATCGGTATCGGCTTATGAGCGAACAATATCGCCCTTCACTTCATATGACTCCTGAATCTGGCTGGATGAACGACCCCAACGGATTGGTCTACTTCAGCGGCCAATATCACCAGTTCTATCAATATTATCCCCATGACACAGTATGGGGCCCAATGCACTGGGGACACAAAACCAGTAAAGATCTCATTCACT
This sequence comes from Vibrio sp. 10N.286.52.F8, assembly GCF_041468745.1. Lineage (NCBI taxonomy): Bacteria > Pseudomonadati > Pseudomonadota > Gammaproteobacteria > Vibrionales > Vibrionaceae > Vibrio > Vibrio sp. 10N.286.52.F8. The sequence continues at coordinate 11,657 of NZ_JBFRJF010000008.1, forward strand.
GGCAAGAGAATAGCCCAGCACTGCTACCTGATGAGTCAGGAATGTGCTTCTCCGGCAGTGCAATTGTCGATTGGCATAATACCTCTGGGTTATTTGAGGACGGCCAGCCGGGTTTACTCACTTTCTATACTTCGTTTATTCAGCCTAAGGTAACACTTGCCGACGGCACGCAGGTTGAAAACCCAATTCAACAACAGTCTTTAGCGTATAGCCAGGATGGCATGACGTGGAAGAAGTATGCTGAAGGTGCACCGATTATCCCAGCTCGTGGCAACCCCGACTTTCGCGATCCGAAAGTAACATGGCATGAAGAGAGCCAAGCTTGGGTAATGGTGGTCTCTTGTGGTCAACATATTGAGTTCTATCGCTCAACCGACCTACTAGATTGGCACTTGGTCAGTGAATTTGGTTACCAACATGGCGCGCACAGCAAAGGTCCTTGGGAATGCCCGGATCTGTTTGAGATGCAAATTGAAGGTAACGACGAAACTCGTTGGGTGCTAGTGGTTGGCATAGGTGAAGGCGCACATTGCGGAGGTGCGGGCACGCAGTACTTTATTGGTGATTTTGATGGTAAAACCTTCACCAACCACAATTACCCTGAGACTGTGCTGTGGCTAGATTTTGGTCGAGATTACTACGCGACACAATCGTTCTCTGATGTCCCAAAACAAGATGGTCGTCGCATCGTCAGTACATGGATGAGCAATCATCAATATTCATCAGAACTACCCACAAACGCTTTCCGTAGTTCAATGGCACTACCGCGAGAACTGTTTTTGTTCGAAAGTAAGGCAGGATTGCGAGTAGGCCAGCGTTTTGTAAAAGAGTTAAACACAGCGCTAAGCCTTGATGCGCAAGAGATCTTACCAAATGATGAGCAGGCAGTAAGTATCTACAGCCAACATAAAGCGATGAAGTTCACCGCGGATTGTTCGTTGGATTCAGAGCAAACATTGCACCTGAACGTGTACCAAGATACGCCAGCTTTCTTTGAATTTAAACGCTCGGAAAAGGGCATTGAAGTGCGTTCGGTGCGTCGCGGTCAGTTTGGCAAAGCGCACATTGATAAGCACTTCCCACACGATTACCGAATCGAGTTACCTGTTGATAGCAAATTCCAAGTGGAAGTGTTGATTGATAAAGGCTCGGTCGAGCTTCTGATAAATGGTGGCGAGTTCAGCTTCACTAATCTTGTTTATGCAAAAAATACCGATGCCAACGTAGCACTAAGTGTCGATAGCGGCAGCTTAAATCTAGCCAATGTCCAAGTAGCCAGCCTAATGGGAGAGAAATAATGTTAACCGAACAACAAGCTCACAAGGCTCTACATCAAGTACTTGAATCCGTTGATCTGCCTAAGCTAACTAAGAAAGATGAAAAGGTATTTTTAGAACGCCTTGAGCAATACTTCCCATCACTGACTATAAAGCTACATGCTCTCTATGGTGAACGTTATGACTTCTTCCTTCACTTACAAAAGCTGGTGGTTGTCCTCGCTAAGTCCTTTGCTGGTCGTAAGCGAAAGTGGAAGAACCTAGATGAGAAACGTCTAGTAAACCCTACGTGGTATCGCAGCGAAAAAATGCTTGGTATGGCTGTTTATGTAGACCTGTTTGCGGGCGATCTGAACAAGCTGCAACAAAAGATCCCATACCTAAAATCCCTAGGTATTAACTATCTTCACCTAATGCCATTATACAAAGCACCAGAAGGGGATAGTGATGGTGGATACGCTGTGTCGGACTATCGCAAGGTTGATCCTAAGCTAGGCACAGAGAAAGACTTAGCTCAATTGGCTGAGGCTTTGTCGAGTGAGGGTATTAGTCTAGTACTGGACTTTGTATTCAACCATACGTCATACGAACATCACTGGGCAGAGCAAGCGCGTAAGAGTAACCCAGAGTTTGAAGACTTCTACTACTTTTTTACCGAGCAGCAAGATGTCGACGATTACAACCAAACCTGTCGCGAGATTTTCCCAACGGTACGCCGTGGTAGCTTTACGTATCTTGATGATATCCAAAAGCACGTTTGGACAACATTTAACAGCTTCCAGTGGGATCTGAACTACTCAAACCCAGCAGTATTTAACGCAATTACTGATGAGATGCTATTCCTAGCGAATATTGGTTGTGAGGGTTTGCGCCTTGATGCGCTAGCGTTCATCTGGAAAGAGAAATGGACACAGTGTGAGAGTCTACCAAAAGCGCACGCCCTGATTCAGTGTTTCAATACCTGCCTGCAGATTGCTGCGCCAGCAGTGCTATTTAAATCGGAAGCGATTGTGCACCCTGACGAAGTAGCACAATATATCGACAAGGGTGAATGTCAGCTCTCTTACAACCCGCTAATGATGGCGTTGATGTGGGAAAGTCTAGCAACGCGTAAAACTGAGTTGCTCACGGCATCACTTAAGAAAAGCTTTGAGATCTCTGATGCTTGCTCATGGGTTAACTATATTCGTTGTCACGATGATATCGGTTGGACGTTTGATGATTCGGTTGCCGAACAGTTAGGCATCAATGGTTTCGAACACCGTCGATTCTTGAATCAGTTCTATACTGGTAAATTTGAAGGCTCATTCTCGCAGGGCGTGCCGTTCCAAGAAAACCCAACGACAGGCGATTGCCGTGTGTGTGGTTCATTGGCATCTCTAGCTGGCCTGGAAAAAGCGATTGAAGCCGACGACTCACAAGCAATTGAGTTTGCACTTAAACGTATTCGTTTACTAAATAGTATTAACTTGAGCATTGGTGGTATACCACTTATCTACCAAGGGGATGAGTTAGGAATTTTGAACGACCACTCTTACCTAGAAGACGAGTTCAAACGTGACGACACTCGTTGGGTAAACCGCCCAACAATAACTGCCGAGAGTATTAAGCTTGCTGAGCAAGCTGGCAGTTATCAGCACCGTATTAACCGAGACTTAAAACAAATGGTGGAATTGCGTAAGCAAAATCCAGTGTTTGGTGAAGCGAAAACGGAGATCCTTGAAACTTATCGACCACATTTGTTTGCTTATTACCGTGCTCATGAAAATGGTGAAAAACTGTTGGCTATTTGTAACTTCAGTGAAGTCACCCAACACCTTCCCGCTTCTATTTGTGATGTGTTAGGCGGACGCGATTGTCTTGATGTTTTATCTGACCAACGCTTTAGTGGTCCAACAATTGAAGTACCTGCATACGAGGTGTTGTGGTTAAGCAATATTACTAAGGCTTAGTTTGTTGTGATTTATTACGCTCATTTCGTTTGTAGGCTCTGCTTAGTTATCAACTAGATAGCCAGTTTACGTAATGGTACGGCGAAAACACCTTATAAGAAGCCCCACCAACTCGTGGGGTTTTTTACGTTAATTATCGAGCATAGCGTAAATAAATCTAATAAAAACTCATTTAGAGTAAATATAAATTATTGTAAATTAATGATATTTTCTTTGTCTGTGGCCATTTAATGTACTAAGGTTTTAATGTCGCCTGATATAAGGTCACCTTGAACTTGATTCTTTAGGAGAGCCAAATGAAATATCTCATCGCACTTGCTGTTGCCCTAACTTCTATGTCTGCTGCTGCCGGAGTTCCTAAAAATGCGGAGCCAATTATGGCGTGTTATTTTAATGGAAACCTAATCGGCACCATGACACCGACACAGTGTTTTTCAAAAGGGGGCGCGTTATATCATGTTCAGCGTTCTTCCTCGAGAATATCTTCATAAATTGAGTGTAGTGGAAGACATATCTGAATCCATTTGTACGCCAATTTTAGTTACAGTGTGGACTCTCGGATTAGCCTGTATTCGTCATTACATAATGTGGTGGCGCTGATCTCCTGCCAAGTACCTGCTCCCAGATCTAACAAATTGCGCTGTAACTGTTTGAAAGGTGGTTCACGTTATAATTTTTAGAAAGTGTTGCAAGCATCACCTTTAAAAGTCGTTTTTTATAAGCGGCTTTTTGCTTTCTGGTATTTACCAAAACCTCCTCAAATAATGCCCACTTCTTTGGTTAGAATTGTTTTCTCTTGAGCTGTAGGCTTGGTATTCCCTTATACCTTGAGTAAGATGACCCGAACCCCCTTAGTTTTTATGGAATTATGACTGAGTTATTTGAGCAAAAAAATTTGCAGCCTTTGTACATTCAAGTCGCGGGAGAGTTAAAGCGCGAGATTGATAAAGGCACTTATCCTGCGGGCAGTAAGCTACCGTCTGAAAATCAGCTTGTGGACCTGCTGAAAGTCAGCCGTGTAACGGTGCGTAAAGCATTGCAGCAACTCAATGATGGCGGTTACATCTTCTCAGAGAAAGGAAAGGGCAGCTTTGTTAAATCCAATAAACTGCGTCACGATTTTCTTTCCATGTCTGGTTTGGCTCAAGAAGCGGCGGGCGCAGGGTTAGAGGCAACGAATATTGTTGATGCCTTTGAGGTGTTGCCTGCGGATGAGCTTGTCGCTCAGAAACTCAATATTTCGCTTGGTGAGCCCGTTAACTTTGCTCGTCGTTTACGATTGGTGAACGAACAAGTCGTCTCATTTGAAGAGTTTTATATCCCTCGAGTGCTGTTGCCTAACCTCACAGAAGTAGATCTTAAGGGATCTAAGTTCGAATATTTGAGCCGTCACGGTATTGAGATGATCAAGACGCAACAAAAACTGTTGCCGGCTCTGCCCGACGCCACCGTTCAGCAGTTATTGGATGTTGGGGAGCTTGATCCTATCTTGATCAACCAATCACAAAACTACTATGAAGAGCAGAAGATATACGAATATTCAACGGTTTACTATAAATCTAGCTTGTATGAGTTTGAGATAACCGCACGAGTTTAGAGAATGTCGAATAGCCCACCTTTGTGGTAATGCCGATCAGTTAAAGCCAAAGCGATCGGTTGAAGGATCCTTCAGAGCTGTCAAAATCCAAGTGTATTTAATGCACTTGGATTTTTTTATGGATGTTTCTCAAGCTCTAAACATAATTAATGATTGGAAACCTAGCAGCGTTGAGACTTTGTCTGACTTGCTTCCAATTGAACTCATCGACGAAGCCTATTCTCTTACTGATACTGTCACGATGAGAAAGAGGAAATTAACTTTAGAATCCAACGTGTGGCTGCTTGTTGGAATGGCTATCTATAACAGTAAATCCATGAAAGATTTAGTGAACCAACTTGATATTGTCGACCGTACAGGTAAAGCTTTTGTCGCACCGAGTGCGTTAACTCAACGTCGAAAGACGTTGGGTGAAGACGCAATTAAAGCGGTCTTTGAGCGAATGACTACGTCATGGTTAAACAGTGCAAAGTTACCCCAATGGAATGGATTAACGCTGCTTGGCGTCGATGGCGTTGTTTGGCGAACGCCCGATAACCCGCAAAATGAAAAGGCATTTTCTCGACAAAAAGGGACGCAATATCCGCAAGTGAGAATGGTCTGCCAAATGGAACTAAGCAGTCACATTATTACGGCCAGTGCATTTGATAATTACAATACAAACGAAATGATATTAGCTGAAAAACTGATAGAAACAACACCAAACCATAGCGTAACAATGTTCGATAAGGGGTTCTATTCTTTAGGTTTATTACATAAATGGCAAGACTCTGGCTCAGAGCGCCATTGGCTTATCCCCCTCAAGAAAAATACACAATATGACATTGTTCAATCTTTAGGGCGAAATGACAAACTTGTTCAATTACACAGTAATCCAAGAGCTAGAAAGCTATGGCCTGATTTACCAAAGTCGATAACCGCTCGACTTGTCACTCGTAAAATTAAAGGAAAAGACTACCAAGTATTAACCTCCATGACGGACTCCCTGCGTTACCCATCAAAAGATATTGCAGGCCTTTATGAGCATCGTTGGGAAATAGAGCTGGGCTACCGAGAGCAAAAACAATACATGCTTGGAAACCGTCTTACGCTGCGAAGTCGTTTACCAGAGCTGGTCAAGCAGGAGTTATGGGGCATCTTGCTTACTTACAATTTAATCCGATATCAGATGGTCGAGCTCTGCTTCAATTTAAAGGGAAATTACCTTCCTTATCAACTGAGTTTTAACGGCACGTTAGCTCATGTATCAGCGTTACTTGTAGGCTTACCTTATTCAACACCAGGCGCAATACCTCGTCAGCTAAAGGGGTTCCACAACATGGCTGAAAGCTTAATACTTGAAGGGCGAAGGGAAAGGACATTCCCTAGAAGAGTTAAACCCAGACCACAACGGTATGCTAAGAACAAAAATGCCGTTCACTCTTAAGTGAACGGCATTACTCAACAAGAGCGACTTTTTGTTATCTAAAGAGTGGGCAATATGCCGCAACATAACTGAAGGTGCTTGTTCTTTACTTGCTCATTATTAATGACTTTCCATACCTGTAGTTATTCATAAATTGCTAATGTTCGATTTTCTGAGGCTGATGTTTGTCCAGAAACGACTTAGACAGTTTTTCCTATAGTTAAATTTGGTTAGAAATATGCCTAGCATTTTAAACAAGAAAAACTACTGTATAAGTCCACCTTTCGTCCACCCAAGCAAAGCTGAGATAAAGTGGGGAAGGGGAAAGTTGATTATTTTCAGTGTATTGAGCGAGATTTACGACGTTTTTGAGGGCTCAAAAACGGTGAAACCCCGATGTTGGTAGCATCGGGGTTTCGAATTTCTAGATTTCTCGACTGGTAAGATCGATTATCTTTTCTATGCAGAAGGCTGGATTAATCCAATCTTATTCCTTGGTAGGGAATTAGATGCGGATGAAGTCCATGTGCTCAACTTTTGGCTTGAACGCGTGACGTTGAACGTCTTGTGGCTTAACCTTAACTTCTGCGCCGTCAATCAGTAGAGTGATTGCTTCGTAGAATTCAGGCTTGTCCATTTGGTTGATCACGTCAGCGTGAACAAGTTCGATAGCTACAGCTTCAGCTTCGCCACCGTAGATTACAGCTGGGAATTTACCAGCGTGACGTAGGCGGCGGCTCGCACCTTTACCTAGTTCAGTACGTACTACTGCTTCAAATTTCATAGTTTTACTCTCAAATTAGTAAAAATTAACTTCACACCTCAATGCGACCTTGAGTGTGTGGTAATGCTTAAACATAAAAGTTCATGCTTAAGCGAGCGCGGATACTAACATCACATTCCAATATGAGCAAGTCAGAAGCCCATCTCAAAGTGAATTTCCTTCGATAATGGGTTCGTTTGGAGATAAAACGTTCGCTAACGCTTGTTTAGCGCATTCTACTCCCTTTTACATCGCAATCCTTATCTATTTATATCACTGCTAAATCATCAAGTTAATGAACGGAAAATGAATGTTTGCCTAAGACTTGGTTAAGTCTTAGTTCGTTAATCTTAGTGTTAATTAAACAGCAGAATGAATAGGTGAAAATATGAAACCGGTAAGCATTGTCGTAATTACGCTAAACGAAGAGAAACGCATTAGCCGCTTAATGGAAGAGTTGAGCGTGCAAACCCACCAAGAGTTTGAAGTGATTGTTGTCGACTCGAACAGTGAAGATAACACCAGAGAAGTGGCGCAAGCTTATGAAAACGCGTTGCCAAAATTAACGGTGCATCACATGGAAAACCGTGGTGTGAGCCTTGGCCGAAACACGGGTGCTTCATTGGCGCAATACAACCGAATCCTTTTCTTAGATGCTGACGTGAGCTTGCCTCGAAACTTCCTTGCGAAAGCGCTTTATGAACTAGAAGAGAAGAAGCTTGAAGTGGCGGGTGTGTACATGAGCTCGAAAGGTTTGCCGCTTGTACACAAGTTTGGTTACGGGCTATTTAACGCAGGCTTGTTTACTACTCAGTTCTTTTTCCCGACGGCGATTGGCGCATGTATTTTCTCGACTAAACGGGCGCATGATGAGATCGGCGGTTTTGATGAAGAGATCGTTCTGTGTGAAGATTGTGACTACGTAAAACGTGCGAGCAAAACATGGCGATTTAGATTCCTAAATATGACTTTTGGTTTTGACCCACGTCGCTTAGACCAAGATGGCGTTGTGAAGACAGGCTCTACTTATCTTAAAGCCAATGTAAGACGCTTCTTTAAAGGAGAAATGCGTAATAACGAGATGAACTACAAGTTTGGTCACTACAAAGAACAGTAAGCGTTGAGGTTGTTATGTTTGATGGACTAGGGTTGTTTCTGGGAGCATTGGGTGATGCTCTCATTGGCCCAAACCTATTTGTACCGGGAGAGCCGTTCTTTATCGCAGCGGGCTTTCAACTGTATTCAGGTGCATGGATGGCGTTGGTTTTGGTGATGCTAGGTGGTTTGCTTGGTGATCAACTCAGTTATTTCATTGGTTATAAATACGGTGTTAAGGTGCAACGAAGGCTCATTAAGTTTCGCCCTAAAACCAAAAGATTAATTGCGCGCTGCCGCTATCTGGTTGCTCGCAAAGGCACATACATCATTCTTTTTGCTCGTTTATTAGGGCCTATCGCTTGGGTTGTGCCATTTATAGCTGGCTCGCATCGTGTACCGTGGCGTAATTTTAGTGTGTTGGCGTTTATCGGTTTGGCCCTTGGTGGAGGGCAGTTCATTGCTTGGGGCATGTTACTGGCGCACGGCGTTGAAAACTTCCCGTGGCTTAATAGCCTTAAGATATTTATCTCGGAGCATAATAGCTTGATCGTTGGTGTGTTCGCGGTATTAGTCTTCACCATTATCGGTTACCGAATGAAGTGGCGATGCTTAGTACTTAAGTCTAGTGCGCTGTTGTTGGCGTGGGTATTGTTTGCGAACTACGCTCACTTTTTCTGGAAAGCGGATGACTTTCAGAATCAACCAGAGACGGCTCAAATAAACAAAGTCGACTGGAACTCGGTTACCTATAAAGCGTTCCCCGGTAAATCTTCGTTCTACTCGGCGCAAGCGATCAACGTAATTTATGTTGGAGCAACCCCAAGAGACTTAATGAAGCAATTAGGCTGGATAGAGAATCAAACCTTCTCTCGAAATGAGATTGAATGGGTTGGTTATCTCGCATTGCTTAGAGAAAAAACGCCGCCAGTGTCTGATTTATATTGGCGAGACAAGCCGCAAGATATGGCTTTTCAATTGCCGGGTAACCTGATGAAGCGCAGCCATATTCGTTGGTGGCGTGCAGGTGTTGATATTAAAACTAACCAGCCTCAGTGGTTAGGCGCAATTAGCTATGATGATGGCCTTAAAGTCACGCCTTACTCAGGCATTGTGACCGTGCTTCATAACATTGACCCTAATGTTGATGAAGAGCGAGATCGGCTTGCTAATCAGATACGAACGTTACTACCAGACATCGAGTTAGACAAGTACCCATTAGCAACGGTGGAAGTGATCAATGACGATCATGACTATTACACTGATGGCCGGGTATTAACGATTGGAGCAACGACCCTTAGTGATAATTCACAAACTTTGGATGTTGCTGTGAACGATATATAGAGTTGTATATAAGGTCGATAGAATTAAGCCCTAGCATTACGTTAGGGCTTATTGTGTTTAACTTTTACTTAGCTTGTTCAGCCTTTACTTACTTTAAGCACCAGAGAAGCTTTTAAGCCGCCCATTGAGCTCTTGCTGAGCGTTAGGCTGCCTCGGTAACTGTGTGCCATTTCATTTACGATATTAAGCCCTAAGCCTGTTCCTGGTGTGGTTTCATCAAGTCGGACGCCACGTTTGGTCACTTGCTCAAGCTTCTCTTCAGGAATGCCTTGGCCATCATCTTCAATCACCAACTCTATGTTGCCATCGTCGAGTTCATTTGCATGGACGCGAATAATGCTGCCAGCCCACTTGTAACTGTTCTCGAGTAGGTTGCCGACCATTTCATCAAGGTCGGTTTTTTCTACCGCCACTTCAATCTCAGAGTCTAGCTCGTTAATTATGGTGACTTCGTTGGCTGCGTAGACTTTATCAAACGCCATTGAGATAGCTTCAACACGCTCACAAGGTGAAGACTTCACCGAAAGAATGTTCATTGCACCTGCCATACGAGCGCGACCAAGGTGATAATCAATTTGGCTTTGAATCTGATGAATGGGCTGTTGCAGCAGTGCCTTGTCATCCTCTGGAAGTCGCTCTATCTCATTTTTTAGAACTGAAAGCGGTGTTTTCAACGCATGAGATAAGTTACCCGCGTGGTTACGAGCTCGTTCTAATAACTCTTGATAGTGAAAGAGCAGGGCATTGAGGTCAGAGACTAATGGAGAAACCTCTTTCGGGTAGTTATCGCTTAACCCTTCTTGCTCGCCGTTTCTTAGCATTACCAGTTCGCGTTGCATCTTGCTGAGCGGTAATAACGACCAACTGACTTGAATACCGATCAACATCAGCACGCCAACAAACAGCAACATTAGGATCAACCAGACTTGACCAGTAAGCTCTGTCAGTGTGGATTCTAATGGATCTTCATCAATACCAATGGTGATCGTGACAGGGTCGCTCAGTTCAGGCAGGTAGATATCTTGCTCGATGTAAATCAGCTTTTCTTTCTCTGGCCCTTTGACTGATGTGTGAATCGGTGAACGCTTGATGGTGAGGTCTTTATCCCATAGCGAGCGAGATCGAATGATCTGCTCTTGGGTAGCGGCGCGCCAATAAATACCACTGTAGGGCTGGTTGAACCTAGGATCAGACAGACGCTCTGCCATGATCAGGTTACCACTGTCATTGGTTTCGATATTGGCGGTTAACTCATCCATGGTTAAGCCAAGCTGCTGCTTCATGTCATCGACGAGGTAGTCGTTAACCAGTTTCGGAATCCCGACACCAGCCGCTAATATCATCGCACCTAGCCAAAAAGCCGCAGCAAGGAGCAAGCGGCTTTTTAAACTGATGTTTTTAAGTGTTCGTTTCTTTAGATTCATGCATTTCCAACCTGCCTTTGCTCATCGTAACTTATCGTATTGCGATGATCAGAACAGGCTGTCCACTTAATTAATGGTTGCTCTTGGCGTGATTGACGACTGAGCTATTCAGCATTCAGTTGGTAGCCAAGGCCACGAACGGTTTTGATGATCTTTGGTGCGATTTTCTTACGAATACGACCGATGAACACTTCAACCGTGTTTGAGTCTCGGTCGAAGTCTTGCTTGTAGATATGCTCAACCAACTCAGTGCGCGAGATAACCTTGTTTTGGTTATGCATGAAGTACGCGACAACTTTATATTCCAGCGCCGTGAGGCTAACTGCTTGACCTTGCCACAACACTTTAGAACTGCGTGTGTCTAGGCTTAGATCACCGATTTGAAGTATCGGAGCAGCACTGCCTGATGCTCGGCGCAGTTGAGCTCGGATACGGGCAATCAGCTCGACCATCTCAAATGGCTTAGTTAGGTAGTCATCAGCACCGGCGTTCAAGCCCTCAACACGTTGAGTTAGCGTGTCACGAGCACTTAAGATAATCACTGGCGTGTTGATGTTTTCGTCTCGAATGCCTTTTAATACCGTTAGGCCGTCAAGCTTAGGTAAACCTAAATCGAGGACAATCGCGTCCCATTCTTCTGACGTTGCACGGTAGAGTGCGTCGATACCATCTTGAGAGAGCTCTGGAACCCAGTCGGCCCCCTCAAGTGTTTCAATAATTTGTTGGCCCAAACGAGGCTCATCTTCAACGACTAAAATTTTCATAATTGTTCTTCTAATTTCTTCTAATGACTGTTCGTCGTACGTAACTAGTCGCCGTGTTTAATTGCGTCTTTAAAGTTGCGGCCTTTGATCATAAGCATTTCTAACGTCTCAGCGTTGTATTCGACTTTGATGATGTTGTTTTGGTAATTGATTTTTAGTTCATACACCCAAATGTCGTCATCTTCTTCTAGTTCTACTTTAATGATTCTGCCATGAAGATCGTTTTCAACCGCCGCATACATTTCTGAGAAAGGGCGAATGTAGCCTTCTCGTACGGCTTCATAGACTTCGTCTTGATCTTCTTCAAATTCGATGCTGGTTCCTGCTTTATGAACGTCCTGCACTAATTCATGACCATTATGATGTGAGTCAGCCCATGCGCCAGCAGAAACAAATAAGCCTAAGCTTATAGAAAATAAAGAAATCATAGCTTTACTAAACATAGCGAATCCTAGAGAAGGTTGATAGCGTTCAGTATAAAAAAGTAATTCTGAACAGAAAGTGAACCTGATTAATAATGAGAATTTGATACCGAAAAACTTAACGCTTAAATGGCGCAGGCTTTAATACATAAGATTAATTGCCGAGTGTTAAGAACGTAAGACTTACTTTTATTCTTAACCTTAACGCTGCTGTAGTTCGTCTTCGAATATCTTGTCTCTCATTTTCCAAAAGCGTCCGACTTTACGGGCAATCACGAATTGAGGTGGGCGGAATCTATGTTGGTGAGCAACCACTTTCGTCGGTGAGGCTTCTTCGAAAGGGCGATGTCTGTCTGCAAGGTGAGGGCGAACAAACTGGTCTTTGAAGTTCTGCTTCTGCTTTTTGCTGGTTAATGACCAAAACTCATGCACTTGCGCTTGGTTTTCTCCGCGATAGGTGACCTTAAGTTGTGATTTACCTTTCTCGTCTTTAAGCACGTTGAGGTCCATTTCCAAGCATTCAAATACCAAGGCATCTTTTAGGTTCAGTGCTTCTTTTAGCTTTTTGTCTGGGTCGACTAAGGTTGCATCGCACTCATGACAAATGCGCGCAGCAATGTCATTATCAGCACCACATTCACCGCAATATTTCGCTCGGAAGCGATAATTACAGTGCTCGCGCTCGCCCGTGTCTTCATCGGTAAAGTAGCCTTGGCATTTGCGCCCAAAGTGCTCAAGCAAGAAGCCATTGCTGTCTAGCTTGCCCCAAAAGTTATTATTGAAGCCGCACGCAGGGCAAGGGATGGTGATGATTTCACTGTCTGAATCGGGTTTAGGGTCGCCAACCTCAGGTTGGTAGAGGTCGTAACTGTTGCCCGCATAGTCGAGCACCAAACACTCTTTTTTACCCGGAGATAGGCGTAAGCCACGGCCAACGATTTGTTGATACAAACTGATGGATTCTGTCGGGCGCAAAATCGCGATTAAATCGACGTGTGGCGCATCAAAACCTGTGGTTAATACCGATACGTTAACCAAAAACTTGATTTTACGTTCTTTGAAGTCGCTGATAATTTGGTCACGTTCGAGAGTTGGTGTATCACCAATCACAATTGAAGCTTCACCTTCTGGCAATAAGCCGAGGATCTCTTGCGCGTGTCGAACGGTCGCAGCGAATACCATGATCCCTAACTTGTCTTTGGCCAGTTCAATGATCTGGTCGACAATTTGTGGGGTTGCACGTTTAGATTGCTCGATCACCATATCGAGTTCGGCTTCTTTGTAGCGGCCTGTACTTGCAGGTTTTAGCTGTGAGAAGTCATAGCTCAATACTGGCGCATCGATCATGCGTGCTGGTGTTAGAAAGCCTTCGTCCAACAAGTAGCGAATCGGCAACTCGAAAATACAATCTCTGAAAAACCTAGGCTCTTCAGATCGTACTTGTCCACGCGTGTGATACTGATAAAGCCAACCCATACCAAGACGATAGGGGGTCGCGGTCAGTCCAAGCACCTTGATGCCCGAATTATTCTCGCGCAAGTGGGTGATCACTTTTTGGTAGCTACTGGTCTTTTCATCTGGCACACGGTGGCATTCGTCGATAACCAACAGTGAAAATTGGTTAGAGAATGAATCGAGGTTGCGAACCACAGATTGAACCGAAGCAAACACCACTTGTTGGTCTGTCTCTTTTCGCCCTAAACCCGCAGAGAAAATCGAGCCTTTCAGCCCGTAACCTTCATATTTTTCATGGTTCTGTTCAACCAACTCTTTTACGTGAGCAAGCACCAACACTCGACCTTTCGCAAGCCTTGCTAACTCTGCAATCACAAGGCTTTTTCCTGCACCTGTCGGAAGCACGAGCACTGCCGGAGTTTGGTGTTTTCTGAAGTAATGAATCACTGATTTTACAGAATCAGCTTGGTACGGGCGGAGTGTATACATATCGCGTCTTGTAAGAAGGAAAACAAATAGTGTGAAATAGCTCAACTAATTGAGCAAAGGTGACTATAATACCCGACTTAGATTAGTTGAGGTATTCATGCGTTTAGATAAATTTCTGTGCGATGCATTAGGCGTCACTCGAAGAGAAGCAACACACTTATTAAAATCCAAGGCAGTGACAGTAAATGATGTCATTCAAAAAAGCGGCTCACTCAAGGTAACTGAAGAGTGCGTTGTGGAATGGCAAGGCAATGAACTGAATGTTCACGGCCCACGTTACATCATGCTTTATAAGCCAGAAGGCTTTGTTTGTTCGCATGAAGATGGCGCAAATCGTATCGCGTTTGAATTACTTGATGAAATCAAAATGGACAAGCTGCACTTTGCTGGTCGTCTAGATATTGATACAACAGGTCTTGTGTTGATTACAGACGATGGTAAGTGGTCTCACCGTATCACTTCGCCAAAGCACAAGTGCGAGAAGACGTACCGTGTGTGGTTGGTTGAACCTGTTGAAGACGATTACGTTGAAAAATTCAAAGAGGGCATCCAGCTTAAGAGCGAAGATGGCCTAACACTTCCTGCACACCTAGAAGTTCGTGCAGAGCGTGAAGTGCTGCTAACGATTCACGAAGGCAAATACCACCAAGTTAAACGTATGTTTGCTGCTCTTGGTAACAAGGTAGAAGCACTACACCGTGAACGTATTGGCGAAATTGAGATGGACGAATCTTTAGAGTTAGGTGAATACCGTTACCTAACGCAAGAAGAAGTCGATTCAATCTGGAAGTAGTCCTTAGCTAGAAGTTGCTCTTAACAAGAAATTGTTCTTAACAAGAGACCACTTTTGCTGGAAATAGCCCTTTCGTTGTAAAGCCGACCATGGATAGCGTCGGCTGATGATGTTGACTGGTACTAGGAAAGTCTCAGCCAATCTTTGACTCGCGTACTCACGCTAGTCCCTAGCTCTATCAGTTGAACATTCGGAGAACCATGCAAACATCGACCTCACAGAGCCAAAGCTCCCAACTAGAAACACCTCAATTAGGCTTAGTGCTGTTTTTGATTCTAGGTGCGATTGGTGCACTTACTCCGCTAGCCATTGATATGTATCTGCCAGCGATGCCGACCATTGCTAAAGATCTTGGTGTGACGGCGGGTGAGGTACAAATCACGCTAACAGCCTATACCGCAGGTTTCGCGCTGGGGCAGTTGCTGCATGGCCCGTTGGCGGATAGCTATGGTCGCAAGCCTGTACTGCTTATTGGTGTGTTCTTGTTTGCTATCGCTTCTATGGTGAGTGCGACAACTCATGGCATTGAAGCGCTGACTTACATCCGTACCGCTCAAGGTTTTGCTGGTGCTGCGGCGGCCGTTATCATCCAAGCGGTGGTAAGAGATATGTTCGATCGTGAAGATTTCGCAAGAACCATGTCTTTCGTTACTTTGGTGATGACAGTTGCGCCATTGGTTGCTCCGATGATTGGCGGTTACTTAGCGTTGTGGTTCGGTTGGCGTTCAATTTTCTGGGTTCTGGCTATTTTTGCGGTGATCGTGATTCTGGCGGTATCGATGAAGATCCCAGAAACGCTTCCTGCAGAAAACCGACAACCATTGCGCTTTAAAACAACGATTCGTAACTATGCTCGACTGTGTAAGAACCCAACGGCGATGGGCCTGATTTTCTCTGGTGCATTCTCATTTTCAGGGATGTTTGCGTTCTTAACGGCAGGTTCATTCGTTTACATCGATATCTATGGCGTTCGCCCTGATCTGTTTGGCTACCTGTTCGGCTTGAATATTGTTGCTATGATCTTGATGACGAGCATCAACGGTCGAATCGTTAAGAAAGTGGGCTCTCACGCTATGCTCAGAGTCGGCTTAACCATTCAACTGTTTGCAGGCTTAGGTCTGTTAGTTGGTTGGATGTTAGATATCGGTTTGTGGGGTATTGTGCCATTCGTGATGCTGTTTATCGGCACACTGTCTACCATTGGTAGTAACTCAATGGCACTGCTTTTAAGCGGATACCCGAATATGGCCGGCACAGCTTCTTCGCTTGCAGGCACATTAAGATTTGGTACTGGTTCTGTAGTGGGGGCAATTGTTGCCATGCTACCAAGTGACACTGCAGGGCCAATGGCTATGATGATGGCAGCATGTGCAATACTGTCAGCATTACTATATTGGACATTAGGAAAGAAGGCATAATGTCAAAATACTATATTGAAATTCAGAAGTTAGTGAACGATGCGCTGGACGAGCTGTATGCTCTGCATAAGTCTGGTAAAGCGATCGACGCACCTATCGCGAACAACCTTTATCTTGTTCGTTGGGTAACAAAAGCGATTAAATCTCAAGCTTATGATCGCGTGATTGTGCCTGACTTAGTTCGCTGGCAGAAACAGGGGCGCTCAAAAGGCAACAACTCTGATTTAACTTTTACCTTTAAACGTATTTCTGCGTTTTACGGACGTTTTTTCCCTGAAGGCGAAGAGCCTAAAACGCTAAAAGACAGTGATGTTGAAGCGTTCATGGACAAAATGTACGAGATGGGTTGGAGCGTATCGAGTGAAGACGAGCTAACGACTGGCGGCAAGATTCAATTCTTCACCGATGGCGAGCACTCTTTTGCTTTATGCGGTAAACAGTGTGACGACTCTTTCGACGGGGAGTTGATGGTTAAGCCAATGAACTGGTTTGTTCGTGGCAACCATGCTGAGTTCATCCAAGCGGCGATGGAAGCGGGCTTCATGCTTCACAAAGTAACGGACTATAAGTCTGCGGTGAAGTATCACGGTGAATACATCGTTTACCCTGCTAACCAAGGCAACCAACTGGCTGAGATCCCAATTAGCGTTATCGGCTAATAGCGGATTCGAGATGAGAGATACGAAGAGCGGAATTATCCGCTCTTTTTTTGCCTCTCATAGCGCGTGTCGCTAATTTGCTTTTAGTCTTTTCGCATCTCGACACTCGAATCCCGCATCTGCTTTTAATCCTGTTCTTTAGCCTGCTTCTCAATTGCCTTCACCATGCCTTTAAAAATAAACAGGTGGGCTGGCATCATAGCAAACCAATACAGTAACCCTAGAAACCCCTTTGGATGCCACCAAGCCGAGATATTCAGCTCGCGAGAGTCACCGTGGTCAGAGACAGTAATCTCGAGTCGCCCTAAACCGGGGCCTTTCATACCGAAAAGCAGAGATAAAAACTGATTCTCTTCACAGCGAATGACCTTCCATGAATCGATTTTGTCACCGACTTTTAGGTTGGGCCCTTCTGGCATTTGTCGAACCGGTACACCGCCACCGAAAAGAACATCCAACCATTCGCGTGTGCGCCATAAAGTGTTAGCAAAGAAGTAACCTTGCTTCGGGCTTCCGATTTGCTGAGCAACATGCCAAAGCGATTCCAATGAAGCGCTTGAGGTGATACTTGCGCCTGTTTTCTTAGGGTAATAACCATAGCCAGCTTGCCAGCGCTTAAAGGCTGCTTTGTCAAAGCCCCACACATTACTCTTTATGAAGTTGCCTTCAGAGTGAATAGCTTGTTCAACCATGTTTTCGAACGAGATAAGCTTTTGAGGGTACTTTTCTCTAATGGTGGTCGAACTGGCAATAAAGTCGTGCTTTAAGCCAGCGAGAAGCGCTCTGCCTATATTTGATGGGACAGAGGTCACCACGCCTAGCCAATAAGACGCAATTTGCGGTGTGAGTAGCGATGTCGCCCAGAGTCGAAGAGGGCGATCCGCTGTCTTGGCAATGTGTGCAAATTGGTTTCGATAAGAGACAATATCAGGCCCACCAACCTCGAAGGTTTGGCTTTCGCTAGGCGTGTCTTGTGCGAGTTTTAGTAAATAGTGGTTCAGGTTCTGCAAAGCAATCGGGTTGGCTTTAGAGTCAACCCATTTTGGCGCAATCATAATCGGCAAGTTGTACACGAAATCTCGCATGATCTCGAATGCCGCAGATCCTGGGCCAATGATCACGCCAGCTTGAAGTTCGGTAACGGGTACAGGCCCTTTACGAAGCAATTCGCCGGTTTTCTTTCTCGCTTGAAGGTGCTCTGAATCACCAGTCTGAGGCTGTAAAGAACTCAGGTAGATGACGTGTTGATTCTTTGGCCCAAGAGCAGAAACAAAGTTACGGGCTAAGTTCAGCTCATAATCGATAAAGTCGTGGCCTTCCGCCATGCCATGGACGAGAAAGAAGATAAGATCAAAGTCGGGGACTAAGGCTTGTGTCGCAGCTTGATCGGCCAGATCAAGATACTCAAGCGATAAGCTTTCGTGAGGCTCGGTCCGTGCCTTTAAATAGTCGATATGCCTTGCTGCTGCCGTGACTTGATAGCCTTGCTCAAGCAGGAGAGGGAGGAGTTGCGAACCAACATATCCAGAAGCGCCTAAAACCAGTACTTTCTTCATTGTTACTCCATTTATATCTGTGGTTAAAAACCGAACATTGATATAATAGCGCGATATTTATCTTTATTCATCAATACGTTCCGTTTAGGTATCTCTCTATGTTGCTCTCTTCAATTATTCATCACACACGAGGTGATTTTGTTCGCAGGCTTATTGCGATTGCACTGCCCATCACCTTGCAGAGCATTATGTTTTCAAGCCGAGGCTTGGTGGATGTATTGATGTTGGGCCAACTTGGCGAAGCAGACATCGCAGCTGTGGGGGTGGCGAGCCGAGCGATGTTCGTGACGACCATTATGCTGGTGGGTGTTACCACGGGCGGTGCTCTTCTTACTGCTCAATATTGGGGCGCGGGTAACAGACAAGGTGTGAGAGAAAGCACTGCGCTGACGTGGCTGGTGTCGACACTGTTTGCTTTACTGACTATCGCGTTTTTCGTTTCATTTCCTGCACAAATCATGGGCGTGACGACCGACTCTCAAGAGGTCATCAACTTAGGCGTTGAATACATCGTAATTACGTCATTTAGCATGCTAGCGGTATCGTGTGTCAGCAGTATGGCTGTGGGTTTGAGAGCGATGCACAAACCCGGGCTAAGTACATTTTTCAGCGGTATCGGCATCCTGTCTAACGTGTTCTTAAACTGGGTGCTGATCTTCGGTAACTTAGGCTTTCCTGCGCTTGGAATCAAAGGTGCGGCGATTGCGACGGTACTGAGTGGCGCGATTGAAGTCGCGACTTTGTTTGGTTATCTCTATTTCTCTAAGCATTTATTAGCATTTAAGTTTTGCGATATTAAAGCGGCAGCTTCGATTGATAAGGTGGTTCGCTTCTTGAAGCTGTCTCTGCCGACCACGTTTAACTTCTTAGCATGGGCGGGTGGTTTGTTTGCTTACCACGCGATCATGGGGCAATCGGGCGTTCAAGGTCTGGCTGCGCTATCGGTCATGACGCCGGTTGAATCTATCTCATTGAGTTTATTGATTGGCCTTTCGAATGCGGCAGCTGTTTTGGTGGGTAATCAACTTGGTGCGAAAAACAATGAAGCGGTTTACTATCAAGCGCTTGGCTTAACAATTTTGTGTTTCTTAACTAGTATTGTTGTAGCCGTTTTTCTCTATTTCGTTCAAACGCCAATACTTAATGCCTTTAGCGCACTGACGGAAGAAACCAGAGCCCTCTCAGAGAAGTTCATTCTGATCCTCTGTGTGGGTATTGTCATTCGCTCGGTGCCATTGACTGTGATCGTTGGGGTGTTGAGAGCGGGTGGTGATGTGAAGTTCTGCCTCTATCAAGATTTGATTGCTCAGTGGGTGATCGGTATCCCATTGGCAGCCATCGCGGCTATCTATTTTAAGTTTCCACCTGAGTGGGTATATCTGCTTTTCCTAACGGAAGAAGTCCTCAAGTGGGGCGGGTCGCTCTATCGCATGAAAACAAGAAAATGGATTAAAAACTTGATAGGAAGTTGAAGTAGGGCGCACCAATCGCATCACTTTATCGTTGGCGTGTGATCTATCTTTCAAAATACTTCCTCCTAACAGGGAATTAGTGTAGATTCTCCTTCCAAATTCTAACTAATGCGAGCTGTTTAATGTTAAAGCTGTCAGACCTATGTAAAGGCTATGTCGATGGGGGGGAGTTTCACCCTGTTTTGCAAGGTGCTGAATTAACATTAAACCAAGGTGACCAGCTGGCATTAATGGGAGAAAGCGGTTCAGGTAAAAGTACTTTACTGAATCTTATCGCGGGCTTAGACCTAGCGGACTCAGGTGAAATCGCTTTTCCTCACTTCAATATGCACGACTCAACCGAGCGTGACCGCACCGCTTATCGCAGAAACAACATTGGCCATATTTTTCAGCAATTCAACTTATTGCCAACGTTAAATATTGCCGATAACATCCGTTTTTGCCGCCAGTTAAAAGGCTTACCTGAAGACAAAGGTCTCTGGAGACAGATTCTCTCTGCTTTAGATCTTATGCCTTTACTTGGCCGTTACCCTGAAGAAGCGTCTGGTGGCCAACAACAACGTGCGGCCATTGCGCGTGCGCTTTATATGGAACCAAAAATATTGCTGGCCGATGAGCCGACCGGTAGTTTAGATGAGCGTAATGCAGAAGCGGTAATGCGTTTGCTGACCTCTTTGGCTCGTCAATTAGAATGTACGTTGCTGTTGGTAACACACAGTGAAAAAGTAGCTCTGCATATGGATGGTAGGATCCGTCTACAAGGAGGACAACTGCATGTTATGGCCCGTAGTTAAGGCACTACTCGGTCACTATCGACGTTACCCACTGCAGATTATTTTGGTATGGCTTGGTTTAACCCTCGGCGTATCACTTTTGGTTGGTGTTACTGCTATCAACCAACACGCCAAGCAAAGCTATGCACATGGCGAAAAGCTCTTTTCGAATCCTCTTCCTTACCGCATTCGACCAAAACACAACGCCAATAAAATCCCGCAAGGCTTTTATATCCAGCTTCGCCGTGAAGGTTTTCAACAGTGTTCTCCTCTTGATCACCATCGTATCACTGATGAAAATGGCGCAAACTTCATGGTTGTCGGTATAGATCCTGTTTCTATGCTTCAGCTACAACCTGGTATAGCGTTAAAAGATCTCACCGCTTTGAACCTCATGAAGCCACCATATCCAATCCTTGTCAGTGATGATCTTGCTGAACACATGGAATGGCACAACGGTGATTACATCCCTTTGATGGATGGTTCTGAACTTGGTCCTGTGGTTGTTGATCAAAATAATATGATTAATGGTACAAGGTTGATTGCGGATATCTCCTTGCTCCGAATGCTTAAACGCAGTGCTGGGCTTTCAGTGATTGCTTGTTCAGACATGCCCACTGAGAAGTTTGAACGTCTTAAAAATATGTTACCTAATGGTTTGACGATCTCTCGTAGCTCTAAGGCAGAGCTTGAGTCGCTGACCAGTGCGTTCCACTTAAACCTAAAAGCGATGGGTATGCTGTCGTTTGTGGTTGGCTTGTTCATTTTCTATCAAGCAATGTCGCTTTCTTTTATTCAGCGTCAACCGTTAGTCGGGATTTTAAGACAAACGGGTGTGTCTGGTTGGCAACTGACTAAAGCGCTCTGTTTAGAGTTACTGCTATTGGTTTTACTGAGCTGGATCTGCGGCAATGTATTTGGCGTGATGCTAGCAAACCAATTGTTACCTGCCGTATCTTCAAGCTTGGGCGATTTATACGACGCTAACGTCGGCTTAACGATCGACTGGAATTGGCGTTGGAGTGGTTACAGCTTACTGATGGCATTGATTGGTGCTTTCTTAGCGTGTGCGTGGCCACTGGTTCGTTTACTTAAGTCTCAACCGATTCGTCTGTCTTCTCGTTTGTCTTTGATGCGTTTTGCGGGTACCGAGTTCACTTGGCAAGCGTTGATTGGCTGTGGCTTCTTGGTTGCTGCTGTTGCTGTGTATCAAGCCCCTCAGACTCAAGAAACGGGTTTTGCGATTATCGCGCTAATGCTGATCAGTGTGGCGCTATTTACCCCGTTTTTGATGTGGAAGTTATTTAACAGCCTCTCTTATTCTTTGCGTTGGGTTCGCGCTCGCTGGTTCTTTGCTGATGCTGCTTCCAGTATGAGTTACCGTGGCGTGGCGACGATGGCGTTTATGTTGGCCTTAACAGCCAATATTGGTGTAGAAACCATGGTCGGTAGCTTTAGAGATACCACTGATAAATGGCTAACACAGCGTTTGGCTGCCGATCTGTATATCTACCCAACCAACAATGCCGCTGCTCGTATGAGTAATTGGTTATCCGACCAACCTGAAGTGGATTCGGTTTGGTGGCGTTGGGAGAAAGATGTGGCGTCTCCAGTTGGTAGCATTCAGGTGATCAGTACGGGTCCTTCTGAAGGTGAGCTAGAAGCGCTGACGATCAAATTAGGTATTCCGAATTACTGGTATCACTTACATCACTCTAAAGGTGTGTTGATCAGTGAATCGATGTCTCTCAAGCTGGGGATTCGCCCTGGCGACTACATTGACCTCTATGACAGTCTCGGCTCTGGTTGGCAGGTTGTCGGTGTTTATTACGATTATGGTAACCCTTACCATCAAGTCATGATGTCGCATCGAAACTGGCTGTATGGGTTTGCAGGGCGGGGTAATGTCGGCCTTGGGGTAATACTCAAAGACGATGTGAATTCATTAGGGCTTCGCAGCCGATTAGAAAGCGTATTCAGGCTTGGCTCCGAGCGCGTTTTCGATAACAACAATATTCACAGTCAAGCAATGCGGGTGTTCGATAGGACGTTCGCGATTGCAGATACATTAGGTAACATCACCTTGGTTATCGCCGTCTTCGGTATTTTCTTTGCGACGGTTGCGGGAGAAGTGTCTCGCCAAAGGCATATTTCCTTGCAGCGCTGTTTGGGTGTCTCGGCGAAAGAGCTGATCCTGACAGGTAGTTTGCAGTTGTTTGTGTTTGGGCTTATTTCCTCCTTAATTGCGATTCCGCTCGGATTGGCGTTAGCGAGCCTAATTGTTGATATCGTGATAAAGCAGTCTTTTGGGTGGTCACTCGAGTTACAAGTGATTCCTTGGGACTATTTGCAGACATTTGCATGGGCCATGGCAGCATTGATGCTAGCTGGTGCTTTACCAGTGATGAGAATGATTCGGAACACTCCGATGAAGTCACTGAGGGATGCGCTTTAGTATGTTTTTACGGAATACTTCAACTAAGTTAAGACAACGAATCCTGTCTTCTCTGCTATTAATCAGTTTCTTCGGCATCTTTTTAAGTGTTTGGGGTTATTACTCCTATTTCATCGATCCTGGTGAAAAGGGCGTGAATGAAGTTAACTCAATATTGGTTAATGAACACTTCAATGTGTTCGAACCTGTTTTGCCAGACCGTAATGTTTCGCTACCACAAGATTTTAAGTTCCACCCAGAGTTTCAGCACGAGTGGTGGCATTACTTTGCATCTTTGAAAGGTGATGATGGTAAAGACTATTCGGTCCAGTGGAGCTTTTTCCGTATCGCAACGGACGAACGTGAAACACCAGGGTGGCAAAGCCCTCAAGTCTATATCTCAAATGTAGTGGTCTCTTCTAAGTCCAAAGTATGGAAAGAACAGCGCATGGCTCGTGGCGGCATTGGCCAAGCGGGAATGACTAATCGTCCATTCAGGCTTTGGATTGATAACTGGAACTGGCGTGCACTCGGCAACACCCCATTCCCAGGACGCCTTCAAGTGCAAACAGACACGTTTGGACTTGAACTCGACACCATTGCAAAAGGGCCCTATGTGCTCAACGGCGATAACGGTTATCAGAAAAAGCACGACTTATTACCTGTCGCGTCTTATAACTTCAGCGCTCCATTTTTATCGTTGAGCGGTGTGTTGAACCTAGACGGCGTTACCAAGGAAGTGGAAGGAACTGCGTGGGTACATAAAGAGTGGGGCAGTGGCTTACTTGGAGTGGGCCAACAAGGTTGGGATTGGTTTGTATTTAACCTCGATGACGGCACAGCGCTGAGCATTAACCGCTATCGTCATAACCAACAGTTGCCTTACATATTCGGGACATTAGCAACGCGCTCAGGCAAAGTTTACCAATTAACGGAATCCGACATTTCCATTCAACCATTGCAAAATACAACGTTGATGAATGGAAGACGGATGCCTTTGCAGTGGATCATTAACGTCCCTAAGCATGATATCAACCTCACAACGCGTATTATACGCAGGGATATGTGGCTTCCATTTGTCATACCATATTGGGAAGGGCCGATTAAGGCGAGCGGGAGCCATGAAGCGACAGGCTTTATGCAGTTAACTGGCTACTAAAAAACACCTAAGGCTATAATTTGATAGCCTTTTTTTATGCCTGCGCCTTTTAGCGTCCCCCAATGAATTGTGCATACAGGTTCGATGATCTCATCTATACTTAATTCATGGTGCATAACAACATTATGGAATATACGACGTATTGTTTAGTATTTGTAGGAAAAACCGAAGTTAAACATCCGAAGAAGTGATTATCTATCGATTACGCTTGGATATAAACTCATGGTTATTCTTTGTTATTCGTTTATTTAAATAATAAATATAAGGGCGAAATCATGACCGACGTCATCCGTGACTTCTTTAAAATGGAATCTGCTGGCGGCATCATACTAGTCATCGCTGCGGCGATCGCAATGTTTGTAGCAAACTCACCACTGAACGAAATGTACCAAGGCGTATTGCATAGTTACGTTCTTGGTATGTCTGTGTCTCACTGGATTAACGATGGCTTAATGGCTGTCTTCTTCCTTCTTATCGGCTTAGAAGTTAAGCGCGAACTTTTAGAAGGCGCATTAAAGTCTAAAGAGACAGCAATCTTCCCAGCTATCGCAGCCGTTGGCGGTATGCTAGCTCCGGCACTTATTTACGTGCTATTTAACTCAAGTAACCCAGAAGCGCTTCAAGGTTGGGCTATCCCAGCGGCAACTGATATTGCATTCGCATTAGGTATCATGGCGCTTCTTGGTAACCGTGTACCGGTTAGCTTGAAGGTGTTCCTATTGGCTTTAGCAATTATCGATGACCTTGGCGTTGTTGTTATCATTGCACTGTTCTACTCAGGCGACCTATCAACGCTTGCGTTAACGGTTGGTTTCATCGCAACTGGTGTGCTGTTCATGCTAAACAACAAGCATGTAACTAAGCTGAGTGTGTATCTCATTGTTGGTGCAATTCTGTGGTTTGCAGTATTGAAGTCTGGTGTTCATGCAACGCTGGCTGGTGTAGTGATTGGTTTTGCTATCCCACTGAAAGGCAATAAAGGTGAACATTCTCCGCTGAAGCATCTAGAACATGCTCTGCACCCATACGTCGCTTTTGCAATCTTGCCAGTCTTTGCTTTTGCAAACGCAGGTATTTCATTGGAAGGTATCTCAATCTCAAGCCTAACAGGTATGCTACCGCTTGGTATCGCTATGGGTCTATTGATTGGTAAGCCTCTTGGTATCTTTGCATTCAGCTGGGGTGCGGTGAAATTGGGTGTTGCTAAGCTCCCTGAAGGTGTGAACTTTATGAACATCTTCGCAGTATCTGTCCTGTGTGGTATTGGTTTTACAATGTCTATCTTTATTTCATCACTAGCATTTGGCCCAACGAATGTAGAGTTTGACACACTAGCTCGACTAGGCATCCTGATGGGATCTACAACAGCTGCAATTCTAGGTTACTTCCTGCTAAGCGTTTCTTTACCGAAAACAGCAAAGCAACAAGAAGTAAAACTATAATCAGCGGTAGGCTCGTTTAACGGCGAGCCTATTCACTGATTAACAAGCTAACTTCTGAGTAGCAAGACGAGTCACAGAATCATCCTCCCCGATTCATGTGACAGCAAAGAACAAAAAAGCCGTGATAGGGTTTTCTATCTCGGCTTTATTGATCTTATAACTAAGCTGCTGTTGTTCGACACTCGCTCTATGTCACATCTAGATCCACAGTGACAATGTCACGCTATTTTTCAAGCGTGGTAAATATGGTCCACTCCTCGACGATTTGTTCACTTAACCCTACCACCGTCGCTGTTACCTTACGGTTCAATGCGTGTGAAGTAGGGTCGTCGCCATCGCTTTCTAGGCGCTCTTCACCATAGCCGATAATTCGCACTCGCTCTGGTTCGATACCATTCGACAGTAACTCGTCTTGAACATTGTTTGCTCGTTTTTTTGATAGGTCTAAGTTGTACTCGTTAGAACCCACTTTACTCGCATAGCCTTGTATTTCAATCGAGGCACTTTTGTAGGTTTCAAGAAACTCTGCCATCGTGCTGATCTGGTCTGAGAAGATCGGGTTCACTTCAAATGAGTCATGAGCAAAGAGTATTTTTAGTTGTCTGACTTCTTCCGCAAGAATCGTTTCTCCACAACCATCATTGTCGACTTGTGATGTCTCAGGCGTACCTGGACAGATATCACGAGCGTTCACCACACCATCTCTATCATCGTCTTGCAGGTCTGCAATCTGTTCTGCTTCAGGTGTCTCGATATAAGCCTCTTCCTGCTGGTTTGAACAGGCAAATAAAGTCATCGTTAACACGGGAAGTAATAAGTAAGGTATTTTCATCATTAATACTCCACTGCCGTTGTCCACTCGTCTGGAATGTCGACCAGTAGAGCGTTCAATAGAGAGCCTGTCGCGTTCATTACACGGTATTTAGCGTACTGTTCAGAGTAATGCGCATCTAAGTAATCTTTGCGGGCTTCAAACAATTCGTTTTCAGTGTTAAGCAGATCCAGTAGCGTACGTTTACCGATTCGATATTGTTTCTCATAAGCGATAACGGTTTCTGACGCCGAATCCACGTGATCAGACAAGAAGTTCTTTTGTTGCAACGTCAGATCCAATGCACTCCAAGAGAGGCGAAGGCCTTCTTCAACTTGTCGATAAGCACGATCTCTTAGATCTTTTGCTTTATTGAGTTGGTAAGCTGCAGCTTCTGAATTAGCACTATCGGTACCACCGTTGTAGAGGTTATATCGCATGCGTAGCATCGCGAGGGTCTCTTGACTTGAGCCTTCATCGCCACCTGCATCATCACGCCACGACTGAGAAGCCTCGATGGAGAAGGTAGGGTAGTTCACGCCCTTTGATTGTTTGTATTGGAAGTGGGCTGAATCGACATCTGCGTTTGCAACTTTGATCACTGGGTGTTGGTCTAATGCATCAACAATGGCGTCAGTTAACGACAAAGGAATTTTAGAAATATCGGCTCTTGGGTAAATTAAGCCTAGCGGTTCTTGACCCACCACTCGTCTAAACTGGGTGTGGGTATCGATCAAATTATTCTGTGCGGCCAACAAATTACCATGAGCCTTCGCAATCCTAGCTTCTACCTGCGATACATCAGCTGTCGAACCTATGCCTGAATTCGCTCGTTTCTTTATGTCTTTATAGATTTTCTTGTGTATTGAAAGATTACTTTCTGACAGTGCCAGCACTTCAGTGGCTTTCACTGCATCTAGATAGATTTGTGTTACCTCCAGCGCTTTGTCTTCGGCATCCGCGATCAATTGCAAACGTACCGACTCGGCTTCTGCGGCGGTACGATCAATGTCGTTCAGCGTAGCGGAACCATCCCACAGCAATTGAGTGAGGGAAATCGTCGCTTCCTTTCTTGTGAGATCGGTATCGGGGCCGTTATTTGGTGCAGGGTTTATGCCTTCGTAACCAATACCAGCATCCAGGTCGATACTAGGTCTATAAGCACCACCTGCGGCGTCATTTCGTTTCCGTACACTCACAAACTCATTAAAGATACTCTTTATCTCAGGATTGGTAGCCAAGGTAATGGCTACGGCCTGTTCTAAAGTTTGAGCAGAGAGTGGAGCTGCAATAACTAAGCAACACATAATAGGTAATTTCAACAGTCTCAAAGTAGGTCTCCTTCTACTTTTAAAAGCTCCCGCCGCTTCCCAACAAGCGTTTAACTACTTAATTGAAAAGGGTATTAAACGAAGCTTAGGACATCTGCAAGAAATTGCTAAGTTTGTTGGCTTTATTTCGAATGTAAGTCTCTATCCTTATTGATTAATTTAACAATAGTAGCAAGTGGCAAGCTTCGAATGGATGCACCGTAAATAGAGGAAACGTAGTATTAGGTTTGGACTCAGATAGGTAAACGTTGGCTAGTAGGTTGTTTGAAATACGAGTTCCAGTGATAACAATGTGCCAAGCATGGTAGTTCGACTCTTAGGAAGAAATGACAGCATATAAAGAGGCGGTCGCGCTGTTCAGGTTGTAGTTAGTAGCTGTGAAGAGGGGTAAGTAAGGCTCACTCTCGTCCCAAACAACAAACAAAAAAAAAGCCCAAACCAACGTGGTTTGGGCGGATACAAGTATAGGAGTTAATAAGGAAAATGCAGTAATTAAGAAAGCAGTGAGAAGAACAAGTTTGACGGCCTGTTAAACTTCTAAATACGCTGTTTTCTACCTAATTTAGGACTCTCCATTTCCATTTCAGTTCCAAGAAAATTCATTATTTTTTTATTTTTTTATAAACACACAGC
Source organism: Vibrio sp. 10N.286.52.F8 (assembly GCF_041468745.1). Classification (NCBI taxonomy): domain Bacteria; kingdom Pseudomonadati; phylum Pseudomonadota; class Gammaproteobacteria; order Vibrionales; family Vibrionaceae; genus Vibrio; species Vibrio sp. 10N.286.52.F8. Next base: position 40,125 of record NZ_JBFRJF010000008.1, read on the forward strand.
GATTCAATCGTTTAGTGCTGAGTTTTATTAACTGGTACGACCAATTTGTGAAAATGTGATGTTGCTTGCTTGTTAAATAAATGTACTAAGCGTATATTTCAAACAGTTGTTTAATACGAGTGATTGAAATGGCACCAAGAAGTACAACCAAAGACAAAATCTTAGATGTGGCTGAAGGCTTATTTGCTGAGCACGGTTTTAATGACACCTCTTTACGTACGATTACGAGTAAAGCGAATGTCAACTTAGCTTCAGTGAACTATCACTTTGGCGATAAGAAGACTCTGGTTCGTGCGGTACTCAATCGTTACTTAGAAGCATTTATGCCAGCACTGCAAGATGCATTAGTGAACTTAAACTTGAACGAAACGTATTCTATGAGTGACGTGTTTGAGTCGTTGAGACAGCCACTAAGAGCACTTAATGATGTTAGGCCAAATGGTACAAGCCGATTCATGTTACTTATCGGCAGAGGCTATACGGATGTGCAAGGACACTTGCGTTGGTTCATTACTACTCGCTACAGCGAAGTACTTTCTTTGTTTACGACATCTGTAATGAAGGCGAATCCGAACCTCACTCAAGAACAGTTATTTTGGCGATTACACTTCACCCTAGGGACTTGTGTATTCACCATGGCATCAAGTCAGGCTCTGGTAGAAATTGCAGAGAATGACTATGACAGAAAGATAGATGCTAAGGCAGTGGTCGATATTCTTATTCCATATTTAGCCGCAGGCATGTCAGCAGAAGAATAAAACAATAAAAAGCGAAACATTCACAACCAATATAGTGAACAAAAGGATCTGAACTATGAGCTCTCTAAGACAAAAATGGGTAAGTGACCCAGCTTTTAAACTCTTTAAAAAAGTACTACCACCACTATCTAGCACCGAGAAAGAAGCGATGGAAGCGGGTAGCGTGTGGTGGGACGGAGAGCTGTTTTCTGGTAAACCAGATTTCACTAAGCTGCATCAATACCCAAAACCTCAGCTGACAGCAGAAGAGCAATCGTTCATGGATAATGAGCTTGAAACCTTGCTCGCTATGCTTGATGACCACCAAATTGTAAAAGAAGATCGAGACCTTCCTGAAGAGGTGTGGAACTTCTTACGCAAAGAGCGTTTCTTTTCGCTAATTATTGCGAAAGAGTATGGCGGTCGTGAATTCTCAGCACACGCTAACTCAACTATCGTAACTAAGATTGCGACTCGCAGTATCAGTACTGCGGTTTCAGTAATGGTTCCAAACTCTCTTGGTCCTGGTGAGCTGCTGTCTCACTACGGCACTCAAGACCAAAAAGACTACTGGCTACCTCGTCTTGCTGACGGTACAGATATCCCATGTTTCGCACTAACAGGCCCAGAAGCGGGTTCTGATGCGGGTGGTATCCCTGATGTCGGTACTGTGTGCATGGGCATGCACGAAGGTAAAGAGACGCTAGGTATCAAGCTTAACTGGAACAAACGCTACATTACACTAGCACCAGTGGCGACGGTACTTGGTCTGGCTTTCAAACTGCACGATCCAGAAAAGCTACTGGGTGACAAAGAAGACATTGGCATCACTTGTGCGCTAATCCCGGCTGACCACGAAGGTGTTGTGATTGGTGAGCGTCATGACCCACTTGGTCTTGCGTTTATGAATGGTCCAACACGCGGTCACGATGTATTTATTCCTATGGAATGGTTAATCGGTGGTGCCGATTACGCAGGTAAAGGCTGGCGTATGCTGGTGGAATGTCTGTCTGCAGGTCGTGGTATCTCATTACCCGCACTTGGCACGGCGATGGGCCACCTAACGGCGAAAACGACCGGCGCATACGCTTATGTTCGTAAGCAGTTCGGTATGTCGATTGGTAAGTTTGAAGGAGTTGCAGAGAGTTTAGGTCGTATTGGTGGCTTAACGTATCTACTAGAAGCGACTCGTACACTAACAACTACTTCACTCGATATGAAAGAGAAGCCGGGTATCGTTACGGCTATCGCGAAATATCACATGACAGAAATGGCGCGTACTATCCTGAATGATTCAATGGATATCCACTCTGGTCGTGCAATTCAAGATGGTCCAATGAACTACTTAGCTGCGCCTTACCTAGGTATTCCAGTTGCTATCACAGTAGAAGGTGCGAACATCTTAACTCGCAACCTGATGATCTTCGGTCAAGGTGCGACACGTTGTCACCCATACGTGCTAAGCGAAATGGAAGCGGCAGCAAACCCAGATGAGAAGCAAGGTGCGAAGGATTTCGATAACTTGTTGTTCAAGCATATCTCTCACGCAACTAAGAACACGTTTGGTGCGTTCGGTGCGGCATTGACAGGCTCTAAGTTCATTAAAGCGGATATGAGCGGTCCAACGAAGCCTTACTACCAAGACTTAACTCGCTTGAGCCGTGCGCTTGCAGTGAGTGCGGATTTCGCAATGCTTACACTAGGTGGCGAACTGAAACGTAAAGAGCTTATCTCTGCACGTCTAGGTGATGGTCTAAGTTACCTATACATGGCGTCTGCAGCGCTTAAGAAGTATGAAGATGAAGGTCGTCAACAAGCTGACCTAGACTACGTACACTACGCGGTTCAACACTGTTTCCATAACGCGGCTAAATCGCTACAAGAAGCGTACAGAAACTTCCCGAACAAGATGGTAGGTAAAGTACTTAAAGGTCTAGTTTTCCCTGTCGGTAACCACTTTGAAAAACCAAGTGATAATCTAACGGTACAACTGGCAGAAAGCTTGATGACTCCGGGTGCACACCGTGAACGTCTAACTCACCTTTGCTACATAGGCAAAGAAGAAGAGGATAGTGTTGGCCTAATGGAGAATGCGTTCAATGCGATGTACAGCATCAAGCCTCTCGAACGTAAGATCTTCAAAGCAGTGAAAGAGGGCAAAGTGGCTCGTAAAGGTCTATTGCAAGATAAACTTGCTCAAGCACTGGCGGCAGATGTTCTTACTCAAGACGAAGTTGACCAAATCATTGCAGCAGACAAACTTCGCTACGCAGCGATTCAAGTTGACCACTTCAGTCATGATTACAGTGAAACTTTGACGCGAAAAGAGTTAAAACCTAAGCTAAATAGCGTTGCTTAGATAAAGAAATGACAAAAGGCACCTTATTAGGTGCCTTTTTTTGTTTTTGTCGTAGAAGTTGCAATAGAGGCGTTAACAAATGGTGACTTAGTCAGCAAATATTCACTGAGTGCTCCAACCACTTGCATTTTCGCCACATTTTTACAGAAATTAGATGCCATTTGCGTACGAAACTTTTATCCTTAACCTGATTTTTTAAGGAAGTTGAATATGATCATCAAACCTCGAATTCGCGGATTCATCTGTACTACAACACATCCAGTCGGTTGTGAAGCTAATGTAAAAGAACAAATTGCTTACACAAAAGCTCAAGGCCCAATCGCAAACGCACCTAAACGTGTACTAGTTGTTGGCTCTTCAAGTGGCTACGGCTTGTCTTCACGTATTGCGGCTGCATTTGGTGGCGGCGCTTCAACTATCGGTGTTTTCTTTGAGAAAGCCGGTACTGAGAAAAAGCCTGGCACAGCTGGTTTCTACAACTCAGCAGCGTTCGACAAGTTTGCTAAAGAAGAAGGCCTATATTCAAAAAGCCTGAACGGCGATGCTTTCTCTAACGAGGCGAAACAGAAAACAATTGACCTGATCAAAGAAGATCTAGGCCAAATCGATATGGTTGTATACTCACTGGCGTCTCCAGTGCGTAAAATGCCAGAGACTGGCGAAGTAATTCGTTCATCTCTAAAGCCTATCGGCGAAACGTACACGTCAACTGCGGTTGATACGAACAAAGACACAATCATCGAAGCAAGCGTAGAGCCTGCAACTGAAGAAGAGATCAAAGACACTGTTACTGTAATGGGCGGTGAAGATTGGGAACTTTGGATCAATGCTCTTTCTGAAGCTGGTGTTCTAGCGGACGGTTGTAAGACGGTTGCTTACAGCTACATCGGTACTGAACTAACGTGGCCAATCTACTGGGATGGCGCACTAGGTAAAGCTAAGATGGATCTAGACCGTGCAGCGACAGCGCTGAACGAGAAGCTAGGCCAAACTGGCGGTACTGCAAACGTTGCTGTTCTTAAGTCTGTAGTGACTCAAGCAAGTTCTGCAATCCCTGTAATGCCTCTTTACATCGCTATGGTGTTCAAGAAGATGCGTGAAGAAGGTATTCACGAAGGTTGTATGGAACAGATCTTCCGTATGTTCAGCCAACGTCTATACAAAGAAGACGGCAGCGCGCCAGTAGTGGATGAAGTGAACCGTCTACGTCTAGATGACCTTGAGCTTCGCGAAGACATTCAAGATCACTGTCGTAACCTATGGCCTCAAATCACAACTGAGAACCTAAAAGAACTGACTGACTACGTAGAGTACAAAGAAGAGTTCTTGAAGCTATTTGGTTTCGGTGTTGAAGGTGTTGATTACGAAGCTGACGTTAACCCAGCTGTTGAATTTGATGTAGCTGACATCTAATTCAAGTTATCGAATCTAAACGAAATAGGCGCTCATTGAGCGCCTATTTTTTTGTCTGCTATTTGGTTCAAGAGATTAAGAGCAGATATGGGATTCGAGTGGCGGGATGCGAAGAGATTTAAGAGCGGATACGGCTACAGCGATTCGAAGGGGGACAAGAGTAGAAATAAGGGATGAAGAGAGTTAAGAGCAGGAGTGGGGAAGAAGGCTTGAACCGCTTAAAACAGGTTATAAAAAATGCACTAACCCAAAGTGAATTAGTGCATTTGAAATATCTAAGCTTGGCTGCTTTTAATGCAGCAGATGCTAGCTAATTATGATGATGAAAGTACCTGCTAAGGTCATCAATATATTGGCTATCGCATAAGTACCCGCATAACCCAGAGCCGGAATCGTTGAGCGAGCGTGGTCATTTACGATGTCCATCGCTGGAGCGCAAGTTCGCGCGCCAATGATTGCACCGAACAACAAAGCTCGGTTCATCTTCAATACGTAAGCGCCAACCAAGTAAGCGAAGAATACTGGCAGCACACTCACTACTAGGGCAATACCTATTACCTGTGGGCCAACTTGGGTTAAGTGCTCAAATATCTTACCACCGGCGCTCAAGCCGATACCGACCATAAAGAACATCAAACCGAGGTCTTTGACCATGTTCAGAGCACCTTGAGGCACATAACCGAAAGTAGGGTGGTTCGCTCGTAGGAAACCAAGCATGATGCCCGATAGAAGCAGGCCAACCGCGTTACCTAGCCCAAACGATACCTGACCGAATGTCATGGTGATCAAACCAAACAAAATACCCAAAATGAAGAAGCTACAGAAGGCCATCAAATCCGCCATTTGGCTGTGGATTGAGATGAAACCAATTTTCTCAGCTAGGCCGTGCACTCGACTCTTTTCACCACTCACCTGTAGGACGTCACCTTTAGAAAGCACGATGTTTAAGTCCATCGGCATTTCAATCTGAGCACGTACTACGCGGTTAAGGAAACAGCCGTATTCAGACAGGTTTAAGTCTGATAGGCGCTTACCTGCGATACTGTCACTCTTAACGACGATCTCTTCTTCCACGATACGCAGATCGAGAAGGTTACGGTCGAAAACTTCTTTACCGTTACGGAAGCTTGGGTCTAGACGAGCGTGGCTATCTGGGAAACCAACCAATGCGATCTCATCGCCTTCTTGCAGAATTGCATCACCATCTGGATGGGCAAGAATACCATTACGTCGAATACGCTCGATGTAACAGCCTGTTTGGCGATAGATGCCCAGTTCACGCAGATTCTTACCGTCAGTCCAAGAGATGAGCTCTGGTCCCACTCGATAAGCACGAATAATGGGCAAGTAAACCTTACGCTGACCTGAAGCGCCTAACCCACGTTCTTGGGCGATTTGCTCTGCCGAGTCGTGTAGGTTCACTTTTTGAAGTTTTGGAATCAAGCGAGCAAACATAATCATACTGATTAAGCCAACCAAGTAAGCCATCGCGTAACCGACTGAAAGGTTTTCGATAATCAGGCTCAAGTCCATGTTTCTTGGTAATTCTGCAAGCCCAGAATTCAGAGCATCTTGAGCACCTACCAATATCGGCGTTGCTGTTAAGGCACCTGCCATCATGCCTGCAGATAAACCAAAGCCTAGGCCAAGGTAATGACTACTGAAATAGGTTAGGGCAATTGCGGTAGAAAGTACCACAAGGCTCAGAATGAGGTAGTGCTTACCGTCTCTGAAGAAGATACCGAAGAAGTTTGGTCCAGCTTCAATGCCAACACAGTAGATGAACAGCATGAAACCAATGGTGAGCGCATCTGCGTTAAAAGAAAAGCCAAGATGTCCCATGATAAGGGAAGTAATCAAAACACCGATTGAATTACCAAGTTGGAGGCTACCGAAACGAATTTTACCAATGGCTAATCCAATCGATAAAACAACAAAGATGAGGAGAATGGGGTTTTGTTCTAACAGAAAAACAACGTCGATATTCACGGTGGTCGCTCAATAATTGGCGTGGAACACAGGGTAAGTTTGAGAGGTGAATTGTATCTAAATATAAATAAATTATAAGCAATATTTTGTTAATTTACTTGATTTTGACCTTATTCTTATTCCGTATGAAAACTGGTCATAAAAAAGCCCGCTACAGTGAGCGGGCTTTCTATAAATCGTACAGTCTAACGCCTAAATGGGTCAGCTGTTTAAGGCTTTAGCCCTGATTCTCGTTTGAGAAATCCTAGCTTAGTCGAAAAGACCTAGGTTTTCTTTTGCGTATGCTTCAAATTCTGTGCAGCCGCCGATGTGGTCTTGGTCGATGAAGATTTGTGGAACTGTATCGACAGGTTTACCAACAGTCTTCTCTAGATCAGCTTTGCTGATACCTTCAGCGTGGATGTCAACGTAACGGTAGTTGAAGTCATCGCGTTTAGCTTTAAGAGTTTCAGCATGCTCTTTTGCACGAACACAGAATGGGCAAGCAGGGCGACCAAAAATAACTACAAACATTTAATTTCTCCTAAATACGGGATGAGGCTCGTTAACTCGATTATGTTAACTATTCTTTAGTGAATGCCACTCAAAATTTCATAAAACCAACTATGCCTCAATGCCATGGGGAAATAAAGATGGAATTACCTCTTAATACAATAGGTTTTGTCTATCAGAGCAAATAATGGTCACAAAAAGGATCCATGCTGATTTCTGATGGGTATTCAGATTGATTACCCTTAATTTAAGAGTGTGAATTACCCCTAAGAATACGACATTAATCCATCTTTAATGCGACAAGTTGCACCTCGTCAAAAAAAGCGCATACAGAACGAGGCATCTTAATACTGATGCACTATATAAAGGCTAAATTCCACTAACCAAGAGTTCGCAGTTTTGTTCGGTCATAGGCGCAGGAGGCACCATGTTTCAATTTATGACATCTACAAAGATCATCTTTGGTGATGGAGCACTTTCCGCTTCATTGTCTCTCTTTAATCAATATGGCTACAGCGTGCTATTGGTTACAGGCAATACATTAGAGCGCACTTCAATTGTTACTGACTATCTTGATGCGCAGAGTATGCGTTATCAGCACATTGCCGTTTCCGGTGAACCTAATATCAAAATGGTTGAAGAGGCGGCTATTTCTGCTCGTCGATTTAAGCCAGATATGGTTGTCGCCATGGGGGGCGGTAGCGCCATCGATATGGGCAAAGCGTTGGCTGCGGTTTTACCTAATCAAGGCAATTTATATGACTATGTTGAAGTGGTCGGGCGTAATGTTCCTCTTAAAACCAAACCACTTCCGTTTATCGCAATTCCAACCACAGCGAGTACCGGCGCCGAGGTCACTAAAAACGCGGTGCTGAAATCAGGCCAAGACCAAGTAAAAATCAGCCTGAGAAGCCCAGACATGCTGGCCGACGTTGCGATTGTCGACCCAACCCTAACTCATGGAACCAATCTATATATATCTGGGCGAGGTGCGATGGATGCCTTTACTCATCTAATGGAAGCCTACGTGTGTGGTCAACCGAATCCGTTAACCGATATGATTTGTGAAGAAGGGCTGCGTAAGTTGAGTGGTTCTGTGGTTAAAGCGTGTGTTTATGATGAGCCTCAAGCGCGTTCTGATCTTGCTTTCGCTTCTATGCTCGGTGGTATGGCGATAACTAATGCCAAGCTTGGCGCAGCCCATGGTTTAGCCTCCGCACTAGGAGGTAAGATTTCTGCGCCTCATAGTGTGATTACCGCGCGTTTAGCGCCGTTTGTGATGTTGGAGAACATAGCCGTTGCAAAAGAGCAGCAAAGAAGCGACATCCTAGCGCGTTATCAGCGAATCGCTCAGATAGTAACAGGTAACGTAGAAGCAATAGAAGAGGAGGCAATTTCTTGGTTATCGGAAGTGCTTGATACGCTTAAGTTACCCAACTTGTTGGAATTTGGTGTCTGTGAAGCCCAGTTTGATGAGGTGTCTGCCGACGCGCTCAAATCAGTGGCGATTAAAGGAAACCCTTTGCCGCTTAACCAAGAGAGGCTCGTGCATATTTTGAAGCAAGTATGCGAGAAGTGCAGTTGTAGAGAAGGGCATCATGAGGGAGCTTCAATGAATCAAATTGGGCAAGAGCCAGCTGTCGAGTCGAGCTTTACCATTATCAATTCTTATGCGTCCGAAAACAGCGTGGTTGAGAAGGGCAATAGTTGGACTATCTAACGGTCTTAAACTTGTTCGTTGTATAAGTCATTTTATACAGACAAATAAAAACGGAGCTCTAGGCTCCGTTTTTTTAATTCAACTTGTTCTCTGGTCATCTGTTTTCAGTTCATGACTAAGCAGATTAGAACTGAGAGTACTTCTCGTAACGTGAATCACGAAGTGACTCTTTGACGCGCTTTAGGTTCTCTCTGAAACCAGAACCACGACGTAGCGTAAAGCCTGTCGCTAGCACATCGATAACCGTCATCTGAACAACGCGACTTGCCATTGGCATGTAAACGTCAGTGTCTTCTGGAACATCCAGAGAAATAGACAACGAGCTCGCTTTATCCAGTGGAGAATCTTTTGCTGTGATAGCAATAACTGTCGCACCGTTTTCACGCGCTAAGTTTGCAATCTCAACTTGGCTTTTAGTGCGGCCAGTATGAGAGATAAGAACAATAACGTCGTTATCACTGCAGTTAATGCAGCTCATTCGTTGCATCACGATGTCTTCGAAACATGTGATTGGGATATTAAAACGAATAAACTTGTTTTGAGCATCTTTGGCGACAGCAGAAGAGGCACCCAGTCCGAAGAACGAAATGCGTTTTGCTTGAGTCAGCAAGTCAACAGCACGGTTTACTTGCATCGCGTCTAGACTGTTTTTAGCAACGTCTAGACAAGCCATAGTTGATTCGAAAATCTTATGCGTATAAGCATCTGGACCATCATCTTCTTCAACATTACGGTTCACGTAAGGTGTACCGTTTGCCAAGCTTTGAGCTAGGTGAAGTTTGAAGTCAGGGAAGCCCTTTGTGTCTAATCGACGACAGAAGCGGTTAACTGTAGGCTCACTCACGTCAGCCATTTTAGCTAAGGTAGCAATGCTAGAATGAATTGCAGTTTGAGGGGAAGCCATAATTACTTCGGCTACCTTGCGCTCAGACTTGCTGAAATTTTCCAGGTTTTTTTGTATTTTTTCTAATGTATTCATAGTGTTCACAAGGGTATAGAGAACAACTTGCTAGTTAATATCTTTTACCAGGGGGTATGGCTGAAGCAAATATCAGTAAACACAAAGCCGATGTATATTCGGTTTCGTAAATACTGCTGCGTCAAATAGATATCAAGCTAACTAGCACCATAGAGTCAGTATAAACCCAACATACTATTTACTAATACAAAAACAGGGCATGAATGCTTAAGAATATGACAAACCTCAACAAAATTTTAGAAAACTACAGAATTGGAAGAGAGTTTGAGCAAAAAGAATGCAAAATGGGTATGAACTGACAGCTTAGTTACATCAAAAAGAAAGAAATTTTCAATTTGATGCAACTAAAATTGAATGACTATGCGTTGATTTGCGTAACCAGTTTGTTTATTTTGCCCATCAAGTTTGGTGCTAGTTTAGAGATCTCACGCTGTTCTTCAAGCACTGACGAAAGAATGTCATTGCCTGTTAGTGGGTTTGCTAATACCACGCGGAAAACGATGATTGGCTGATGTACCCATGCTTCAGGGTTTAAGCGTGTACGTGACACGAAAGACTTACCTGTTTCACGCTGCTTCTTCTGAATAAACTTAGTCAGCTCATTGAGCAACTCATTCAGTTCGACACGATGTTCAGGCTCAGCTTTAAGCAGTGCCGCTTTGACTGACTCAGGGACATAGCGATAAGTCAGTAGGCAAAGCTCAGGTTCTGAAACCAGCTCGAAGTCGCTCTGATCTTTAATTAGGTCGGCAAAGTAGCGCGCTTTGTTGATGCTTTGGTCGATCAGCAGTTCATAACCTGGGCGGCTAATGATGTGCATTGCGGCGTAAACCAGCATTGCCATACCTGAACGAGAACCTTCTAACGTATGGCTGCCTAAATCTTTTGAGCCTTTACGAAGAATGTATTGAGCATGATGTTCAATCGCAGTCATCGCATCTGGCTTCTTAAACAGAACCATACCCGCACCCATAGGGATATAAAGCTGTTTATGCGCATCAATCGTGACTGAATCCGCCAGTTCAATACCATCAAGTAGGTGACGATGATTGTTAGACATCAGAGTCGCACCGCCCCAAGCTGCATCAACGTGGAAATGACAATCGGATTCGGCACACACCTCAGCAATGTCTCTTAGCGGGTCGATATTACCGGTTTCGGTTGTACCAGCCACACCAATGACGGCGAAAGGTTTGATCTTGTTCTGCTTGAGCTGCTCGATCTTGAGTCTTAAATCATCAGTACAAATACGGTTGTCGTTATCTGTTTTAACAGACACTAGACCTTCTTGACCAATACCAAGGACATCCGCGGCTTTTTTCAGAGAGTAGTGGCCACGTTCAGAGACTAAGATGGCAAGGCCTTCGTAGTCGTAGTGCTTCATGGCTTTAAACAGGCCTTCTTTTTCTACACCTTTGAACGAACCTTGCGCTTTTAGTGCGTTGTTACGTGCAACCCAGAGCGCTGTAATGTTCGCGATGGTACCGCCAGAACAAAACGCACCTAAAGAGTGGTTTGCGCTGTGCATCCAACGAGAATAAAACTGGTCACTATCTTGATAAATCAGGCGATGTAACATGCCCAGAACTTGACGTTCTAGGGGAGTGAAAGCTTTTGAGGTCTCGATTTTTACTAGATTCTGATTCAACGCAATCATGATTTTTGAAAGCGGCATCAGGAAGTACGGCAACGCAGAGGTCATATGGCCAATAAAACTTGGCGAAGACGTGTGAACCGAATGAGACACAAGAGAATCGAGGAGATGCTCAGTATGTTCAGAAACAAACTCAGGCTGCTCTGGGATATGAGCATTTGAAAAATCTTTCTCAATTTCACGCAGCGGCTTTTCTTCAGCCACAATATGTTCACGTAAGAATTGATTCAGGTTTCGTGAAAGTTTGTCTTCAATTTGAGTGAGTGTTGAATCTGGGCCTTCAGGTACCGTGAAGATACGTAGAAGACTGTCGAAGCTAACATCTGCTGTTTTTTGTTCCGTAACCATAGCAAGCGAGTTATTTTTCTAATATTGACGCGAGCGGGACAATCTAAACGAAAACGGGAACAATGTCCCGTCTTAATTATGAAATCCAACTTCTCAAAAAAGCATATTAAATGCGGGGTTATTTACACTTAATCGCTTCAAGTTTACTGATCGACTGGTTGTAACGCTGCAGCGCTGAGTCGATTTGCTTAGGGTGACTAAGCAGCTCTGCAAAGGCAGAACGTAGTTCGTAGTTTTGAGCGTGAGGCGTTGATTGGCGGTCATCGAATGTTGTTTTCGCGATTTTACCAAGCTCATCATCACGTGTTGATAGCGTTTTAATGTCGTGTTGCTCAAGTTGCAACCAACCTTCTACAGGTTGCTCTGTTGCCACTTTGCTTGAATCGTTCACAAGGTAGTAGTTAACCGCAGCACGATTCAGCTCAAAGTGGTGCTTACGACCTTCTAGGAACCACTCACTCACTTCTGTTAGCTCTGGATATTGCTCAGAGGTTAATGCAGCAAGGTCGGCATACCAATTCAAAGAAGCGTCGATGTACGCATCATATTTTTTTGCTTGGCACTGGTTTGTCTCAGACATTGAATCTGCTGCAAAAGAGAAAGTAGAAGTTGAAGCTAGCAGTAATGCGACGCAAAGGCGTTTCATAGTGGTTCCTTTTGTAAGTTTATTCTTTTTATAACTTTGTCGTTACAGGTTACCGTGATCGTTATTTGTTGAGCAATGACACTTAGTGTCTTTTTATTTCGGTAACTGTATCGGTGTCTGGGCATTGGTATTCGAGTTGCATTCTAATCTAAAACAAACGCTATTCCTGCGATCTAGTTAGCAAGAGATACAAAGAACAACATCAATATCGGAACAAGCAAACTGAGGATAAAGCCACTGACGATAGCGATAGGCACACATCTAACGCCGCCTGTTGTTTGAATGACCGGTAAGGTGAAGTCCATCGCAGTCGCACCAGCATAACCAATGGAAGTGCATGGGTAGCTGCGAATTAGCACTGGAATCAGTACCAAGGCAACTAACTCTCTTAACAGCTCAAGCATGAAAGAAGCGCCACCATAGACAGGACCAAAGGCGTCACCCATTAAGATACCAGCCAGAGAGTACCAACCAAATCCAGAAGACATTGCCAAGGCTTTGAACAGAGGGATATCTAGGATGTAAGCCGCGATTACACCACCTAACATTGAGGTGATGATAATGGTGATTGCGATAACCATACCGTGCTTGTTGAGTAAGATCTGACGAAGTGTGAGTCCGCTATTACGCAGCTGAATGCCGATAAAGAATAGAAGAACAAACAGAATCCATTCGCTTGCGGTATCAACCCAATCAAGGCCAATAGGCAGCACTAAGCCAGCGATTAGCCCTGAACCTACCACTAAGATGAGTTTTGCAGATTCCATCGCCATAGAAGAGAGGGGAAGCTTCTTCTTGCTACTGTCGGTTTTGAGTGGCAATAACTTATCAATAGCGGGCAGTGCCATTAGGTTACATACGCTTAAGCAGACAAAGAAAGTGACGGTATATAGAAGGATTGTCTGCAGGTTACTGCCTAGGTTATCGAGGGCGGCTAAGCTTAGTCCCATTAACGCCAGAATCACGTAGATCAACCGCGATGTTGAGCGGTTGATAAATTCTAATGTCTGAGCGTTCGAAATTGCAAAAAGATACCCCACGACGAGTGGCGCAAATATAAAGATCATCCCTGTAAACATGCTTTCCCCATTGCATTTACTTCATATTACACTTACTTGTAATTTAACAGTGACTTAGAAGCCGCTAGTATTGATCACGTCGCTTAGCTTTGCATTAAAATCATGCTTGCTCAAGTTGCTTAATTTATAAAGCACCTCTGCACCTGTCACGTTAAGTTCAACTTCGTGATCATCGATGTTCTCATCCTTGTTTCTGAACATCAGCAGGTGGTTAGCGATTCGAGCGATATCTAAGTAAGAGACTTCACGCTGTTCGTGGTTATTGATGGTATTGCTGCACACATCAATAAAGTCGCTGTCGAAGCCCCAACGGTTAAGCACCAATTTACTGGTAGCAGAACATTGGCCTTGGAAGATTTGTAGAGCGATGTCGTGATCTAGGTAATTGCCATTTTCGAGGTAGAGGTGGTATTCGCTAACCAAACAGAACAAACCAATATCAGCCAGTAATCCAACAAGCAGCGATTTTTCATGCTCAAGGTAACGGTATTCAGTAGGGGAGAGCTCTTTGAAGCTGTTGGTAACAAGCACCATAGTAGCGCCCAGCTCTTTTGATACAGAAGCGCTCTGAACCAATACCTTATTACATTCTTTACTGAGGTTGACTGAGTGTTTGAGTTGCTCAATAGCCTGAGCCGTCACGATGTCACGTACTCTTAATATGCCAAGGCGCGACACCGCCGTCATAATATCAACACAAGTAATATTACGTCGGTTAAAGACGACAGAGTTAGCCACACGAATGACAATAGCAGCGAGGCCTGGGTCTTCGAGTAAGCACTCGGCAACGTCAGCAATCCCAGTTGATTCAAGGGTACAAAGCGATTGAATCTTCAGTACAACGTTAGGGATAGGAGGAAGTGTTATTTTTCCCGCTGAGATAGAATGTCCAACAAGTTGGGCAAACTCTGATTCTAGACCCTTTAAGAGAAGAGTCTTATTTTGAGGTAGCCAGAAAAACGATAAATGATTCATATAAAAAGTAAAAACAGGTCTGTCCTGCCATTTTACAAGCCACGATGCTGCGAGGCAATACTCACCCGTCTACATAACCTTTAATAATTTGAACCGGTGTATCACTAGGTGTCCAAATTCAAGCATGGTTTGATAGTTTACTGTGAAGTCAATCATGAAAAACCGGAATGCTCAATTGATTGATGTGAACTAAGTCCAGACTTATTTTTCTTTTCGAAGTATGATTTATTTAAAGGTGAAAAACGAAACCATAATATTCACCTATAGAATAACAAAATAGATTTAAAATTTTCGCATAACAAGCTGCTTGTCTGGTGATCAACCTAATCGGGGTAATTTGATTAAGGATCAACGGATATGACCGAGACAGCATTTATTAATTACGTGAATCAATTTGGTGAGCATCAAAAACGTTCTATGTTCGGAGGTATTGGCCTCTTTCAAAATGACGCTATGTTCGCTTTATTGAGTGAAGGTTGTTTATTCATTAGAGGTGGAAAATCATTAGATAAAAAACTGACCGATCTTGATTGTGAAAAGTATCGTCATGTAAAGAAGCAGACAACAGCAACCGTAAACTATTACGACATTACGGATCTGTTTACCTGTGAACATCCTGAATTGAATAGTATTATTCGTACTTCAATCGATAATTCAATTCAGCAGCGTAGCTTCAAGAAGTCATCAGCTAGCCGTAGATTAAGAGATCTACCAAACATGCAGCTTACGTTAGAGCGCATGGTTAAAAAGGCGGGTGTGGATGATGTTTCAATGTTTATGCAGTTGGGCGCACCTGAAGTGTTTAATAAGGTTCGCGAAGCGTACGGAAACGATGTTGACCTAAAACTACTTTGGAAATTTGCGGGTGCAATTGATGGTATTCACTGGAAACTATTACAAGAGCCACGCAAGCAGCAATTACTGAAGAGCTGCCACTAAAGAAGTTTGCCTTATATGCTTAAGATTACTGTCAATAAAAAAAACCGAGGAATGTCCTCGGTTTTTTTGTTTCTGTCTTAGTCGGATTTCTTAAAAGACTAAGTATCAAAAGGCTAAGTGCTCGTTAAGAGCTAGCTTGGCTTTAAGTATCAGTACTTGAAGCGAGCAGTGAACATAAGTTGGTCACCGTAGAAGTCGTTAATACGAGCTTCAGCGCCTAGAGAGAAAAGCTCTGTAGAGTGGAAACGCGCGTAAACAGAACCTGTCCAATCATCGTTGTCATCGATAGAAACGTAACCACCTTTACCACCAACTTCTAGTTGTGGACCAAGCCATTGGCGAACACCAATGTTGATTTCCATACCGATATCAGTAGAGCTTGAGTTCTCAGGTTGAACGATACGAGCTAGCATTTCACCTGTTAGGTCTGCCCAGTTGTTTAATGGAGCGTGGAAACCAAGACCTACAGCTGAGTCGTAATCGCTTTCAAATTCTGAATCGATACGTGCTATAGCGTGAGCGTTCGGGTGAATGGACTTACTGAACGCACCACCAAATGTTACTGGGCTAGCACCGATACGTGCTTCAAAGTAATCATAGTTAAAGTTGCTCATTACCTGTGGTTGTTCATCAACAGCTAGTGCTTGACCAGAAGCCAATAGCATAGCGGTAGTAAGTAGAATTTTGCGCATAACGACCGTAAACCTATATTAGTGTTAATTCCTTTGGTTTGAGACAAATCGGCAAACCATAAACATTGAGACAGTTTAATCTAACTCACGGAAAAGTAATCCTTTAAAATGTAAAACCTTACTCATTTAGTTAAAAAACAAGCAAATTAAGGATCAGTATGTAACGGAGATCTCATGTTTAGGGCGAATGAGAAAAATAGACGAGCGAATTATCCAAAATTTGTATACATTCGGAAGGTTTTTATATCGGATGACGCTATTCTCAGTATCCATTAACCAATCAGTGCTATTCACCAAAACTGGTGCGTTTATCCGCCATTGAAGTCAGTATGCGCTCGGTATCCAAGATCGAAGTCCAGTTAAGCAATTGCTTGTCGTTGGCAATGACATAGTCAGTCAATTGTTGAGTAATCGTGTCTCTCAGTTGGTCGCCTTGCCAAGGTTTTGAAATATAGAAATCAAGTGCTGCGTTGTTAATGGCTGTGACGGTATCTTCTAGCCCAGCTTGCCCGGTGAGCAACAGCTTACGCGTTGGTTTAGTAGCGTCGTGTTGGTTGAGTTCGATCAGAAAATCAATGCCGGTTTCTTCTGGCATGATGTGGTCGCATAAGATTAACGCGAGCTTAATACCATCTTGTCCCATTTCTTTGATTACTTGCTTGGCTTCATCGACCGACTCTGCACCTTCAACCAGAAAGTTCTCTTCAAATATCGCCAAGTCCTGAAGGACACTATTGAGAACTTCAGGTTCATCATCGACACATAAAATTAGGTACTTATTCATGAGGTGCTCCTTCTTGTTTGAATGGAAGCCACACTTGCATGTTTGTATGGCTGCCTACCTCTGACTCCACCAAAATAAACCCTTGATGAGCCGAAACGATTTGTTGAGAAATGGATAACCCAATCCCTAAACCAAAGTTGCCTTCTTTTTTAGTCGTGAAATTTGGGTTGAAAATGGTGTTGATGTCTTCTTTGGCAATGCCGTGGCCAGTATCGGAGATTTGCACCACAAGAAACGCGTCGTCGCCTTTTGTCTGTTGAGAAGTGGTGATGGTCACTTTTCCTCGTTCAGATAGGGCATCGAGCGCATTGGAGATAAGGTTGGTCCACACTTGTTGCAGCGAGAGCGACTGGCACAATAAAGGCGGTAAGTCGGTATCGTAATGCTTTTCGAGTTGGTGGTGTTTAAGCCTGTTTTCGAAGATCACTAAGGTATCTTCAAGCCCTTCGTGGATATCTGTGTAGTGGCGAACTTCTTCATCTTCTCTAGCATAGCTTTTTAAGCTTTTGACCATATCGGCAATACGCTTGCTGCACACTTGAATTGAGCGGATAGAGTTTCCAACATAATGGTAATGCTCTAAGTCATTGAGCAGCTCTTTGCCTGCGACAGGGGACGCCTTTAATGTGTTTAGAACCGTAGAGTCTTGGCTTAGGTTTAGTCTCACGGCTTTTTTTGCTAAAGCACGGTCATTAATCGTCGACGTAAGATGCTTTACGAGCTGTCTTTCTTGGGCTGTTGATAGTGGCTTAGCTAACTTTGAATGTGCCAGTACGTCAGTCCCTTTATTGGACTCTGGAACGGATAGGTTTGCCAATATTTGGTCGAGATGGTCTGACAGAGTTTCGATGCTTCTTAATATGGCAGCAATCGGGTTATTCAGCTCATGTGCGACTCCCGCGACTAGCTGCCCGAGCATCGCCATTTTCTCTTTCTCGATCAGTTGTTGATGTGCAGACTCTAATGATTCTAGTGTCTGCTGCAGTTTGATCTTATTGGTGATGCTGCGTTGCAAACGTCGATTAAAATGACGGAGCAATAGATTGGTAAATAAAGGCAGCAGGGTATTGTTTGAATGCATCACCTGAGCAAAGCTATCTTTATCCAGTTTGATAACGCGAGTCTGCGTTAGGGTGATCGCCGTAGAAAACGAAGGCTCGCCTGTTACAAATGACATCCCGCCAACAATGTTCCCTTTGGAGTGACGTACCACTTCCCGCTGTTGCCCAAGTTCATCTTTCTTATAAAGAGCTGCTTCACCCTCAATGATCAGCCATAAAAAGCGATTGTCTTCGCCTTCCACAGTGAGTAGATGCTCGGGGGAATAGTCACGAATGGCCTTAGTTTTGTCATCTTTTGAAAACACATCTTGTAAGGCACTGACGACACGTTCTGCAAGGGCATTATCAGAAAGCTGGTGGTAGTCGTGAATGAAACCCGATTGGAAAGAGTGAATCTTTTGCTCAATGTGCGCTCTGAGTAAGCGTTGTTGATCCAATGCATCGCTGTAAGAGAGCAGGTTTTCTGAGTCGTATTGGATAACAAAAGAGGTCAGCTCTTTTTGCGCTGATTTGAACAGAACCTGATCTTGAACCGGTTTGGTTAAACAGTGGTTGAGCCTACCTTCATTCACAGCGGTTAAAATGGATTGAATGTCTGACGAAGCGCTGACTAATATCGTTCTTGCGGTATTACTATGGGGCAGCTGTTGAAGTTCAATCAGGAATTGCACGCCATTAAATTCAGAATGATGATGAGTGATCACCAAGGCAACGGTTTGGTTGTGATCATGAATATCTTCTAATGCGTGATGTGCGTCTTCTATGTTCTCGGCAGTATAAATATCGAATACAGAAGCCAACGGAGCCAGCTCCGAACGTATTCTTTCAATGCTAACCGGATTATTGTCCAAACAGATAACAGCGTATTGATTCACAGCTCAACCTTAATAGTAGCGACGTCTTTAGCCTAGCAAGAACCGCCGAATAAGGATGAGAGCTAGCCGTTAATTTATTGAGGCAATCGAAGTATCGAGCAATAGACTGATTTAACTCAATGTTTCTTGTTTGCTACTGATGGGTTAGACTAAAAAAAACAGACACGTGTAGAAAGAGAACTCATGGAACAGTTAAGAAAAATTGGTGCTATTGGCGGAGCAATCTCACTGGCACTTTGTTGGCCGCTAGCGGTTGGGCAAATTGGACAAAATGCGATTACCGATGGCGTTGCAAAGCTTAACAATTCAAGCATTCAAGCTGAGATCGTGGAATACGATAGAGGTTACTTGTCTTCCAACGTAACCACTCGTTTAACTGTGACGGATGAAAACCTGAAAGAGCAACTTGCGATTGATGGGTTGCCGAGTGAGTTTGTCATAAATAGTGCGGTTAGCCATGGTTTGGTGAGTCTAAATGCACTGTCGACGTTTGAGAATACCGATATTCTGCCTTTAACTCTGACCACTAGTACTGAGCTAAACGGCAACACTGACTTTAACTTTGAGTTAAGCCAGTTCAATCACCAAGGTTCTGATGAGAATGGGACTTCGGTCTCGATCACTAAATCGAATCTTTCTGGCCATGCGACTGTTTTAGGCCAAGTTGATTACGAGCTTTCAATCCCTTCAGTTCAAATTGATTTTGAAACCGGTGAAGAGGTAACGCTGTCTAATCTGAAAGGTGTGGGTTCAGGCCAACAAGCGAAAGGCTACTGGTTAGGTACTCAGAATTTTACTATCGATAGCTTCTTGGTTTCAGATTCTGCAATGCAGCCTTTCATGACCATTGAAAATTCTAAGTACGATTTTGAATCACATCTAGATGAAGCAACTAAGCGTCTGCGCAGCAACCTCAAGCTGGATATCGCAAATATCGAGACCAGTGAAGGCCAGTTGAACAACCTAAACGTCGATTTTGAAATGTCGAAGTTGGATAGCGAGTCGTTTGAGAAAATCTTTGAGATTTACCAATCTAATCCTGTGATGACGCAAGAAGACGTTGCAGAGATCATTCCATTTATCGATATCCTGTTTGCTAAAGGTTTCGACCTTTCAATGAACAACATGTCGTTAGAGTTAGGTAAGGGACAGTTCGAATCTAAGTGGTTGGTGAGCGTGCCGGAAGGGACCGAAAACATCAGCAGCAACCCTTCGATGATCATGCCTGCATTAACGGGCAACGTTCACTCTAGCTTCTCAAATGAACTTGTTGAAGAGTATCCATTCATCCGTGAAGGTATCGATGAATTGCTTGTGATGGAAATGATCAAGGAAACAGACAGTGGTTATGAAATCAGCGCTGACTTAGAAAATGGAAACCTAGTGTTCGAAAATGGACAAGAAATTCCATTAATCGCTCTACTTATGCCGGTTTTTGTTCAATAAACAGAGCAGGCGTGAATACTGATAGGGTGATTTAGCAGGTTAAGCTTAAACATTTTATACGGTACAAAACAAAAGAGGTCTTAAGACCTCTTTTGTTGTTTTTATGTTGGGTAAAACATGGTATTACTTGCATAGTTATTATTTAGCAGGAGCAATCATCCCCATGGAACTTACATTAGATAACGTATTCAACTTCAGTGCTGGCCCAGCTGCACTGCCTAAACCGGTAATGAAACAAGCGCAAGCGGACTTTATTGATTGGAATGGTTTAGGGACTTCCGTGATGGAAATCAGCCATCGCAGCAAGGAATTTATTCAAGTTGCTGACGAGTCCGAACAGGACCTACGTGATCTTCTGAACATCCCAGACAACTACAAGGTTCTTTTCTGTCAGGGGGGCGCTCGTGCTCAATTCGCTGCTGTTCCTCTAAACCTTTTAGGTGATGCGACGAAAGCGACTTACATTGATGCGGGTTACTGGGCAGAAAGTGCAGTGACTGAAGCGAGCAAATATTGCGAAATCGATGTATTCAACGCGAAGACGTCAATTGATGGTAAAGCAGCGGTTGTTCCAGCTAAAGATTGGAAAATTGACCCGGAAGCTGCGTATGTACATTTCTGTCCGAATGAAACCATCGATGGTATTGAAATCAGCGAGCTTCCTCAAACGGATAAGCCAATCGTAGCGGATATGTCATCTAACATTCTGTCTCGTAAGATTGATGTGTCTCAGTACGGTGTTATCTACGCGGGCGCGCAAAAGAATATCGGCCCTGCGGGTATCTGCATTGCAATCGTACGTGATGATCTACTCGAACTCGCAAACGACGTGTTGCCGAGTATTCTGAACTACAAAGTACTTGCTGAAAAAGACTCAATGTTCAACACACCACCAACCTACGCTTGGTACCTATCAGGCCTTGTGTTCAAGTGGCTGAAAGCTCAAGGTGGCGTTGAAGCGATGGAGTTGGTGAACAAAGAGAAAGCAGCGCTGCTTTACGATGCAATCGATAGCTCAGCTTTCTACAAAAACGATGTTCACACTGCAAACCGTTCTAGAATGAACGTGCCGTTCCAACTGGCGAAACCTGAGTTAGATGGCAAGTTCCTAGAATTGGCTGATGCTGCAGGTCTGAAATCACTGAAAGGCCATAGAGCAGTAGGTGGAATGAGAGCTTCACTTTACAACGCAATGTCTCTGGAAGGCGTTCAAGCGCTGGTTAGCTTCATGAAAGATTTCGAAGAGAAATACGCTTAATCGATGATAGGGCTTTGACTGATAAATTGCTTATTTGATTTTTATTGTGTCGAATGCACCGAACGAGATAGATGCCGCTTTTGCGGCATTTTTTTTGTCGTTAATAATAAAGGGTATGGTATGTTGATTTATTGTAAGAACAGTCATCCAGAGATATGACGGATGTATCAGAATGAGCAGACCTTTCTCTTAAAGCGAGAGTATCAACTGTTATTTAGGCACTTTTTACTATATAACGTGTCGCCCAAAGCTAGGTCTCTAATCATGAGCAGTGAGCGATAAGCCGCATCGCCCGGTTTATTGATGGGCGATTAAAATCCAACGTCTAATTTTTACCACAAGGAACCAAGTGTGAGGTTATTGAGTCTATTTGCGATGCTATTTCCGGCCGTTGCTTGTTCGTCCACACTTGAAATATGGGCTGGTATTAATTATGAAACGGCCGATTATGTAAAAGAACATATCGAAGCGATGACTGATCATCGTGTAGAAATTCGTTCGTTTGACGTCAACAGTATTCGTTCTGAACTGCTTGTTGCTGATCCTAGAGACAATACCTTTCCCGACGCCATCTGGGTTCCTTCTGACTTCTTAGGTCTAACTGAATATATCGATTTAGCGACGCTTCCTGATGCTTGGGTCGATACCCAACGCTATGAGAAAAAAGCGCTTGATGCAGTGGTCATCAACGGTGAGCTTAAGGCGTTACCGGTTGGTATTGGAAACCAAGTCGTTCTGTATTCGAGCAAGCCTCAAGCGCAAGTCGTGACATGGGAGAGCCTAATTGAACGCTCTGCTCAGTCCGATCAAGTGAGCGTGCTTTTTCCCAATCCAAACATGTACTTCTATCTAGCTTTCTATCAGCTTTTTTCTGAAGACTTATTATCGTCGAAGAATGTTAATGGTGAAGGGTTAGTTGCTATCTTTGATTTCATCGACATGTTGCAGCAGAAAAAAGTCATCGAATCATCGTGCAGCGATATTTGCGCGAGGCAGAGGTTCATCAATGGGGAAGTCGAGTTTTTGATTGACGGTGATTGGGCGTTCAGCGAACTCGATGCCGCCTTTGGTCGAGATTTGTACATCAATTCGTTGCCGACCTATCGTGGTGAAAGTATGTCTTCATTTAGTGGCGCAAAGGTTTTTGCTGTCACGGAAAAAGGCATGCAAAACCCAGATAAGAAATTGGCTTTGAAAGAAGTCGTTCAATACCTGCAATCAAACAGTTTCACCTATTTAGCTCACTCGAGTGCCATGGTTTCGCCGTTTTATGAGGTTAATCAACGCCGTGTTGAGGAAGGTAACCAGACACTTTCAAATATGTACGATGAGTTTCAAGCATCGCAAATGATGTCGAGTGACTACAAGATGGCGATCGTTTGGGAGGCATCGGCTCGGGCGTATCAGCGTTACAAGTCAGGGATGCCAAAGAGTGAACTGCATAAGTTTTACAATGATTTTGTTCAATATTACTCGGCGAATATGAGGGTAAGAGATTGAAGCTATCATTAAAATACACCATGGGCTTGGTGTTGCTGGCTTGCTCAATGCTTCCTGTTTACCTAGCGGGACAGTTGATTCTCAATAAACAAAACCAAAGTTCTTTAGAGCAAAAAGAAACCAAGCTGGACAACTCTACGACCGGTATTCGTCAAACCGTACAAGAGCAAATTAAGCTGACGGCGAGCCTAACTCAATGGTATTCGCATGACCGATCATTGATTAAAGCGGGTGGTAATATCTTTTTCTCGAGTGTTGTTTGGGACAAGATGGATAGCTTCAATGCGCTAGCGGAGAGTGTGTCCGCGACTTATATTCTGGACCAAAACTGGAAGCCCATTTATGACAGCAAAGGCAGCTTGTACCATTTTGAGCAGAGCCAGTTATTAGAAAGCTTGAAGCGTCCTCAATCGGTTTATGGGCAAGGGAAATTGTTCCACACCGAGTTTACCGAAACTGAAGTGGCGGATAATGCCGCTGCAGGTATCGCTTTTGTCGCGCCGATTTTACCTTATCGTTTGATAGAAGGTTCTACATACACGCCGCAGGGTTATCTTGTGGTTCTTATGGGGTATGACAGACTTAAGACTAAAGTGACGCCTTTCCTTTATCAAAATGAGTCGGTTGAGTTTAACTATATTGATTCAACGGATGCTCAATCTTCTGAACAAAGTGCGAACATTATCTCTATCGACAGCACATTCTTTACCGACAAATTGGTACTGAACGTCAAACATCATATTTCCGACAGTGAGCGTTTATTAGAGATGCAACAAGCTCAGGTGGTCTTTGTCAGAATATTGGTGGCGACGCTTGCCATCGCGATTGTGTTTGCTCTGTTCCTAAGCCGCTGGTTCTCAGGGCAGTTAAACCTGTTGGCTGAATCTGTTACGTCGTATTCGCATAACCAGTCACCGACTCATAGTGTGGATGAACATCGTTTTACAGAGTTCGTCACGCTGAGTCGTTTATTGGAAACCTTGTGGGGTCGCATACAATACCAAGTCCGTGAGCTTACAGAAAGTAACGATAAACTCGAAAGGTTTAATGTTCTGCTAGAGGACTTAGTCGAAGAGAAAACCAGCAAGTTAACGTATTCGCTCGCGCGTGAAGAATCCCAGAAGCATCGTCTTTTGAAGATCGTTCAGTTTGCATCATCAAGACACGCGGCTGAATATCGGTTGATTCCTCAAATGGTCGATCAAGAGTTAAAGACATTACTTGTTCAACATTCGATTCAGTTTCATTTTAACCGGACTGGCGAGGCTGACCTGATACTCTGTGACTCACAGGGGACGGCGATCGGGTATTTTTGTTCAAGTTCATTTGATGTCCTCAGTGAAGAAGATCTTCTGATTTTTGACATGTACCAAAAACAGTTAGCTGGTTGGCTAGAGCTCGAAAATATTACACGGATTAACATGTCGACTGGCTGTTTGAATCGTAAAGCTTTTAATGAAGATCTCGAATTCAGTAAACGCAGCATTAACGACAATCAAAATCAGATTTCTTTGATCATTATTGATATCAATGGCTTGAAAACGACCAATGATGTTCATGGGCATGAGATCGGGGATGAGCTGATACAGCGCTGCGTAGACGTAATCAGCCACGAATTGACACCTGCCAGTAATCTATACCGTTTGGGTGGAGATGAATTTGCGGTGCTTACCTTAACGTCTGGTGAGTCGAGTTCGCTCAATGTCGCAAAGATGACTGAGCAGTTGTACATTGCTCAGGAGCAACAGGCAATCGAGACTAAAGCGGGTATCTCTATTCCTGTCAGATTCTCGATTGGTGCAGCCTCTAGTGATTCAACAGACGTTGAGCAATTGTTCTCAGTCGCTGATGAGAATATGTATCAGCAAAAGCGTCTTTATTACCAAACGTTGTCTGTGGTTGGGAAGTAATAATGCCAATCGCGCTGACAAATAGCGATCACGATTTTCGACGCCCATTAGAGCGGAACTGCTGGGGTGTGACGTTATAATATGTTTAAACGCTTATGGGAAATGCGCTTAGTCGGGCCAACCGTTGCTTAAACACAGACGATAAAAATGAAAAAGCCCACCAATGGAAGTTGATGGGCTTTGTGTTTGTATTTAGCTTACGTAACTCAGCTAGAGCCAGAAACTCTTCAGAGGCATCTCAGAGTCAAAGTGATGAGCAATTTGCGCTTGGAGTAGCTCAGCGGTCGCAATAGCGTCAGTTAATGCATGATGCGGCGTGTAGTCGGGCAGATGGTATCGACGACGACTCTGACCCAGTCTCACTGAAGCTGGCTTCTTACCTTTCAGCTTGTTCCACAAGCCGCCAGCCAGTTTATTTTGGATCTGAGATTCAATCTCCAGCGTGTCGAGGACTGGGAACTCAATGCCTTCACCGAGTCGCACTTTCAATGCATTGTCCAAAAAGTCACGTTCGATACGACGATAGTGAACCACAGGGATATGTCCCGCCATTGATTCTAAGATCTCGCCCAACACTTCGCTAAGGTCTGGCGCATCAATGATGTCATTGTGAGTGATGCCATGAATCACGACAGACTCTTCTTCAAGTTTCTGTTTTGGTCTTAGAGTCCAGTGTTTGGCTTGTCGCAAGTAGATGCGATTGAGCGTAAATGGCACTAAACCAATGGTAATGATGCCGTCTTTGTTTGGGTTTAACCCCGTTGTCTCAAAGTCGACAGCCAAAAACATCACTTCTGAAAGTGGCGTATCAGGCGCAGGAAGAGGCTGGCTATAAAAGTGCTTTAAGCGCTCGTCTCTCGCTCGTTCAAGCTTCTGAGCAAACTTAAATGGCCAATCGACCGCAGGTGATCTGAATAGTTTGTTCATAGGCCCTACTTAAACTTGTTGCTGGCTTGATAACGGAACTTAAGGAAGTTTTGCGCATTACTTAATATTTGGAATGCATCCTTTAGGTTACGTCGTTCGAAGTCAGACAGGTTCTCTGGCTCGATGTTGTTATCAGGCTCGATGTTGTTGTCGACATCGTGTGCTTGGTGGCGAATACGAACCAGAGAGATAAACTCCATCGCATCTTTCAAATCTTGAGCTCGGCCTTTTGGCAGAATACCGGCGTCAATAATGTCATCTAAGCGTTCGAACGAGTTCTTAGAGCGAGACGCTACCGCGAGCGAGTGAACACGAATCAAATCGGCGAGTGGCGCAGTACCACGACGCTTAAGGTTGATAGAGTTGTTGTGACGGCCATCTTTCTCCATCACGAAATCTTTGAAGAAGCCGAGCGGAGGTGTACGGTTGAGTGCGTTACGTGCAAGGCACGCCAAGAAGCGATTGTTCTTACGTGCGCGTCGAACAATAAAGCTGTTCAATTGCTCGGCCCATTTCAGACGACCATAAACGCCATCTAAGTCGAAGAAGATTGAAGCATTTAACAGTGCTTTCGGGTTTGGATCATCAATCCAATCGGCAAAGCACTCTTCCCATTGTCGACGAGTCATACGCCACGTTGGGTTAGTCGCCATGATATCGCCAGTACAATACACATAGCCACACTGATCTAAGCCATCACAAATAAAGGTCGACAGCTCCTCAAAGTATTTGCCGTGTTTTTTCTCGTCGTAGGTGTCATCAAGAATAATGGCATTATCTTGGTCAGTAACGAGCAGCTGCTCATCACGTCCCATCGAGCCGAGTGCAAGGAAACAATAAGGAATGGGCGCTTTACCTAATTTCTCTTCGCCTAGCTCAATAATACGTTGCTTAAAGCTACGGCCGATTACCGACATTGCGGTACCCACCATGTGTGCGTTGGCATCTTCGTTAACCAAGCGGACAAAGCTGTCTTTTACTTGTTCAGAAAGTACTTTAAGATCTTCAATGCTTTGCTGCTGGAAGATGCTGCTTACCAATAACAGTGAGTTTTGAGACTCGTAGCGAACAATATCGGTCGCTTCGATAATACCGATAGGTTTCTTATCTTTAAGCACTGGCAAGTGGTGAACGTTGTAGCGAAGCATGGTCATCATTGCTTCATATACATAGGCATTGTGGTCGAGTGAGATAACCTCAGGTGTCATTACGCTAGAGACTTCATCCGATGGGTCAAGCCCTTCAGCTAAAACGCGAGTACATAAATCTCGGTCGGTGATGATGCCAATCACGGGTGTTGAGTCATCTTCATCATCTTCAACGATTTCTGGGTCGATGATCAACAAAGAGGAAACATTATCCTGTGCCATCATGGTCGCAGCTTGCTGAATCGTGCGCGTTTTTTCGATCATTGGTGCTTCGCTGGTCAGCAGCGTTTTAACCTTGGATGTCGTTAAGTCGTTAGCGTCGTTGCTGTCTGAGTTGGCTTGGCGCAGTCGCGCGTTATCTTCTACTTCTACGAAATCGGCAAAGGAGTCGTAGTTGTCGTAGAGCTCTTGGAAGATAGGCTCAGGAATACAGTAAAGCAGGGTATCTTCGGTGGCTTTAACTGGGAAACGCACCTTGTTGTTGGTCAGTAGGCCCATTTGACCGAACAAGTGGCCTTCATCCAGGCGGTTATAGAGTTCGCCTTTACGGCGGTAGACTTCGACTTCGCCACTTCGAACGATGTATAAGTCATGAATTTGATCACCAAAGTGAATGATAGGGGTATCTTGGCGGTAATAAGAAATTTCCACGCTACTGGTCACTTTCGCCAACATCTCCTCAGGGAGTTCTGTGAAAGGGGGGTATTGTGCCAGAAAGTTTTGAATCTCTAATAACTCAGCATCCATAATGATCATCCATTGGTTTGTATGATTTCATGGTACAACATTTGATAATATTTTGCCGTCACAAATCAATCTGTGAGCTAAAACCTTTTTAAAGTCTTATGGATAGACTAACCTTTCAATTAATGGAGTGACAGTTTAAGGATGATAGGAATGTCGAAGTGGAAGCTTAGTTTTGTATCTGCGGTTTTTATGTTTTCTCCAAGTTTGTGGGCGGACACTAACGCGGTGGATATTTTAGATTACGACCATATTTATGCCACGGCGCATTCGGGCAGTTTAAATGAAGATGCAGGAAGTAATAATAACGCCTCGTCGTATGGATTAGGCGTCAGTTACGCGATGACGAATGATTGGTTGTTGCTGGGAGACTACAGCGCACGCTTTATTCACCCTGATGACACCACAACTCGAATTGATACGCTGATGCCAGGTGTTGGTTACCGTTACAGCATTAAGAAAGATTTAGATATAGTGGCTTACTACCTGCTTGGTATCACTAAAGGTAAGGTTGAAGATAATGACACCAACCGAACTGAATCTTCAGACACTGAGTTCATCCAAGGGGTAAAAGCTGAGCTTAACTATGGCTTTGCGAAACGTTGGATAGCTAACGGGAGTGTGCAAGTGAATCGAAGTGACCTGTTTGATGAAGAGGTCTATCACTTAGGTTTACGTTATCTAGTGACCAATAAGTTTGCGATTGGTGGGTCATATCAACATCGAGATGGTGAAGGTAAAATTCGTAGCGAGCGTACTCACGAGCTAGGAGTGGAATTTTTCCTAGAGTATTAGCCAGTAACGAAAAGGCTAAGTGCACTAATAGCTCTTATATACAAAGAGACAGACACAAAAAAGCCAGCTTAATTGCTGGCTTTTACACATCTATTGGTCTGCAAATACAGGTTTCGCTTTTCGATTAAAGAACCGCAGCGATACCTTTACATAGAGGACCCATGTTTGACTTAGTCATACCAGCAACACTGATACGGCCAGAACCAACAATGTAGATTGCGAATTCGTCTTTTAGGCGAGTTACTTGTTCTTTGCTTAGACCTGAGAACGAGAACATGCCGTTTTGACGTTCGATGAATGTGAAGTCTGCATCAACACCTTCTGATTTCAGTGTCGTTACGAATAGTTCACGCATCTCTTGGATACGGTCACGCATTTCTGCCACTTCTGCTTCCCATTCAGCACGTAGATCAGCATCACCAAGGATGTGAGTAACGACAGCACTGCCGTGGGCTGGTGGGTTAGAGTAGATAGAGCGGATAATGCTCTTAACTTGAGAGAATGCTGTCGTTGCTACGTCTGCTGATTCAGCAACCAGAGTGAATGCACCAACACGCTCGTTGTACAAGCCGAAGTTCTTAGAGAACGAGCTAGCAACAAGGATCTCTTTGTTGTATTGAGCAAAAATACGTAGGCCAGCAGCATCTTCTTCAACGCCTTTTGCAAAACCTTGGTAAGCAAAATCGAATAGAGGCAGCAGTTTCTTCTCAGCAACCAATTTAGCCAGTACTTCCCACTCTTCAGTTGTTGGGTCGATACCTGTTGGGTTGTGACAGCAGCCGTGAAGAAGAACGATATCGCCTTCAGAAGCTTTCTCTAGGTCAGCAACCATGCCAGCGAAGTCTTTGTCTTTAGTTTCAGCGTTGTAGTAGCTGTATTGAGCAGTTTCGATCCCCGCAGCTGCGAAAACGCCGTTGTGGTTAGCCCAAGTTGGGTTACTGATCCAGATTTTCACTTCGCCCAGTTGGCGCTTGATGAATTCACCCGCTACGCGAAGTGCACCTGTACCACCTGGAGCTTGTGCTGTTTTAGCGCGTTGAGATGCAACGATCTCTGCGTCTGAACCGAAAAGAAGTTTCTGAACCGCTAGACCGTATTCAGCTGTACCTTCAATCGTTAGGTAAGATTTGGTTTTTTCGTTTTCAAGAAGTGCAGCTTCTGCTTTCTTTACTGTTTTAAGTACTGGTGTTTGACCATCTTCATTTTTGTAGATGCCAACGCCAAGGTTGATTTTCTCTGCACGAGAGTCTTTTTTAAACTCTTCAGTAAGGCCGAGGATAGGATCGGCGGGAGCAGCTAACACTTTTTCAAACATAATCTTCATCCATGTCAATTGAGAGGGGATAGTATCTATGGGTAGTTATACCTGTATGGAATTTTTAAGACAATACGAAGTGAACAGAAAGACCAAAAAAAATCCATTTCAATCAGATTTATTGACTAAAGAGGATATTTGATAACAAAACACCCTACGGATTAACCTATAGGGTGCAAGAAGTTAGTGGATTTTGAATAGATTACGCTGGTTGAGCAATAAAGCTTTCGCGCTCGAGTTCACTCGCTACATTTTTGCCATCTTTGTAGGTCGCAGCAATTGAAACAAACGCTTGTTCGACGACCAGAAAAGCTTGGACAACTTGCGGATCAAAATGCGTCCCATTGCCCTCTAAGATGATCTGTTTAGCTTGTTCATGAGTAAAGGCTGGCTTGTAGACTCGCTTCGAGATGAGCGCATCATAAACATCAGCTAATGCCATTAAACGGCCAGATAACGGGATATCTTCACCAGACAACTGATTAGGATAACCACTGCCATTCCATTTCTCGTGGTGAGTCAGAGATATCTCCTTTGCGACTCTTAAGAAAGAGCTACTTCCCAACTGCTTTTCTGCAATAGATAACGCTTCAGCCCCAATCGCGGGGTGACCTTTCATTATCTCAAACTCTTCGTCCGTCAATTTGCCCGGCTTCAATAACACACTATCAGGAACACCTACTTTGCCCACGTCGTGCAAAGGCGCAGATTTGTAGAGCAACTCGATGTAGTTTGGTGTTAACAAGCTTGAGTGGGTTTCTGATTTGCTGAGCTCTTGTGCGAGCACCTTGACGTACTCTTGAGTTCTTAGGATATGTGCGCCCGTTTCATTGTCTCGAGATTCAGCCAATGCCGATAAGCTCACAATGGCCACGTCACGTGTGGTTTTCACTTCGTTTTGCGCGGTTTCAAGGCTATCAAGCATGGTATTGGTCATAGATGCCATTGATCCAAGCTCGTTGTAGCCGAAAATAGGTAAGCGAACGCCTTGCTCGCCATTGGTGACTTTGTTTAATGCGTGCTCTTGGCTTAGGAGAATACGCTTAATTAGCTTACTCCAAAGCGTCATGATGGTTATCGCGTAGCCACCCAGTACCACAGCCAAATAAATAAACTCTTTGATCACGCTGATCTTGCCGGTGCCATCCAATAAGCGGTCAGGGTTGTGTTCTAGCCAGAAGATGTCTTTAACGGCAATCATCGTCAACATAGTTGTCAGTGTTACCAGAAGCACGATAACCAAGCCTATCATCTGCTTGACCAGTGAACTTCTTTCACCAACCAGTTGGAAGTCGAATTGTCCAGTCGTCTCCATTTTATCCATTTGGCTGAGCTTGGCATTCAATTGAAGAATGGTTCCGGTAAAGAAGCCGAATAGACTCATGCCAAACAGCACCTTCAAATTACTATCTATGGTGAATTCATAGCTTAAGTTGTAGTAGAGCGCGAAAGGCACACTTGCAGCAAAAAATAGCAGGGTATCGAGTTGCGTGAATCGGCCTTGCTTGACCAAGGTATGTTGCGCCAATGGGTAACGACGTGCGAGCCATAATAAGATAAACACAATACTGACTTGTGTGAAAATCTCTAACGTCGTTAAGCTATCGAGCATAGGGCACACCCGACTGCCATAGGTGCCAAACAGCACGCCAGCAATGACGTATAACTTAGTCGTTAGCGATTGATTGTAATTTGAAGTATCCATCGGTAAGCCTTTGTTCTCATTCTTATTAGATTTACGCATTCATTGATTCACGACTTTAGAATTGCGAATGATTAGCATAACTGACGTGAATAAGACCGGAAATTCTATCGATAGCTTTCGTGGATTGATACAAGAAACTGGTTTGTGTTAGAGATTTGTTAGCTAGGTGGGGGTTATTGCAGCATTTTTATGAAGATGCTTGAATAGCCCCGGTCGAGGGTCGAGGCTATTCAGTCTGTGTATTGGGTTAGAATCGCGCGTGATTGAGTTCGCTATCTACTTTAACCCGTTACTTTTTGAGATTGATTTCAGCTTCGATTGAGCTGGTTTCAATCTCAGGGTGAGACGCTAGTTTGTCTGCAGCCCATTGGTTGATGTGTTTCAGAATAGCAGACACCGCGTGTTTTTCCGTTGGTGCTTGGTCTTGTTCGACATCGATCTTTTGCTTTGGATGTGAGCCTGTCGCATCTTCAGCAATATGGAGCCAATCTGGGTGCCAGTAATATGGCTGACCGCTCGGTGTTGTCCAACTGTGAACACCGTTTGACTCTCCTTTATAACTTAATTGGTCTGCTTCTATTTTTTTCATTGTTATCTCGCATGTTTTTGGGTTACATCAAATTATTGAGGTAGAAAGCCAACTTAGCTCCTACCTTGGGTACAAACTTAGCAAAGCTTACAAAGTTATCTGTGAACCAATTCACACTATTGTGGAAATTAGGTGCGATCATATGGATAGCAGCAATAGTTGTTGGCGTAAGTGATAAAATCACCGGCTCACAGAATTTCTCTAGGTAGTACAATTAGATGGCGCGTTATGAAGAGCTTGCAAAGGATATTCGAACTCAGATAGCCAACAATACGTGGCGATCCGGAGAGAAGATCCCTTCGGTACGCATGAGTTGTCGAAATTACAACGTCAGCAATAGTACTGTCTTACAAGCCTACCAGTTGCTAGAAAGCGAAGGGTGGATCATCGCTAAACCTCAGTCGGGCTACTTTGTAGCGCCAAGGCTGGACGGCGTTGACTACGCACAGCCACTCGTTAGTGAAAAGAAAGCCATTAATGACCGCTTATTTGATTTCTTGAAGTCGAGTTCAGCCGAAGGTGTGATTCCTTTCGGCTCTGCATTCCCAGATCCCGACCTTTTCCCGTTACCTACCTTGACTCGAAACCTTGCCAGCGCGGGTAGGAAGATGACTGGCGCGAGTGTGATAAATAATTTACCACCGGGCAGTGAGTCCTTGAGAAGGCAAA
Organism: Vibrio sp. 10N.286.52.F8; assembly: GCF_041468745.1. NCBI lineage: Bacteria > Pseudomonadati > Pseudomonadota > Gammaproteobacteria > Vibrionales > Vibrionaceae > Vibrio > Vibrio sp. 10N.286.52.F8. Next base: position 72,873 of record NZ_JBFRJF010000008.1, read on the forward strand.
TCGCACAGCGTTATCTGCAGCAAGGGATTACGGTTAATCATCAAGACATCGTGATTACGTCGGGTGCTATGGAGGCGCTCAACTTGAGCCTGCAAACGGTCACCAAGTCGGGTGATAACGTCGTGATTGAGTCTCCCGCATTCTATGGTGCTCTGCAGGCTGTCGAGAGGCTCGGGCTTAACCCGATCGAAGTGGACGTTTGCCCAATCAATGGGTTGAATATAGAGCAGTTTGAAAACGCGCTACAAAACCAAGATGTTAAAGCGTGTTGGCTGATGACGACTTTTCAAAACCCAACGGGAACCAGTTTGTCGGAACAGGCAAAGCGCCGTGTGGTAGAGATTGCAGAACAGCATGGAACCTACATTATTGAAGATGACGTGTATGGCGATCTTTATTACGAAGGGCATAAGCCGAAGCCACTAAAGGCCTTCGATAAGACCGATTCCGTCTTGCTTTGTGGGTCGTATTCAAAAAGTTTGTGTCCTGGTTATCGAGTAGGGTGGGTTGTGAACACGCGTTTTAACGACGCGATTCAAAAGTTACAGCTTCTTTCTACGTTATCGAGTAGCGCTCCTGTTCAACTTGGTGTCGCTCATTTCTTAACGCATGAAAGCTACGACAATCACCTTCGTAAACTGCGTAAAAACCTTGTCGTCAGGAAAGAGCGATTTATCGATGTCATTAAGCAGTACTTTCCGCATTCAATAGAGATTGAAGAGCCGGCTGGTGGTTACTTGATATGGATTCGCTTTTCTGAAAAATTCGACAGCCAACAGTTTCATCAACTGGCTATCGAACAAGGTATTAGCGTTGCATCTGGCGATCTGTTTAGTGAGCATGGCAGAGTGGATAACGCGATACGATTGAACTTCTCTTATGAACTGACAGAAGAGAAAGAACAGGCGCTCATCTGGCTTGGCAAACTGGCACATCAACTTACGCACTCGTAAAACCTTAAGTCCCTCATAAAAAAGACAATCATTCCAACTGTACGGGTTGTTTGTGGGGTAACTGTACGCCTAATTGACCAAAGAGTTGTGATTCAATAACGGTAGACCAAATATTGGAGATACCGTTATGTTGAAAATGACTATGGGAAATGAAGTTAAGCTGATTATTGTCGCTATTGTGTGTGCGCTTCTGCTTATTCTCGGCCACGTACTGCTGGCAAAAGCATTCGCTGATATGGCGTGGGCGGAATACACCACTGCCGCGATCCCATTCGTTATGATGGCAATTTGCGGTCTTGCAATAAAATACGCTATCGACCAAGATGTGGATTAGCTTTTGAAATAATGAGTCTCAGATAGTGGCACGCAGAAGCATCTGGACTCGTTTTATTCCGAACATAAAAAAACCTCCGCAAGTGCGGAGGTTTTTGTTTGTTCTTAACTTTTAATATCGAATAGGTTTCGAATTAGAAGTTTGCAGAGCGTGGTGTACGTGGGAATGGAATCACGTCACGAACGTTACCCATACCTGTTACGTAAGATACTAGACGCTCGAAACCAAGACCGAAACCAGCGTGTGGCACTGTACCGTATTTACGTAGGTCGCGGTACCAGCTCATGTGCTCAGGGTCGATACCCATAGCAATCATACGCTCGTCTAGAATGTCTAGACGCTCTTCACGTTGTGCACCACCGATGATTTCACCGATGCCTGGTGCAAGTACGTCCATTGCTGCAACTGTTTTGCCGTCGTCGTTTAAGCGCATGTAGAAAGCTTTGATGTCTTTCGGGTAGTTCTTAACGATAACAGGTGCTTTGAAGTGCTCTTCAGCTAGGTAACGCTCATGCTCAGAAGACATGTCGATGCCCCACTCAACGTCAAACTCAAATTTCTTACCAGAGTCTAGTAGGATTTGGATTGCGTCAGTGTAGTCAACTTGTGCGAAATCAGCGTCTACGAATTGCTCTAGACGAGTAATTGCTTGCTTGTCGATGCGAGAAGCGAAGAACTCAAGGTCGTCGCGGCGCTCTTCAAGAACAGCAGCGAAAACGTACTTAAGCATGTCTTCAGCCAGTTTCGCTACATCGTTAAGGTCTGCAAACGCAACTTCAGGCTCAACCATCCAGAACTCAGCTAGGTGGCGGCTTGTGTTTGAGTTTTCAGCACGGAACGTAGGACCGAACGTGTAAACCTTGCTTAGTGCACAAGCATAAGCTTCAGCATTAAGTTGGCCAGATACTGTTAGGAACGTCTCTTTACCGAAAAAATCTTCGTTGAAGTCTACGTCGCCTTTTTCAGTGCGTGGTAGGTTTTCCATGTCTAGCGTAGAAACACGGAACATTTCACCAGCGCCTTCTGCATCAGATGCAGTGATAAGCGGAGCAGAAGTCCAGAAGAAGCCTTGCTCGTGGTAGAAACGGTGAATCGCTTGAGATAGACAGTTACGTACACGTGCTACTGCGCCAATCACGTTTGTACGTGGACGTAGGTGAGCAACTTCACGAAGGTATTCGATAGAGTGACGTGTCTTAGCCATTGGGTAAGTGTCAGCGTCTTCAACCCAGCCTACAACTTTAACGTCAGTTGCTGCTAGTTCGAAGTCTTGACCTTTCGCAGGAGACTCAACAATCTTACCCGTTACTTCAACAGAGCAGCCAGTTGTTAGCTTTAATACTTCGTTTTCGTAATTATTAAGATTATTAGGAACCACGGCCTGAATCGGGTCGAAACAAGAGCCGTCATAAATGGCAAGGAAAGAGATTCCAGCTTTGGAATCACGACGTGAACGGATCCAGCCGCGAACAGTTACTTCACTGTCTACCGCTAGCTTGCCGCCAAGTACGTCTGTTACAGGCGCGTAAGTCATGTTGATTTCATTCTCCATTGAGGGACAAATTCAACTCAAAGTCTCTGGCATTGCTGCAAATAAATATACATTTGCACAATAATTAGCCGAAACATTAAGTTGTATAAACTTTTTAAATCGATTGAACATATTACCTGTCATACCGACAGCTTCAACCTTTATTCTTGCTTGGTGAAAGAAATATTGTGTCTACTGACGATAAATAGGTTTGAGGGTGTGTTTTTTGTTCGATCTTAGCGTCAGCCTTACCTTTCACCCTATGTGAGCTGCTGAACGAGCATGGCGTAATCGAAACCTTTGTTTTCAATAATGGGAGTGTGATTGTGTTGAGACTCACTCTACATTGGCGCGGATTCAGTCATTTTGGACTTGATCACCTTCTTAATTTCCCACTAAAGCAACAAGAGGAGTTTAATATCTACGTGTTAATTACGCCGCCTTAACCCCTGCATTCTCTCTACACCCGCACTTTTCGAGCGCTCGCTCATTCAAGAAAAACAGTCGATCAAATTATGTCTCAACAAGGCAGGACTGGCTGTACAAGTAAAAGAGAATTACATGCTTAATTATTTAAAAAAACACTGGTTATCAAACGTTAAAGGAGATTCATTATCTGGGATTGTGGTTGCACTCGCATTGATCCCTGAAGCCATCGCATTTTCAATTATTGCAGGCGTTGACCATAAAGTAGGGCTCTATGCCTCGTTCTGTATTTGTGTCGTCACTGCTTTGGTTGGCAGTCGTCCGGGAATGATTTCCGGTGCAACAGGCGCTATGGTGCTACTAATGGTCACTTTAGTGAGAGAGCACGGATTAGAATATCTACTCGCCGCTTCATTCCTAGCTGGCGTCATTCAGATCGCAGCTGGGTATCTCAAGCTTGGTAACCTGATGAATTTCGTTTCCAAATCGGTGATTACTGGATTTGTTAACGCGCTCGCCATTCTAATTTTCATGGCTCAACTTCCTGAATTAATCAACTTCCCGTCAAGCGTTTACGTGTTAGTCGCTTTGGGTTTGGCGATCATTTATCTGCTTCCTTATTTTCCCAAGTTTGGTCGTGCAATACCTTCCCCACTGGTCGCGATTGTTGCTCTGACAATCATTAGTTTGCTCTTCGGCTTAGATGTGAGAACGATTGGCGATATGGGCAAGCTTCCCGATTCACTGCCTGTGTTCTTGATTCCTAATATTCCATTCACGTTTGAGACGCTTGCAACCATCCTGCCATATTCGATTGCTCTGTCTCTGGTTGGCTTGTTGGAATCCTTGATGACAGCGACCATAGTCGATGACCTGACTGATACTGAAAGCAATAAAAACAATGAGTGTAAAGGGCAGGGCGTTGCGAACATCGTTGCTTCATTATTTGGTGGAATGGCGGGCTGCGCAATGATCGGTCAGTCGATCATCAACATCAAATCAGGCGGCTTAACCCGATTATCCAGCATGATCGCAGGGGTTGTTTTGTTGCTAATGGTGGTGTTTGTTTCTGATTGGTTGAAGCTTATACCGATGGCGGCTTTAGTGTCTGTGATGATCATGGTTTCAATCGGCACATTCTCATGGCGTTCTATTGTTGAGCTTAAAGATCACACACTGCCAACCAATGTAACCATGCTAGCAACCGTGGCGGTGGTGGTGTTTACTCATAACTTAGCAATAGGTGTTGCGGTTGGCGTGGTGTTGTCGGCTCTGTTTTACGCACATGCCAGCAAATCTATGGTGTTTATATCCGATGAAGTCGTGACCAACGAAATGCACACCATTCACCGAGTAAAAGGCCATGTCTTCTTTGCTTCGTCAGATGCGTTTGTCGACTTATTTGATTATGACAACGCGACCTCTTTAGTGACCATCGATATATCTGATGCGTCATTCTTAGATAATACCTCTGTTGAGGCGCTTGATAAGGTTGTGTTCAAGTTCCGTAAAAAGGGCGCTTACGTTGAAGTGTCAGGAATGGATAGCGTGAGTGCGAATCTGATAGTCAAACACGCGATGTATCACAAGCATAAAGACTTAACCGCGGTTTCCATTACGCACTAATCTTGGTTTAAGGTACTTTTAAAGCCTGAAAGCCTGAAAGCCTGAACTAGACATTGTTATGAAGTTAAAGCGCTCATTGTTGAGCGCTTTTTTGTTGGCGATCTATGACTTCTTCTTTGTACTCGACAAAGTAAACTGATTAATCAGTGACTCAAGGTGATCAGACAGCTCTTCTAAGTCATTGCTGATGTTGCGAGTTTCAGCCGCGGATTGCGACGTGTTGTTGGCGTGAGAGGTGATGGTTTCAACCTTTTGTTGAACATCTTGAGTCGCTTGTGTGGTGGATTGTGTTTGCTGCTGAATATTCTGTGCGTGAGCCAGCACCTGTTTCATCTCTTCGACCACACCATTAATTTCAATTGAAAGTGCGTCGATATCGGTTGAGCTTTGATGGGCTTGTTCGCAAACGCGATCGGCAGAAGTTAGCGACTCTTCACTGCCTTGCTGGAATTGATGAATGATTGACTCAATGCTGCCTGTTGCTTCTGCGGTTCGCGATGCAAGGTGGCGAACTTCATCTGCCACTACCGCAAACCCACGACCTTGTTCTCCCGCACGAGCTGCTTCAATCGCTGCATTCAAGGCCAGAAGATTGGTTTGGTCAGCAATGCCACGAATCACACTCAATATTGAAGAGACCTCTCCGGTTTGCTCATTGAGTGTCAGTATTTTGTGTTTCACTTCTTCTATGCTGCTAACGAGGTTTTTTATCTCACTGCTTGCGTCGTGTGCTTGGTTGGCACGCTTACATGCCACATCGGCGGTGTGATTAATAAGCTCTGAAGCCGTTAAAGTCGCTTGTTCTACATTGACTTGCTGTGCCTGTATTCCTTCGACATTGTGTTGCACTTCTGCGGTTTCGCTTTGCTGGTCGCTGGCGGCTTGCTCGGTAATTTGCGCGACACTAGTCAGTTGGTTGGCAGACGCATTTAACTTGTGCGAGGTGCTTTGTACCTTTTCTAAGCTGTCAGATACGGTTCCCATGAACGAGTTGATGGAGTTAGCCAGCGTGCCAATCTCATCCTTGCTTTGTTCCGGCAGGCGAGTGGATAGGTTTTTATCGTTGCTGACTTGGGTCATAAAGCGAGAAGTCTGTTGCAGCGGGCGCACGATAATCTTACGAATTAATCCCATCGTAAGGACAAATCCGGCAAACGAGATCACTGCCATAATGCCAATAGCAGCCATGGTTTGAGTGTTAATCAGCGAGTTAACATGGTTAAGGTTATATTCGAGACGAATCGCACCCAAGACTTCACCTTCTGGTGCCATATGACAGGCGACACAATTGGTTCCTCGGTAATCTTCACTCGACTTCATTGGCAGAGCAATAACCAAGCCTTTGCCCCAATCAGCAGAAAAAGGTTCGATAACGGTTTCGCCCGCTAGCGCTCGTTTATCAATATCGTCAACCGGTGTTTGGTTGTCATTACCTGGGCCATATAACTTGCTGACAGCGTCGGCGCGTAAAACACGAACGTCTTCAATGCCTTCTTGAGCCAGTGCTTTCTGACGAAGGGTCTCTTTTTGTGCCATGGTGCCGGTGAGCATCATCATATTGAGGCTATCGAAGTAGTTACTTGCTTTGTCGTGAAGCTGCTCACTTAACACTGAGTTTACAAGTTGCTTTTGTTGCGAATATTGGAAATAGGTCGATATTGCCAGCAAAAAGGTGAACACGATGGCGAGGGCCACTAGGATTTTAAAGGTGATTGTTGAGCGCATAAGGTGTTTGTTTTTATTAATTATAATGACGCAAATACTGTACTAGTAAGAATTCCTACCACCTATGGGGTATAACGAATTGTGTGACCACACTCCGATTGTGGTTATGCTTCTGTGATGTAGCAAGTTTGTGCGGAACCTAGTGTTGAAATGGAACGCGCTTCAAGCTCCTCGCTGTTCTTAAAACAGACTGTTGTTTTGGGAAAATTGAAGTGCAGCATCTTGTTTTGATTGTGCTGATAATTAGAAAAGCCTAGGTTGTTAATTAGCTCGATGTATTTGTCCGCTTGTCTTTTATCAATAAAGACTATTGTTTTAGACGACTTAGTGGTCGATTTATATCCAAATGGTTGTTTTGTTCAATTTAATAGCAAAAATTGTGGTTATAGCGTTGTGTTTCGAGGCTCATTCGATAAGATGAAAAGACCTCTATGATAGAGGCAGGGCAGCAACGGATACGCTGCTTCAAATACTATGGAATGTGACTTATTGGACACATACATGAAATTCAAGATTACATCACCGATTATTGAACCTACGGAAGGTTCACCACATCAGTTAATGCTTACTCACGCTTCTCGTTTTACCTCTTTTAAGACAAGCTCCCCTTTGAACGCCCTGTTCGACAACGTCTCTGCACGCTTCTTTACCGCTTATCGCTCCTATTGTTATTCGTTTTATAACTTTATTTCTATCTGAACTCCTTTGTCATCCGCTCGATGAACGAAGACTCACATCTATAAAAACTAAACAAATAAGTTAAAAACAATGAATATTAAAATGATGGGTAGCTCCCTAATTATCGCTGGTACCGCTCTCGGTGCTGGTATGCTTGCGATCCCAATGGTATTAGCTCAATTCGGATTGCTTTACGGCACACTGCTTATGGTACTGATCTGCTTCGGTACGACTTACGCAGCATTACTACTTCTAGAAGCGACCATCAAAGCGGGGGGCGGTCTAGGATTAAACTCTATTGCCCGAAAAACCTTGGGTAAACAAGGTCAGTTGCTTACCAACGGCTTGCTATACGCGTTGTTGATTTGCCTATTAATGGCTTACATTCTGGGCGCAGGTGACTTGCTGAGTAAGTTACTGTCTAACTTTGGCGTCGAAATTACCGCGACTACCAGCCAAACCGTGTTTACCTTGCTTGCTGGCGCAGTAGTCGCAAGTGGTACTGGTGTGATTGATAAGCTCAATCGAGCATTGTTCTTCGTGATGCTTGCTAGTTTGTTTGCCACCATGGCGTTCTTAGCGCCGAGCATGACTCAAGAAAACTTGATGCAGGTAACCAGCCATGACCACGTTGATCTAATCAAAACCAGTGCCATCCTGTTTACGAGCTTTGGCTTTATGGTGGTGATTCCAACCTTGGTTTCTTACAACCACGAAGCGACAGATAAACAGCTGCGTAACATGGTGATCATCGGTTCTCTGATCCCATTAGTGTGTTACTTGTGTTGGTTGTTTGCGGTAGTGGGCAACTTGAGTGAAGATCAATTCAGAAGCTTTGAGAACGTATCAGATTTGATGGCGGCGTTTGAGGCTCAGTCTCCTTGGGTGGGTAACGTTCTGTCTACCTTCACGGGCTTGGCGTTGTTGACCTCTTTCTTTGGTGTGGCGATGGCGTTGTTCAACCAGAACAAAGACATGTTCAACCAAAATACAGCGGTAACGTACTGCATCAGCTTTATCTTGCCGTTGGCTGGTTCATTGCTTGCGGCAGACAAGTTCCTACAAGTACTGAATTACGCAGGTATCATCTTGGTGTTCCTAGCGGTGTTTGTTCCTCTGGTTATGGTCCACAAACAGCGTTTCATGAAAGTTGCTGATGACCGATACCGAGCAGAAGGTGGCAGCGCAATGATGTTGTTCTCACTGCTGTTTGGTTGCTTCCTGCTTATCTCGCAAGTGATTTAACAAAACAATTTGGTCGGTTGAATCAATCAGTCACCAAGCTTTAGCTCCAAAAGCTTCAGATACAAAAAAGGAACGCCGCGGCGTTCCTTTTTTATTATCGGTTTATTAATTCAGAATGATTAACAAACAACCTTAACAGCCAAACCACCTTGAGATGTCTCACGGTATTTAGCGTTCATGTCTTTACCTGTTTCTAGCATTGTTTCGATAACTTTATCTAGAGAAACAGTAGGAGCAGAAGAACGACGAAGTGCCATACGAGTCGAGTTGATTGCTTTAACTGCAGCAATACCGTTACGCTCGATACATGGTACTTGTACTTGGCCAGCAACTGGGTCACATGTTAGACCTAGGTTGTGCTCCATGCCGATTTCTGCAGCCATACATACTTGCTCAGGGCTACCACCCATAAGCTCAGCAAGACCAGCAGCAGCCATAGAGCATGCCACACCAACTTCACCCTGACAGCCAACTTCAGCACCAGAGATTGAAGCGTTACGCTTGTAAAGACCACCGATCGCGCCAGAAGCTGCGAAGTAACGGATGTAATCTTTCTCTGTCACTGTTTGGATGAACTTATCGTAGTAAGCCAATACAGCAGGGATGATGCCACATGCGCCGTTTGTTGGTGCCGTTACTACACGGCCGCCAGCTGCATTTTCTTCGTTTACTGCGAAAGCAAACATGTTTACCCAGTCAACAACCGACATTGGATCATTGGTTGTTTTTTCTGAAGTCATTAGCTGTTGGCGAAGTGCTGCTGCACGGCGAGGAACACGTAGTGGACCAGGCAGGATACCTTCAGTATTCATACCGCGATCCATACACTCACGCATAGTTTTCCAGATGTTAGCGAAGTAAGTGCGAGACTCTTCGTCTGAGTGGAACGCTGCTTGGTTTTTCATAACCAGTGTACTGATAGAAAGACCGCTTTCTTTGCACTGATTAACCAGCTCTTCAGCTGTTGTGAATTCGTAAGGTGCTTTGATTGGGTTTTCTTCTTCTTTGCCGAAGTTCTCTTCGTCAACGATGAAACCGCCACCAATTGAGTAGTACGTTTTTGAGTATGCAACTTCGTCACCAACCCATGCATGAATGCTCATGCCGTTCTCGTGTAGAGAAAGGTTGCTAGTGTGGAAGTTCATACCGCCATCGCGTGGGAACGATACTGTATGACAGTGCATGCCAACAGGAAGGCGCTCAGTTTCTTCTACGCGAGCAATGAAGCCAGCAATAGAATCGATATCAACACGCTCAGGAGTATTGCCAGCAAGACCCATGATGATTGCGATATCTGTGTGGTGACCTTTCCCTGTCAGTGATAGTGATCCATATACGTCCACGGTGATTTTAGTGATGTCGCGCAATTTTCCCATTGAACGTAGGTCATCAATAAATTCTTTACCCGCTTTCATTGGTCCAACTGTGTGTGAGCTCGATGGACCAACACCGATTTTATAGATATCAAATACACTAATCATAGCGATTACCTCAAAAAGAGAGCCTCCCAAGGGGAGTAGGGAGGCTCATTTATTATCATTATATTTTTTGTCTAATCTCGCGATATAAGATGGATGCCATCTTATAAAAAGGGCTTGAGATTAAAGAGCGCCGTAGATTACAGAACTAATAGCCGCTAGACCACATAAAGCTGTAAAGATTTGCACAGGTGCTGAAGTTTTGTACTTAGCCATAGCTGGTACTTTCTGCATCGCGAACACAGGCATTAGGAACAGGATAGCTGCAATCATTGGAGCACCCATTGTTTCAATCATACCTAGGATACTTGGGTTAACTACCGCAACAATCCAAGTTGTAACAACGATGAACGCTAGAGATGCTTTTTCAATCTTAGAGATTGAAGAACCAGAGCGAGACTTGATTAGACCAACAAGACCTTCGTGAGCACCTAGGAAGTGACCGAAGTAGCTAGAAGTAATCGCTGCGAACGCTACTAGAGGACCCATGTAAGAGATAAGTGGAGACTCATGTACGTTTGCTAGGTAAGAAAGAACAGAGATGTTCTGTGCTTGTGCTGTTGCTAGTTGCTCTGGAGATAGAGAAAGAACTACAGAGAATACGAAGAACATTACAAAACCCATCAGCATCATTGCTGCGCCGCCAGTGATCGCGTCAGTTTTCTTAACTGCGTTTTCACCGTATACACGACGTTGCTCTTTAGAGAACTGTGAAATGATTGGGCTGTGGTTGAAAGAGAACACGATGATTGGAATTGCAAGCCAGATAACAGAAGGCATTGTTGACCATTCAGGTGTTACTTCCATCATTGAAGTGTTCCAATCCGGAACTAGGTAGAAAGACAGTGCTAGTAGGATGAATACTAGTGGGTAAACCATTGCTGAAGTCGCTTTCAGCATCAGATCTTTACCGAATACAACACCTGTAGTCATAGCAAGGATAAGTGCACCAGAAAGAAGAGGACGAGGAATAGATTCCATACCCATTTGGTTTACTAGGAAAGAATCAACAGTGTTTGTGATACCAACACCGTAAATCAGAACGATTGGGTAGATAGCGAAAAAGTAAGCGAAAGTAATAAGGTTTGCGCCAGTCTTACCGAAGTGTTCTTCTACTGTATCTGTAATGTCAGCTTCAGGGTTTTTAGCAGACAGTACGAAACGAGCTAGAGATTTGTGTGCGAACCAAGTCATTGGTGCCGCAATTAGAGCTAGGATAACTAATGGCCAAAAACCACCCGCACCAGCTTTGATTGGAAGGAATAGTACGCCAGCACCAACTGCTGTACCGAATAGTGATAAACACCAGGTAAAATCTTTATAGTTAAACTTGCTTGAATCTTTAACGGCATTTGCCGAAGAAGTTGTTGTGTTCATGTTAAATTACTCATTTTTTGGGAACAGGAAATAAGTCGGGGCTAATTCTGCAGAATTTTCTTCTGCAAAAAATAGATCTAAATCATGTAATGAAACGGCGTGTCACATGATATGCGAAAAACGGATTTTTGATCACGAAAATAGCGTGCCACAGGTGATTTATGTTTATGCTTGGTATTACTTTTATTTATGCGAAAGGCGGGGTTGTATAGATTTATACCAGGGAAACGTTTGCGTAAAATTGCATTAATAAATCTGTTCCATAGAAAGTCTGGATTTTGTTAACAGAGATTAAACAAAACGTAGTTGCTATGTAATTTATTGCACTACATGTTGCTGCAGTGAATGGATGATTTGCGCCGTAACGCCCCAAATTAGGTGCTCTTGGAAAGGCATCGCAAAAACTCGATGCTTGATTTGTTTAAAGTTAACAGTGTGGCTGTGTAACTTGGCTTGGTCTAAAACATAGGTAGCGGGCACCTCAAAAATTGAGGCAACTTCGTTCTCATCGATGATGGCTTTATAGTCAGGATCGACCATGGCAACAATCGGCGTCACAGAAAATTTACTAATAGTACTCAATGCAGGTAATTGCCCAATAATTTTAACTTGATCCGATCGAATTCCCACCTCCTCATGGAGCTCTCTGAGTGCAGTGAATTGCATAGAAGGGTCAGAAAGTTCGTGTTTACCACCAGGAAAGCTGACTTGGCCGGGGTGATGCTTTAAATGAGCCGCTCTTTTAGTAAAAATGACATGTAAACCATCTTCTCTTTCAACTAAACCTACCACCACTGCCGCTTTACGTAATTGCTCGCCACTGATGTGCGAAACACGCTCTACTGACTCAGGATGATAGCCAACGGTAGGGTTAAGTTGGAATTGCTGAAGGAAGTTTTCTTTATTCATATCAAGCCAATATATTGATTATTATGATTTTAAGTATAGACATAACCGTGGGTTGATTACCAATATCGAGTTTTTCTTCATTCACTTTCCCTCTTTTAGCTATTAATTGGGCGTCATGAGGGGCTGTTTACCGATGAATCTCCTCAAAATGACGATTTTTGCTATATTCAATATGTGCATACAGGCGAGTAAGCGTTATCGATGTCATAAAATTGGGTGACGAAACGTAGATTTTTTGTTTAAGAATTTGATAACAATAACTTAGTGGACCATTCTAAAAAGAAATAGAAGAAAAGGTATGAGATGAAAGGAATCATATTCACCGAATTTTTAGAGCTTGTTGAAGACAAGTTTGGGCTAGAGCTTTTGGAAGAAGTTCTAGAAATGTCAGAAGATGAAGGGATCTATACGTCGGTCGGCAGTTACGACCACAAAGACCTTGTCAGGTTGATTATCAACTTGAGTAAGAAAACCGATATTGATGCGGCAAGCTTGCAACGCGTGTTTGGGCAGTCTGTATTTAAGAACTTACTGGCCTCATTACCGAATAAAGCGAGCCTTGCTCACAGCAATACCACCTTTCAATTTATTCAGCACGTAGAGCGTTACATTCATGTTGAAGTGAAGAAGCTCTATCCAGATGCTGAGCCACCTGAATTCAGTTTTATCACCACGACCGAAGCACAACTTGTTTTTGACTACAAAAGCGCAAGGTGTATGTCTCATGTTTGCTTAGGGCTTATTGAAGGATGTGCTGAATACCACGGTGAATCTATCGCGGTGGAGATGACGCCACAAAATGATGACCAAAGCGTGGTTAGGTTTAATCTCAAAGTAGAAAAGTAATATGGATCTGGCATCTGCCCTAGAGAAGAAGCTTAAGCGTCAAATCGCGGCAAGGAAAGCGGCTGAAGGATTGTTGGAACAGAAGAGCCTCGAACTGTTCGAGGCTAACCAACAGCTTGAGCTTGCTTTGCGTCAGTTAGAAAAACGCTCCAACGCGAATATACGCCGCATTGAATTCCAAGAACAAATCGACAACCTGTTGATTGATTTTGGGCGCGCGTTTCTAAGAAATGATCTCGATGATGTCATGCTATCTGAATTAACGACCAACGTGACTAACAGCTACTTAATCGAAGCCAGTCGTTTGATTCTACCTCCCAAGCTCATCCCTCAGTTACAGACCTATGATTATGGCGATGAGACTGTCGAGGTGTTAGAGCAAGACATTCAAGAACCTCATTGGCAAGACAACCTACTGACCGTGCCCTTAGAGGTTGAAAAAGTCATAGTTGGTGCGTTAATCGTCAGAGTCAGGTTGTTAGACCAAGACTACGAGTTTATCCAAAGCCAACTGTTGTTGGTCACGGACCTTATCTGCAGTGCCTTAACCCATCAACTAGCAATCAACCGAAATATTGAATCACGTAAACGAGCGGAAGAGTCCGAAAGGGCAACGCGTGATTTTGTGGCCATGATTAATCATGAGTTAAGAACTCCACTTAATGGCTTACTAGGCAGTGCCGAGTTGATCAGTGATACCGAACTGAATAGCTCTCAGCGTGAGATAGTGAACAACCTGAGCCAATCTGGAGAGTTTCTCCGAACCATCATTAATGATCTATTGGATTACAGCAAAATCAATGCAGGGATGTTGGAGCTTATTCCAAAGAAATTTGCCCTACGTGATTTGAGAAACACGATTGAAAGCATCTTCGTCAATCGAGCAATTGAGAAGCAGCTCGAATTCAATATCAGTGTTACGTCAAACGTTCCCTCCCATTTCCAAGGCGATTTAGAGCGCATCACACAACTGTTTGTGAACTTAATAGGTAATGCGATTAAATTTACAGAAGAAGGGCATGTGAATGTTGATATTGAGTGGGACAAAAACCAATTTGTTTTCTCTGTAGAAGATACCGGAGTCGGAATCGCTGAATCGGCGCATAAGACGCTGTTTGAACCTTTTACGCAGGCAGATAACTCAAGTAGTCGGAACTATGAGGGTACAGGACTTGGGTTAGCGATTTGTCGCAAACTGGTGGCTCTGATGAATGGTGATATTGGGGTGACCAGTGTCGTTGGTTCAGGCACGACGTTTACCATCTCGATTCCTCTTCAAGTTGTCGATGTTCCGGCAGAGAGTGATAGTGTCGCCAAGGGCTTTGAGTATGAGGCGGAATTGTCACTACTTAAAGTGCTGGTGGTTGATGATATTAAGATGAACCAGATCATCATCCAACAGATGCTCCGTAAACATGAGATTGAACCAGCTATTGCAAGTAATGGTGTCGAAGGGTTTGAGCTCGCGTCAGACAACGAATACGACATTGTATTCATGGATTGCAGAATGCCTGTTATGGACGGGTTTGAAGCAACAGAGAAGCTAAGAGAGAAGGGTTACGTTAAATCTATTGTGGCACTGACCGCCGGAACGACATTGGAAGAACGCGAACGTTGTATTCAGTGTGGAATGGATGACATTTTGAGTAAGCCTTACACCGCCAACGATCTGAAAGAGATGCTCAAGAAGTGGGGTGTCTCAGCGGTGAAGGTCGCTTAAACACGCGAATAAAGCGTTGTGAGTTATGTACTCTAACTTACAGACTAAAAAACCGAAGTGATCTTACGATCCTTCGGTTTCTTTTTATATCGAACTTTTGCTAGCCGTTAAGCTACGGAACTCGTCATTAAGTCGCGGAACTCGCAGTTAATGACACTAGGTTTAGCAATCTTCAAGTACCGGTAGAATTCGACTCAGCTTATCCAGTGTTTCTTGGTATTCAGAAGCACAATCACTATCAAATACCACACCACCGCCAGCCCAAGCATAAAGCGTGTTGTTCTCGGCGACTAATGTACGAATGGTAATACTGGTATCCATTCTGCCATTTCGGCTGATGTAGCCAATACTGCCGCAGTACGCTGAACGTCGATGCGGTTCTAACTCTTCAATGATCTGCATCGCGCGAACTTTTGGTGCGCCAGTAATCGAGCCTCCAGGGAAACAGGCTCTCAGAAGGTCAGTTGCAGAGTATTGGTCATCAAGGTCCGCTCGTATCGTGCTCACTAAGTGGTGCACGGCAGGGAAGCTTTCAATATCGAAGAGCTTTGGTACATGCACTGTGCCCGGTTTTGCTACTCGGCCAATGTCATTACGAAGTAGGTCGACGATCATCAAGTTTTCCGCCTGATCTTTATCGGCGCTTGCTAGGTCTTGCGCGTTGGCATTATCAATCATCGGGTCCTCAGAACGAGGTCGTGTGCCTTTGATTGGCTTGGTTTCAATGACGTTGTCTTTGAGTTCTAAGAAACGCTCTGGCGAAACACTGATGATTGCGCAGTCGGCCAAACGGATAAAACCCGAAAAGGGCGCTGAGTTGTACTGTTCTAACTTGTCATAAGCCAGCCATTCACTACCTTGGTATTGGGCATTGAAGCGCTGAGCTAAGTTAATCTGATAGCAGTCCCCGGATAACAGGTACTCTTGAACACTATCGAACTTAGTGGCGTAGCTCTCTTCGCTCATATTGGATTGCCACGGTGTGGTTAACCCAAAGGGCGCATGTGATAGGTGTGATTGAGCCATCTGCTGCATTAGCCAATCATGATGTTCATCGATATTGCTACCGACAATACACGCCGTTTTCAATTGGTGGTCAACGATAACAGCCCATTCATACAAGCCAACTGCCATGTCAGGTGCTTCAATATCACGCTTTGCGAGTGATGGAAGTGTCTCGACTCTGCGCCCTAAATCATAGCTAAAATAGCCTAAAGCGCCGCCAACGAATGGCAACTGAGTGTGCTCTTTAGTCGCAGGCAATAATTGTTGCTGATATTGGTCGAGTAGTTCGAAAGGATCAGAGTCTGAAACCTCGCACGTCTCATTAACATTAACGGTCGTTTCTGCACCGATTGTCTCGAAGGTGGCGATGGGTTGAGCAACCAAAATATCGTATCGACTATCAACGTGGCTTTCTGAAGCGGAGCGTAATAGCATTGCCCACGGCAGGTTTTCAATATGGGAAAACAGCTGTTTAGCTAAAGTTGATTGATATTCAAGCGGCTTGATTTGGATAGAGCGAAATTCGTTGTTATTCATTTGTTTAATTTGTGACAAAGAGTTCGATCACTGCATGGCGTGTGAGAGGAAGCAAGAGTATCATAAATTGAAAATAAAATGGGTTCTTGATTAGAACGGAGTAATCCAAGTGGTTTAGTTTAAAGCTATGCAAGCGATTGCTAAAGCAACTAAATACAGCTCAACACAATAAAAAGCTAAACCACCTAATTCGATTTGGCACATATAGTCAAACTGTGAACCCACATGGAACCAGAACAATAAAGAGGCATGCAATGACGGTTATTCGTAAGCAAGATGTGATCAGCAGTGTCGCTGACGCACTTCAGTACATTTCTTATTATCACCCTTTAGACTTTGTCCAAGCCCTAGAAAAAGCGTACGAGAAAGAAGAGAGCCAAGCAGCTAAAGATGCGATCGCTCAGATTCTTATCAACTCGCGCATGTCTGCGGAAGGCCATCGTCCAATTTGTCAGGATACGGGTATTGTTACTTGTTTCGTGAACATCGGTATGGATGTTAGGTGGGAAACGGATCAAACAGTACAACAGATGGTTGATGAAGGCGTTCGTCAAGCTTACAACAACCCAGATAACCCATTGCGTGCATCTGTCCTAATGGACCCTGCAGGTAAGCGTATTAATACCAAAGACAACACACCAGCGGTTGTCCACATTAATATGATTCCAGGCAACAAAGTTGAAATTCAAATCGCGGCTAAGGGCGGCGGTTCTGAGAACAAAACCAAGATGGTTATGCTGAACCCTTCTGATGATATTGCAGAATGGGTAGAGAAGACGCTACCAACAATGGGCGCGGGCTGGTGTCCACCGGGCATGCTTGGTATAGGCATCGGCGGTACGGCTGAGAAAGCAGCAGTACTAGCGAAAGAATCTCTGATGGAACACATCGATATTCAAGATCTTATCGACAAAGGTCCAGAGAACGCAGAAGAAGAGCTTCGTTTAGACATCTTCAACCGTGTAAACAAGCTTGGTATTGGTGCACAAGGTCTTGGCGGTCTAACGACTGTGGTTGACGTTAAAATCAAAACAGCGCCAACGCACGCAGCCTCTAAGCCTGTTTGCTTGATCCCAAACTGTGCAGCAACACGTCACGTACATTTCACATTAGACGGCAGTGGCCCTGCAGAGCTAACACCACCTAAGTTAGAAGAGTGGCCTGATATTACTTGGGAAGCCGGCGCAAATACACGCCGTGTTAACCTAGATGAAATTACTAAAGAAGACGTTCAAGAGTGGAAGACTGGCGAAACGGTTCTTCTATCAGGCAAGATCTTAACCGGTCGTGATGCAGCGCATAAGCGTATTCAAGGCATGCTTGAAAGTGGTGAAGGTTTACCTGAAGGCGTCGACTTGAAAGGTAAGTTTATTTACTACGTTGGTCCTGTTGATGCGGTACGCGATGAAGCGGTTGGTCCTGCTGGCCCAACAACCTCTACTCGTATGGATAAGTTCACCGACATGATGCTAGAAGAAACCGGCATTATGGGCATGATTGGTAAAGCAGAGCGTGGCCCTGCAACGGTTGAATCAATCAAAGAGCACAAAGCGGTTTACCTAATGGCGGTTGGTGGTGCAGCTTATTTAGTCGCAAAAGCAATTAAAAAAGCACGCGTTGTTGCGTTTGAAGATCTCGGTATGGAAGCGATTTACGAGTTTGAAGTTGAAGATATGCCTGTAACGGTAGCGGTTGACTCTAACGGCGTGAACGCACACCAGATCGGCCCTGACACGTGGAAAGTGAAGATTGCTGAAGCTGAGAAAGCGTAATTAATCGACGCCAAAAAATCGTAATTGTCGCTAACTTCAGCGTTTGAATTGCAATTTTTGACAGAAAGTTAAAGACAAAAGTGCAGCATTATCTGCACTTTTGTCTTATTATCAATGATATAGTGATAAACACATAGTTTGATATAAGAACATAGGAGAGAGGAATGCCTCGTTTTATTCAGATCCTACAGATTATCTTGGCAGTGGTGATTGGTGCTTTTGTTGGCTACGACCTGATCTTGAAAGGGATCAGTATCTTTGATAATAAATACGTGACGATTACATGTGCGCTTTGGCTAATTGCAGAGATTGCACTGTTTGTTATCTACAAGTTGATTGAAGACGATTAGACGTCGGATATTGTGCAAAAATTCTAAAGCCCCTGATTATGAATGTAGTCAGGGGCTTTTATTCATCTAGCATTAAGAATGTGTATTGCATACTCATCAACATAAGCAAAAGCATACATATTATCCCAACGGGGAAAGAACATAGGCTTGCCTTTCTATTATCATAACCAGCTAGCCTTTCTATTATCATAACCAGCTAGCCTAACTATCACGGAGTCGTTCAAATGAAACACCTAACTCAAGAAATGAGTGACTTTATAAGCAGAGGAACGGATTCTCATATTCGAGTAGCGGTCACGGGGCTCTCTCGTGCGGGTAAGACAGCATTCATTACTTCGCTGGTTAATCAGCTTCTTCATACGTCTACCCACAAAAACTTGCCACTGCTTGCATCGGCGAGAGATGGAAGAATTATTGGCGCAAAGCGTATCCCGCAACACAACATGATGATTCCACGCTTCTCTTATGATGAAGCGATGGAGTCGTTGAATGCACAGCCACCAGAATGGCCAGTGCCAACGCGTGATGTCAGTGAGATTCGTCTAGCAATCAAATATAAGCCTGCGAAGGGCGCGAAAAAGCTACTGAGTAAAAACAGCACCCTTTATCTCG
Source organism: Vibrio sp. 10N.286.52.F8 (assembly GCF_041468745.1). Taxonomy (NCBI): domain Bacteria; kingdom Pseudomonadati; phylum Pseudomonadota; class Gammaproteobacteria; order Vibrionales; family Vibrionaceae; genus Vibrio; species Vibrio sp. 10N.286.52.F8. Next base: position 91,997 of record NZ_JBFRJF010000008.1, read on the forward strand.
ATATTGTCGATTATCCAGGTGAATGGCTGCTTGATTTGCCGTTACTGGATATGGACTTCGATACCTGGAGCCAATCTCAGTTTGCCGCATTGAAAGGCGACAGAGAAACTTACTCGCAACAGTGGAACGCCATGCGTGGTGATATCGATTTGCTAGCAGAAGCGGACGAAAAGAAACTGGTCGCGATTGCCGATAGCTACACTCAGTACCTTCATACTTGTAAAAGTAACGGGCTGCATTGGGTACAACCGGGTCGATTCGTATTACCCGGTGAGCTTGAAGGCGCGCCTGTGTTGCAATTCTTCCCGTGCATCGCACCTGAGGGTAAGTTCTCAAAAACAAGTAACTATGCGGTACTTAAAGCGCGTTATGAAGAGTATCAACAGAAGGTCGTCAAAGCGTTCTACAAGAATCACTTCGCGACGTTCGACAGACAAATCGTGCTAGTGGATTGCTTACAGCCACTTAATGCGGGCTATGACTCTTTCATGGACATGCGTGGCGCGTTAGAACAGTTACTTAAGAGCTTTAAGTACGGTCGAAGCAATATCTTAAGACGTTTATTCGCGCCGAAGATCGACAAGATCTTGTTTGCAGCCACAAAAGCTGATCACGTGACACCGGATCAACATCCGAACTTGGTGTCACTGTTACAACAGATGGTGCATCCAGCTTGGCAGCAGGCGGCGTTTGAACACATCGACATGAGTTGTATGAGTATCGCGTCTATTCAAGCGACCAGCGCGGGTTATATCTCGTCGGGTTCAGACAATGTTCCGGCGTTGCAAGGTGTGACTTTGGATAATGTCCCTCAAACCATGTATCCGGGAGAGGTGCCGCGTAAGTTGCCTAATAAACAGTATTGGGAAACCAACCAGTTTGATTTCACGAGCTTTAGACCGATGGAGCAACATTCCGATGAGCCTTGCCAACATCTAAGAGTCGACAAGGTTTTAGAGTATCTCATTGGCGACAAGTTGAAGTAATTGAGGCAATCAAAATGAGTGAATTAAAAACAAAGCAGGTCTTTAATGAACCGTTGAAGACCTCTTTTGATGAGCAAGACAAGAGTGACGTTGGCCCGGATTTAGGCGCTCAACAACTGTTCACAGAGCAAGAGAAATTTGTCCCTGTCGCACCGCAAGTGAAAGCTGATCTTGATGGTGAAGCTGAGCAGCAATTGGAACAAGTGATTCGACCGAGCAAAAAGAAGAAGTGGTTTGGAACGGGTTTATTGGTCGCTTTCTCTGGCCTAGTTGGATGGCAGGCAATTGATTCGGTCATTACCGCGATTCAATCGGCTGACTGGCTGGCGTTAGGTTGGGCAGGCTTCATTGCTGCCATTGCTTCATTGGGTTTAGGCGCAATAGGCAAAGAGCTGTGGAAACTGCGTTCACTTAAAGATCACTTTAGTGTGCAAGAGCAGAGTGAAGCGCTACTCCAAAGTCAAAGTGTCGGCAAGGGCAAAGCGTTCTGTGAAAACATCGCCAAGCAAGGCGGCATTATCGCTGAGTCTCCTTCGTACGATAAGTGGCGAAACAGCATTAACCCTGCACACAGTGATGCAGAAGTGTTGGATATGTACGATGCGTTAGTCGTGAGTCAACAAGACAAAGTAGCGACTCAAATCGTCACTAAGTTTTCGACCGAATCGGCGGCTTTGGTCGCGGTGAGTCCATTGGCGGCGGCTGATATGTTGTTGGTGGCTTGGCGAAATTTCACCATGATAGACAAGCTTGCTGATGTGTATGGCATTGAGCTTGGCTACTGGTCTCGCATTAAGCTATTTAAACTGGTGTTAATCAACATGGCCGCTGCAGGAGCAAGTGAGCTCGCGATTGATGCAAGTATGGATCTCGTCTCGATGGATCTTGCAGGCAAAGTCTCAGCTCGAGCAGGGCAGGGGCTAGGTGTCGGTATCCTTACTGCAAGACTGGGCTTAAAAGCCATGACATTGCTGCGTCCTATGCCTTGGCATAACGAACGAAAAGTAAAACTGGCAGACCTCCGCAAAGCCGTCCTATCTGAAATAAAGCGTATCACTCTCAAATAACAATACCGCACCCACAAAATGGGTGCGGTTTATTTAAATTGTTCTTTTGGCAGAGACTAAAAATGCATGATGAGCTGAGCAGAAGCCCCGTAGTTATTATCTTTGCCTGCTTGTGCCGCTAAATCGAATCCAAAGATACCGAATGGTTTAAAGCCTAAGCCTACAGTGGCTAGGTCATCTGCATAGTTAGTTAAACTATGCATATAGCCTAAACGAAGTTGAGCCCAACTGAATGCATCAAGCTCAGCGCCCACTTTTGCATACTGAGTTTTGTAGTCGTACTCTTTAAAGTGCTTGACGGCGTTTAAATCAATATCCGCTGTAAGGTTGTACCACGATTTATCATAGGAAATACCTAATACATATTCTGGTTCAACAAGTACCGTTGCTTTTTGTCCCATGTGAGTTTTAGTTTTTAGCTTTTGTGACAGGAGGTTCTTAGCAGACAACCCAATAATGGTGTTATCTCCCCATTCATAAGCAGCACCAAAATCTATGTTGAATGCGGATTTTTCTACGTAATCCTCTTCAATATCAAAGTCGTCATCTAAATCATCCAGTGTTTCAACGTAGTTCAGACCATAAATTCGTTGGTATTTGGGTGAAATACCCAACATAAAATCGTGTTCTTGAAAAGTAAATGTATCAGCAAAAGTAAAACCTACATCAACAATTGCTATACCAACCGCTTGACCACTTGAGAGCAGTTCTGAATCTGTAGGGTTATCATTTTGTAAGTCATCATCATTCACATTGAATCTAGCAATGGTGGCTACTTGAGATTTAATGAAGAAGTTGGTGCTCAGGTGTTTATTTGGAATAGCGAATACTGTACCTAGATTAGCTTCTACGTTTAAGTTTCCGTTATCTAGTTGTTTTAAAGCTTTGCGCCATTCCTCTAATAGTTCTTCATTCCCGGGATCAAATTGCAATCGATCATCAATATCTTGGAAGTGATCCAACTTGTCGATCATGTCATCTGCATCATGAACCCTTGCTCCGAGAACGGGAAGAATTAACCCAAAGTTATCTCCTTCTTTATAACGAGCCGCTAAAGCAGGATTATGAAAACTGGATGTTAGGTAAGAGGCTGACGCAGCTCCAGTGCTGCCCATGCCAACACTTCTTGTATCGAAAGAAGTCATTGCAAAACTAGACGCAGAGAAGGTACTGATTATTGTGAGGAATAGTTTAGAGTATTTCATATTTAAGCCGATGTTTTTATACGGAACAATATAGGCTATGGGTGATTTGACTTTAGTTCCATAAAATAACCATTTATAAAGTAAGGGAATGTTGCGAGGTGTTACGGTTGGAAATGTTGATAAGTGTGGTGAATGGTTTTAGATCTTTCTAAGGTGTTGATATCTAAAAATTGAATAGATATATGATAACTCTTCTTCTTGACTGAACTCAGAGCTTAATCCACACTACTGTCAACTTATCCTGACACCTATAATAGGACTATTTGTGCGTCTTGAAGTATTGTGTGAAGACAGACTCGGCTTAACGCGTGAGTTGCTCGATATCTTGGCCTCAAAAAGCATTGATTTAAGAGGAATCGAAATTGATGTTAAAGGTATTATTTATCTAAACTGCCCTGATATTGATTTTGATGCTTTTAGTGAACTTATGGCTGAAATTCGCCGAATTTCAGGTGTGAAGGATGTACGTAAAATCCAATTTATGCCAAGCGAAAGGCATAACACAGAGCTGATTGCTCTGCTGGCAAACCTACCTGATCCTGTGATTGCGATTGACCTTAAAGGCTCAGTCGATATGGCTAACCACGCCGCATTGAGCCTCTTCAACAAACAAGAAGATGAAGTCATCGGTGAACCGCTCGCGACGTTTGTTCCTAGTTTTAACTTTGCTCGTTGGATCGAAGGCGATGTAACGCGCCATCGTGAAGTTGTCGTGTTGGATGGCTTAGATTTCTCTATTGAGATCCTGCCGATTTACCTTGGTGGTGATGTCAACGAAGCGGTACTGGCAAGCGCAGTAATGACGATTCGTTCTTGTAATCAAGAGATGAACTCGCCAGATTCAATCCCAGAACAGAACAACCTGGGTTTTGAACACTTTGTTGGTGTCTCTAATCGCCATAAAGCCTTGATCAGCCAAGCTAAGAAATTGGCTATGCTGGATCAGCCTCTATTAATTGAAGGCGATACAGGTACGGGTAAAGAGATGCTGGCGAAAGCGTGTCATAACCGTTCAAATCGATCGTCTTTCCCATTCTTGATTCTAAGCTGTGCATCGATGCCTGATGACGTAGCGGAAACGGAATTGTTTGGTCATGCGCCGGGTTCATTCAACCATGAGCAAGGTCATAAAGGCATTTTCGAGCAAGCGAATGGCGGTACGGTATTTTTAGATGAAATTGGCGAGATGAGCCCGCATCTTCAAATCAAGCTGCTGCGTTTCCTCCAAGATGGTTCATTCCGTCGTGTTGGTGAAGAAGAAGAGATGCACGCGGATGTTCGTATTATTGCATCAACGCGCCACCGTCTTTCTGAATTAGCCGACTCGGGTTCGTTCCGTGAAGATTTGTTTTACCGCTTGAATGTACTGACTCTGTCTATCCCTGCATTGCGTGAACGCTCAAACGACGTAGCGCCACTGTTGGAACTGTTCGTTGCAAAGTACGCGCAGCAGTTAGGTATGTTAAAACCAAAACTGACTCAAGAGTTAGTCGACCAGCTTGGTAATTACCAATGGCCGGGCAACATTCGTCAGTTAGACAACATGGTTCTACGCGCACTGACAGAGTTGGATTCAGACACGCTAACGGTTGAGCAATTCCACTTGCCACAGCTTGAAACAATGACGGCAGGAATGGCGAACCTGAGCTTAGATGGTTCGCTCGATGAAATCATGAAAGACTATGAATCTCAGATTCTAGAGAAGCTTTATCAGTCTTTCCCATCAAGCCGTAAGCTAGCAAAACGTTTGAATGTATCTCATACCTCAATTGCGAATAAGCTTCGTGATTACGGTATCAGAAAGAACTGATCGAATAAGAACAAGATTATGGAAGATTTGAGTACACCAGAGCGCATTTATAAGCATGATGGTAGTCTGATTTTACGCACGGCTGAAATCGATGACGCTGGCATGATCAGCGAGTACTTTCAGGTTAACAGAGAGTACCTGAAACCTTGGGAGCCGATACGCGAAGATGCGTTCTTTGATAGAGCGAGTTGGGCGCAGCGACTGATTAAGTTAAACGAGCTTCATAAAATGGGGCTAGGCTATTACTGTTTACTGATTAACGCTGACTCTAATGAAATGTTAGGCACCATATCGTTCAGTAATTTGTCGCGTTTCCCGTTCTACGCTTGTAATGTCGGTTACTCATTGGCGCAAAGTGCACAAGGCCACGGTTACATGCGCAGAGGTTTGAGCATGGCCAAAGACTACATGTTTGATGTGCAGAACATGCACCGCTTAATGGCGGGCTACATGCCTCACAACGAACGCAGTGCTGGTGTATTAGAACATCTTGGTTTTGTCCGAGAAGGTTTTGCTAAAGACTACCTACAGATTAACGGTAAATGGGAAGACCATATACTGACGGCATTAGTTAACCCAAACTGGGAAGATAGACGCGCTGTATAGAGATCAATAGTCATTAGGCGTAAGTACCAATTAAGCGTAAATACAGATTTAGAGGCAGTGACGACATAGATAAAATGAAACCGTCACTGCATCAAAAAGAACAGATAGGCATGGTAAATCCATCAGCCTGAGCAGATATTTGAGGAATTTTGATGTCATACACAACTTTGGACGAATACCAAAGAAAATGGATTTTCACACACCAGTCAATGCCGCTTCCGGCAGAGGACTTGGAAAAGATTAAGCCAATGACACAGGCGAGAGCATCTCAGTTCTGGAAAGAGAACGTGAGCCCTCAAAGCCCAGACGCAGAACGACTGAGCTCGCAAGACTGGCCAAGCAAAGCATCGAACTGGAATGAAGAGATCAGTTGGATGGCGCATTGGGAAGCGGATGAGCCTGAAATGCCAGAAGAGATTCTTAACTTTATTGATTGGCAAGATGACGTAACTGTTTATTTTTGTTACGAAAAGTACAATGTTCTTGAAACCAAATGGGCGATTTTCAAGAAGCATTGGAAGAACTTCTTGTTCTACGATGATGGCCCGATTCTAATCGGTCGTCGTCGTTCAGAAGCCCTTTGGTTTGCTACCAATGGCAAGGTGAAAATTGGTAACCGTGCTTAACCTCGGTGTGATTTAATCGAGCTAGTGCTGGTAATCCGAGCAACAGATAGATAAACAAAAAGCGAGCATCGAGCTCGCTTTTTTTGTGCCTAATGATCTTCGAAGATTATGGGGAAAGACCCACTATTTGAGCCCAACTAAAGGTGACCATATCCACTCATTTAAAGCGAGTGAATTACGAAATTGAGATCGCTATCTCATTGGGTTAGTTGAAGTTTCATGGGGTTGAGCTATCTTTATATTACTGCCTTAGTGGAGGTGAAGTATTATGATTTGGGATACTCTCGAACGTGTAAATAAACTTCGCAAGGAAGCAATGGAGGATCCAGAGTTTTTGGATTCAGCAAAAATGCATGAGGAATGGCTTTTAAGCGAAACTCATAATCAATCGAACAAAGGAGCAAAAGAGAAGAAACCGAAAAAACTATCTGACATTTATGAAAATACGGATTTTCCTATCAACCCAACTGGAACCAAACATTAACAATGATGAACTGCAACACGGCTAAGGCTCTTAACCAAAAAGCTATAAGTCGATTACACATACCAGCCTTAAGCCACCAATAAAAAAGCCACTTTCAACGAATCGAAAGTGGCTTTTTCTTTTCTTGCTAGCTTCTTTACCATTAGCAACGAAAGCTAATCGTTTTCAAACCTAGTTATTGATTAGGCTTAATCCGCTTGGTAACGCATCACCAAACACACGCTTAGATTCACTCTCAGAAAGCTCAGTCACTTCACTCACTAGTGTTAACCATGAGTCAGGTACCTTGCTTTGCTTAAGCTTCTCAATCACTTGATTGCGATAGTCGTCAGAGATATCAAACTGACGGTCACCGGTTTTTCGACAAATCATCACCGCTGCGAAGGCGATCATCTGCTCTTTCTGCCAGTTCTGTTCAAGCAGTTTTGGTAACCACTGTTCAGCTTGCTCTCTAGGAATTACGCTGTGTTGGCTGCCATACAAAGGCGTTCTTGATGCTAATCGTCCTAGCGCCCACCAGTGAGCCTGTTCGAACTGGTTATGGTTAATCGCTTTGCTCAAGAACCAGCTTGCGAGCAGCACTTTGTCTTCCACTTCAAGTTGCTCAAGCGACGCCGCTAAACGAACCATGGCTTCATAACCATTATCTTGCGCATCTTTGGCTGTCTTAGGGTTCTTCATTGCACCTGGGTGAAGGTATTTAGCGATGTCAGCCAAGATACTCTCTTGCTGCTCTTGGTTTAGCCCACCAGCGACACGACGCCAGAATACCCACCAGTCTGTCCAGCCTTGGTGGTTCTTGAACTGAATGTTCTGTTGGTAAAGGCCCCAAATCTGTTCGATACGCCATGAGTCAGTCGGATCGCCAAAGCCAGGACGTAGCGAGTATCCCGCCAAACGTAGCCAGTTCTTCTCGTGTGCTTCTGAGCGGCGACGACGTTTACGACCTAATGAGAAGGTATCAAATAGATGACGAAGGGTCGTGAAGTCCCATTCATCGCGTTTACCTAGTCGCTTCTCAAGATCTTTCGATAGTGTTTTGATCTCTTTCGATTCAGCACTCTTCTTGTTGCCGCTGTACAGGCGAGAAATCAACTCCTTACACTCTTCCAATCTTGGGTGAAGCGCGGAGGTATCAGATTCATCGCCTTGCTTGTTTCTTACTTCAAACTCAAGCAACCAACGCTTAGAGCCATCTTCTATACTCACACACTCCATTTTCAATGTGCCGACTTCGGTTAACTGACAAGCGAGCAGTACTTCAACACGCTCTTTTTGGTTGGCTTGAAGTTCTGCAGTACCTGAGCCTTCCAGCGTAGAAATATACGGTGGGAGAGGGGAGAACAAGTCGGCATCCACATTGACCATCACACCGTTTTGAATGGCGGTGTCATGAGCAATTTGATCGTGTGTTGAAGTCAGAAGATTAAATCGTACTGGCTCACCTAAAGTCAGCGAGAAACGACGGCTGTTCAAGCGTATCTCTTGGCCTTCTTCGGTTCCTTTGGCAAGCAGACAAAGCGCTTTACCCATCTTGTTTTTCTCTTGCAGATGCAAGAAGTAAGAACGTGCAGCACCGCCACCGATTTTCAGCTGTGCACCGCGGCGTGCTTTACCAAAGGCAACCGCGCCAAGGGCAACAGACCAATCTGGATGAGGGTTATCAAGCACTGTGATAGGAGAACCGTTCCAGTTGCCCAGTAGCTGAGTAATTCGCTCTGTTACCAGTTCACTGTTAAACACACCACCATTGAGCAGCACGCCAACTGGAATTGCAGGTTTGGTGTCATCGAACTCAATAGAGTCTGAGTTTTCCAATGCGGCTTTAGACACTTGTTGGTGCGTTGCTAGGAATTCTGCAACGTGCTTACTCACCGCAGGGTCAGCCACGTAAGGCAGACCAAACTCAACCACAGCACTGCGGCGTTTGTCGGGTGTTTCAGTAAACTCAGAAAGCGGGAAGAAACCTTCCAATGCGATTTGATGGACTTCTTGTTTAGTTAAACCAATACTCTTAGTACCGCCAAGCAGTTTTGAACCGCTGCCCAGCATGGTGATCTTCACATCATCGGGCGCATTGGCAGAAAGCAGGCTCTCTTTTGCGGCGCGAGTCTGTTGAATCAGTTTGGTTAGGCTAGAGGCATTCAGCTTTTTGTTTTGATTGAAGCGTTGCTCTGCAAGGTGGGCAAGGGCTAAATCGAGGTTATCACCACCAAGCATCAAGTGTTCACCAACACCAATACGGTCGAGTGCGAGCTCGTTATTACCGTCGCTGTTCGCATCGAATTTGGCTTCAATTAAGCTTAAATCGGTGGTACCACCTCCAACATCACACACTAGAATCAGTGGGATTTGTTGAAGTTCATCGGCTGCGGTTTGTTGGTGACGGGCATACCAGTCATAACAAACGGCTTGCGGCTCTTCGAGTAATAGAATCTTACCTAAGCCCGCCAGTTCTGCGGCTTCGAGTGTTAGCTTGCGTGCTGTCTCATCGAAGGAAGCAGGAACGGTAACCACAACATCTTGGTCTTCAAGCTTGTTGCTCGGGTTACGGTAGTTCCATGCTTGGCGAATGTGGTTGAGGTAGCTTGCACTCGCCACAACTGGCGAGACTTTATCGACATCTGCTGCGCCTGTCCAAGGCAGAATGTCGGAGTTACGATCCACCGCTTGGTGTGACAGCCAACTCTTAGCACTCGATACTTGGCGGCCTTCAACCTTAGCGCCTAATTCACGTGCCCATTCACCGACGATAACGTTCTTAATATCGCCTTCAACGGGGCTTGGTTCCCACGGCATTGTCAGGTCAGAAGGGGATATTTGACCTTGTGCTGGGTGGTAACGAAAGGATGGGAGTAAGGGCTTGCGAACCACTTCACCGGGGCCGATGAGTTGGTCAATATCGAAAAGAGAAACGGGAGCATGTTGTAGGTCGTCGTTGATTTCACAGTAAGCGACAACCGTATTGGTTGTACCTAAGTCAATGCCGACTAAAAAACGAGGAGTTGCCATACAAAACCTTATTCTTCCAGAGTGATGACCAGTTTTTTGATAGCTTTGGTCTTATTGTTGTTATTCGTAAACGTCATTCCTGAGAAACAGGCAGGACTAGATTGAGAAATGCATTGATAAAGTAACGGCACCCGCTAAGGTGCCGTTGATTCATTATGCTTGTTCGTTTGAGTCGTTATTCGAGTCTTCACGAACATCGAACTCAACGTGCCACTTCTGACCGTTGTCAGTAGCAATCGCTTCTAGGTGTAAGGTGCCTAGCTCAGTAACGCGAGAAGCCAAAGTCACTGGAACCACTTCACCTTCGCGACGGCCTTCAGAAACCGGCAATGTCACTTGGATTTCAGGAAGCTCATCAAGCTCTTCAGGCGCCCAGTGATCAAGGTGCGTACCCGCTTCATCTTCACGACGAATGGTTGAACCGAAGAACTGGAAGTGTACTGGCTGACCAATCACTAGACCGAATTCTTGGCTAGGTACTTGTACGCTTGAACCTTCTTCCATACCAAATGGTGCAACACACAAAGCTTCCATCGGAGGAGCCATACCTGGGATAGCTGGCATCGCGCTTTCAATTCCTACGTAGTAAGAAGAAGCGATACCACCGCGGATACGAACGCCTTGGCCACGACGAACTGCGCCGTAGTATGAAGCGCCACTTGCAACCGCTAGGTCTAAATCTAAACCTGAAAGCTGTTTTGCGAACTCTTCGTCAGCATTGATCAACCATTCGTTGATCGTATCTGAAAGACGATCAGCAAGTAGGTTCGATTTTAGAACACCACCATTGAACAGGATTGCTGTTGGCTTGATGAAGTCTGCCGCTGGCGCTTCTGACCCTTGCGTACCGGGCATACCGGGCATGTTTGCAAACGGGTTGAAATCTTGCTGAGCCGTTTCGCTATTTCCAGAAAGCGCGTTCGCTTGCTTAGAAAGGAATGCGGCAATGTGACGAGTAATACCTGCGTCTTGAGCGTAAGGCAGACCCATTTGAGTCAGTGCGCCACGCGTCTTTTGTACAGGGTGCTCAGTTACAGCAACTTTAGGGAAGAAGCCGTCCACTAATGTTTGTTGAACTTCTTGCTGAGTCAGTTCTGTTTTCAGTGTTGCGCCAAGCAGTTTAGAACCACGGCTTGGAACAACGATAGGCACAGATTGCAGTTCAGCATCGTTAAGCAGTGCTTCTTTCGCATCACGACATGCGTGAGTCATTGCTTGAACCTGCCAAGGAGCCAGTTCTTTGCCTTCTTGCGCCAGTTTCATCTTCAAGCGGTAAGCCAGTGCTAAGTCCATGTTGTCGCCGCCAAGTAGGATATGTTCACCTACTGCGATACGGTTCAGGCTTAGGTTGCCGTCATCTTGTGTTACTTCAACTAACGAAAGGTCGGTTGTACCACCACCGATATCGACAACAAGAACGATGTCACCAACGTTTACTTCATCACGCCATGTGTCGTTGCTGTTATCAATCCAGCTGTACAGAGCCGCTTGTGGCTCTTCAAGAAGCGTTAGGTGAGTGAAACCAACATTACGTGCAGCTTCTGCTGTTAGGTCACGAGCCGCAGGATCAAACGAAGCTGGAACCGTGATCGTTACATCTTGGTCTGCCAGTTTGTGTTCTGGGTTTGCGTGGTTCCATGCGTCTTTAAGATGCTCAAGGTACAATTCAGTTGTCTTAAGCGGAGATACTTTTTCAACTTCTTCAGGGCTGCCTGCAGGAAGGAAAGCATCGCGACGGTTAACACCACCGTGGCATAACCAAGATTTTGCACTTGCTACCAAACGGATAGGGGTTTTAGAACCAAGGTTACGAGCAATTGCACCCACTAGCGCTTTTGGCTCTGAAGACCAAGGAAGAACGCGAGAGCCCGCATTCATTTCATGTTCGTGCGGTTGGTATAGGAACGAGCCAAGTTGGCTGCGAGTTTCTACTGTACCTGGCGCCGTCAGTTGAGGGATTTGCATCACCTCAACGCGAGCGTCTTCATTGCTTGTGTCGATGTAAGACAAAACGCAATGTGTAGTACCTAAATCGATACCAACACTGAACTTGGGTGCCTGGTTTTGCTCTTGAGAAGATGGCTCTTGAGCTGAATGACTTTGGTGTTCCATTATAGCTCCACCTCTGCCGGTGCAATTACAGATGCATCGTAGTTTTCAGCAAGCTTAGGCAGGTTCATGTCAGTTGCTTTCCAACCTTTGTGAACTAGTGTGCCGTTGAATGGTGCATTGCCCGTTACGTTGCCAGTTAGGCGAATTTCTTGAGGGTTGAAACCTTCAGCGATAGTGATACGTGTTTCTTCATCTTCAGTGCGGATGTGAGACAGCGTTACGTAATCAGCCAATACTTTTTGACCGCCAGTGTGAATAACACGAGCTGCTGCGCCAACTTCTTCATCAGAGAATGACGTTAGGTCTTCTTTTAAGAAGTCGATAAGGCGCGCTTCTTGCTGCATGATAGACAGTAGCTGCATTGCTGAATCAGTAGGTGCTGTAGCAAGCTTAGATTCAACTTCTACTACTTTTTCGATCACACGTTCAACTTCTACTACTTTCTCTACTTCGACAATTTTCTCAACTGGCTTTTCAACTTCAACGACCTTTTCTACTGGTTTTTCTACGACTTTCTCAACCACTTTGGTTTTACGAGAAACGGCAATTAACAGTAGTAAAACGCTTGATGCAGTTAGGCCTGCGTGAAGCATATCAAACGTTTGTGGGATTAGGTTCAAATCAACGATCATAGTGATTTCTCTTTAAAATTGATTTAACGGTATATTCGTCGGTTCAAAGGAATATACAGGTTGGAAAGAAACTCATTGGCACTAAGCCGAAACGGTCACTTTCAAGCTATAAATATGGATGGATACTAGCATATTCAAGGCTTAAGAGTGGTATTTAATGTTTTTAATCAAGTGGGTTTTTGGTGTGTTAGCTTGAAATTTAGTCGAGATTCGGTCGAATATTGGTCGTCGATGTGAGGGCAAGGTAAACAATGCCCGTTTTATGTCAGTTTTAAGACTAAACAGAAATGGAGCATGATTCCCTTCCGTTATATACTTTTAACTCATTAGAGACTATTTGGAAGCCACATGCCGCACACTACCGACCCCATAACAGGGTTGAAGAAACGAACTTTGCCGTTAGTTGTCTTTTTTGCCACATTTTTGATGACGGTGTTGTGTTTTGTTTTGGTTGCGGCGAATCAAAATAGGTCTTTGAATGAGAATCTGGCTAGCTTTGCTCAGCATCAAACGCTCAGTTTAAAAGCGTTTATTGATAACGATGTTGCTTATATCGGTTCCGGTGCGAATTTTTTCTATTCTAATGATGTCGATAGTCGGGACCGATTTGATCGTTTTGCTCAGCAAACGATTAACGGCTCGAAAAGCCTGATCGGATTGCAGTGGATGCAAAAAGTAGCGGTAGAAGATCTTGCCGAGCACACCGCCAAAATGAAAGCTCAATACCCATCCTATAGAATGTTTACTATCCCTAAACATGGGCCAAAAACTTATGGTTATGTCTTGGATGGCGAGCCCGTATTTATCGCGACAGATATTTATCCGAATGATCCAGTGAACAACGGTGTTTTGGGTTTTTACTCTTCTCGTGAGCGGTTTAATCTGGTCATTGATAACATTAAAAAAACACGTGAAGCGAATATTTCAGACAAAGTTCGTCTGTTGCAAGACGGTTTAGACAGCAACACACCTAAGAGCGGAATGTTGGTGTATCACCCTGTCTTTGAGGGAGAGAGTGACAACTTACTCGGCGTTGTAATTGGTGTTGTTCGTACCACATATTATTTTGAGAAACTTCTGGCATCTACTGTCGGCGATATGGACGTTTATGTGCGTGTTACCGATAGCGGTTTTGAAGCTGAAGATGCCCCGATAATGTTCGAAACCAATGGTTATGAAGCGGTAACTGGGCAGCACATTACAAAGACGATTACATTAACTAACCGTGAATGGATTATCGACTTCAAGATAGATGCATGTATTTCATTTAATGGTTACTTAGTGTTGGCGGGAATCGGCATAGTTGGTACCACTATCTCATTGCTGCTTGCTTATATTGTGAACCTGCAAATTCGAGAGAAAGAGCGCTTATATCGAATGATTGATGAAAGAACAGAAGAACTTCGCTTTCTTGCCAATCATGACAGTTTAACGGAAATTTATAATCGCCGAGCTTTTAATAAGATGCTTGGTCAATCGATACAAAGCGATAAGCCGTTTAGCTTAATAGTGTTTGATGTTGATAAGTTTAAAGAGATCAATGATAAGTTTGGGCACCCAGCCGGTGATGCGTTACTTATTCATGTGATTAAGGTTATCTCAGTGAGCTTGAAGTCTGGAGATAACCTATTCCGGATGGGAGGGGATGAGTTCGGTATCATTTCGAGCATCACTGAACATGACTCATTGTCTCGCTATTTAGAATGTATTTTAGATACGGTGAGTGAGTCTCATTGCGAGCATTCTGGCCAGCTATTGAGTTGCACTCTAAGCATCGGGGCTACCATCCGCACTAATGAAGACATTGAAGCGCTCCTTCAAAAAACTGACAGCATGTTATACCTAAGTAAGTCAAATGGCCGAAATCGAGTGACAATTGCAGGCTAAATGAGCACTTGATACAACTAGGGTCGAGTTCTGTATTGGGCTCATGTACAATTTCACAAAATTTTTGACGAGAGAATTAGGCGACGTATGAATCACAATCGAGTTGTGTGTTTCGATTTGGAAATGTGCTGTTGGAGCGAAGACGGTGTGGGAACAACAGGAGAGATCATTGAAGTTGGTCTTGCTGAGATTGATCTAGCATCCGGCACTATCGTGAAGCGAGCGCAATACTACGTTAAGCCAGAGAAAGACGAAGTCTCTCTATTCTGTGCCGAGTTAACGGGCATTACACCTCGCAAAATCGAAAAGCAGGGTCGCCCATTAGAGTCTGTTATCAAGTCGATGATTAAGAACTTCGGTGGTCCCAAAAAAATCTATGCAGCGTGGGGACGTGACGACCTCATTTTACACAAAGAGTGTATTGAAAAAGGCATTGAACCTCCGTTTAGCGAGTTCTTAAACATCGCAACGCTTTACCGTGTTCAGAATCGCTTGAAAGACAAACGCATTGGTCACCGCGCTGCTCAAGAAGCCAAAAATATTGAGTGGGAAGGTCGTCAGCACTCGGGTTATGTCGATGCTTATAATCTTGCGAAACTCACATTAACTATGTTGTAGCTAAATTTTTAGCTCCTCTCAGCCCTGTTTAGTCAGCTTTCAGTTTACCGATTCAAAAAAGCGACCGGTTTCTTAACCCGTCGCTTTTATTTATTTCAGTTTCCAATTCATTATTTCAGGCACTAATTTTCGCCTAAAACACTTAACTTACTCTTGATGAAGTCACAGTGGTCGACGTAGAGCAGTTCTGCTGTTTTACGGATCACAGAATCTTCGATAGGGTCAATTTCCCCGTCGGCATGCGCTACTTCCCACATCGCTTTGATTAAGTCGATTCGCACTGGCTGAGATAGGTCTCTGAGTTGCGATGTAAAGTCATACAGCGATACTGATAGCTCTACTTTCGGCTCTGCTTGCGCGAGCAGTACCTTTGCTTGTTCTTCATCTAAATCCAGCAAACGCTGCAGAAGCTGTAGCTTAGCGACTCTTTCTGATTCATTGATCTGATGGTCGGCACCCGCGACTTCACACAACAAACTCGCGATGGCGATATTAGGTGATGTGCCTTGGTTTTTGCTTAGGTCCTGGCCTTCAATCAATTGTTTAAACATTGATGTGAGAGAATTGAACATAACGAGCTCCAGTTAAAATTTGTATCGAGTTCCGTAACGCTGATAGCTATCAACTATAAACATAACCATAAGCATAACTATTGGGTCTACAGAGTGTGATCGCAAGCGTCTTTACTAAAAACTGACATTACGGATACGCGAGCGATAAGGAGCATTTTATCAATCGGGCTCTGGGAAACGGGTAATTTTACCGTCGCCACTGAGTGTCGTGATCGATTGCGGTTTCCCATCAGTGTCTAGCCTCAATTCTCCAATCGCACTGCGGTTTGAAAGGCGATAGAAGGTCTGATTGTCAGGGCTTCGCTTTTCGATCTTCAAGCGTTTACGCTTAGTGAAGTAGTTCAAAACTGAGCGAGGGCTGTATAACAGGCGGTCCCATACATCGCAGAATTTAAGCAGCGGAGCAGGGAACTGATTTTTAATACCACTGCAGGTGATTTGATAGATGTTCGGGCTGTTGCGACGATACCTAAGCTTGATGTCATAAGCGAAGGAGTAGTGAACATCGCCAGAAAGTACCACGAAGTTGGTCGGTGTTTTGGTATGGGTAAAGATGCTAATCAGCGTATTAGCACTGCCCGGATGTGCCATCCAGTTTTCAGCGTCAATCACTAATGGCTTGCCGATTGTGGTCGCCATCTTTTGCAGTGTTTCAATAAACTTCACGCCAAACATCGGTGCAGCAGAAACGATCACCACTTTATCTTGATTCATTAACTGATGTTGAAACTCAATCAAGGCTTCCCAGTCCATTAAACCTGAAGGCTTGTTCATGCGTGACTCTGAACGCCAACGACGCGTACGAGTATCCAACACAATGACTTTGGGTGAGGTATCTATTGTGTAATGCCACTCTTCAAAGCGGCTCAGCATCTCAATAAAGGCTTGATGCTTGTCTGGCTCGATGTTGCCAATAGAGTGAGTAGTCGCTGCATTGCCGGCTTCATTATGAGTTTGTTTACTAATGCGCGGTTGTTTAGTAATGAGCGGTTGAGCGACAAAAAGCTGTTTTGCTTGCTCGATAAACGTTTCATCGAAGCTCTCCGGTTTGTTACCCCAACCTTGACACATCCAGTAAGCCGCAAGGCCGTTACCAATGACTTGGGTCGCGAACTGGTTTTGGTCGACGGCATGCTCCCAACCCACGGTAAGGTTCCAATCATCCGTCACATCGTGATCATCGAAGATCATGTACGTTGGAATATGCGCGAACAGACGTTGCACTTGCGGTAAGCCAGCAATGAAATCATCCATGATGACGCTTTCATCACGCCATTGTTGCTGCTCAGTCGGTGTTAATTGGCGTCCACCTTGAGTGAAGTTATTCTCAATTAAACGCTCTCGATTGACGCATTGCCACAGTGTCGGAGACCAAACCAATAAGTACATCGCGATAAACTCAGACAGCGTGACCAAGTGGTTTTCACAATCGGTAGAGCTAAAAATCGGCACGCCACGGTTCGGGAATAACTTATCGAGCATGGATTCTGAAGCTGTGTGGTGCGGCAAATAGTGATGACGCTGGTATAAGTGGTATTCACTGTTATACAGAGCGTCACTGTTGTTGATTTGTTTAATTTGCGAGTCAGTCGGTAAGCTTTCGCCTACAAGGCCAAGCAGGTGAATCACTTGTTGAATAGCATCAAGTGTTGGGCCTGCCACATGGTCGGCGTAGATCTGATCGCCGCTCATCATCAGCATGTCGGGTCTTTCAGCGACGGTTTGATCGGCCATCTTGTTATCGGCTGCAACTAGGCTGTCTTTGCTTGGATGATGCGGGTTGCGGCAAGAGCCATGAAGAATGTAATCAGCTGAGGTCGATATCTTAAACTCAACGCGAGATTTACCGTTGTAAACAAGGTGAGGGGCGAGCTCTTTTAGTGAACCTGACTTTGTGTGAATATCATATTCAAGCCGCGTATTAGTCGGAAACTCGCCTTGTAAGCGAATTAGCGTTATCCACGCATGTGTACCGATTTGAATCGAATCATGTTCTTCAAGCGATGAGGTATAAAACGGCTGGTCTTGTGCTGCTTCAGAATCGTCTATTTCTTGAGTATGAAGCTCGGCTCTGCCTGTAAGAGGCGAGCTGGTGGCTAACCAAAGTACCACTTCAGTCGCGGTGGTTTTTCTTAAAATGGGTCCGGCGAGTAACAGGGGAAGAGATGATGTCGTAGAGGGTTTCAATACGGTACCTAAAATCGTTGGTGGCTAGTCGTCGTGGTGTTCTTTTGTTTCGAGCTTGTTCGTGTCTGGCTTTGTGGTTCCAAGCGTTGATGCTTCAAATTCTACTGAGTCAGATTCTGTTGATTATGCTCTGCAATCTCAGGCTCTGTCGTTTCAGATTCTGTTGATTCAAGAACTTCGATAACTTCTGAGCTAGAAAGTTCATGGCCCATTAGAAATATTGCCAATAGGGCATCGGCTTTGGTCTTGGTATCGGAAGGCTCGTCTAATAACAGTTCGAGCTTTTCTCGAATCATAGCAATCTCGTGCTCAACAAAGCCACGGCCTTCTTCATCCCCTTGATTGTCTTCAGGGGCATTATCGAATTCAAGAAATAGCATGTCACCGTCTAGGTTGGTATCCACCAAACGCTCAGGCAACCACGCCTCACCCATAACAATATCTGGATCGGAATCTTTGGGTAAGTGATCTATAATGTTTTGTAATTCGGAGACTTTCACAATACTTTCATTTAACCGAGAATATTCTACATTGTAACGGTCAATGCCGAGCAAACCTAAAAATAGTTAGCCGTCATGGTTAATAAATGTCTAATCAGTAAAACAATATTTTTTTCAAAGAGTAATTACACAAGAATGAAGCTCAAATATTTACCGACTCTTCCTTCATCTGGATTGGTTTTACTAGGTAGCGCTTTCCTAAGTGGCATTTTCGTAAGTGCTAATGCGTGGGCCGCTGAAGAGCAAGAGTGGGGCATCGCTGCAATGTTCCGTACAGCAAGCATCCCTTATGACACGTCTGGTGGCGACCAATCGGTTAGCTCATTCGTACCGATGCTGTTTTTCAAGAACGATTATGTGTTTATTGACGGTACTGAGATGGGGGTATACCTCTATCAAACTGACGATGAGAAGTGGTCTTTCAATGCTATATCTCGCATGCGCTTTATTGATATTCCTGCATCTGAGCAGAACGCGATTGAAGGCGATACGGCGGACTTTGGTGCTCAACTGACCTACCAACTTGATGATTCTTGGTCTGTCGAGACGGAGTTAATGAGCGACAGTGAATACAACTTCCACGGTAACTTACGAGCTAAAGCCAAGTATGAAACTGGAGATTGGGAGTTTTACCCGAGCGCGACGCTGCGTTATAAAAGTGCTGATTTCAACAGTGAGTATTACTCCGCATCTAATGAAACCATTGGTGCTGGTGTTGACTTAAATGTCGGTGTTGAAACGCGTTACCATGTGGTTTCTAACTTGTACTTATTGGGTTCAACCAGTGTGACTCGATTGGACGATAACGCTTACGATTCTTCGATTGTTGAAGACCGTTATCAGGGGGAATTGTACCTTGGCTTTGGTTTCTTTAACGACAAAGAGAAAGCGCCAAAACCTAAACTGAGCAATGCGCCGTACTTACGTGTCGCACACGGCTGGGGAACGCCATCCAATATTGGCGACATCATGAAGTTCAATCGAGAGAAAGACGAATACAACAACCAGTTGACCTCGTTCTTCTATGGACACCCGTTAACCGATGAGATCTTCGGTTTGCCACTGGATATCTATTTAACCCCAGGTATTGCGCACCACTGGAGCTCAGACGTTCAATCAAGCAGCACCGAATACATTATCGCAATCAAGGCGTACTACACCTTTGATTGGCCAACTCAGTGGCGTGTTGGTGTGGCAGAAGGTATGTCTTACATCGATTCGATTACCTATATCGAAGGCTCTGAGATGGACCGTAAAGGTTACACCGCAAGCCATCTATTGAACTACTTAGACTTCTCATTCGATGTCAACGTTGGCGACTTGATTGGTAAGAATGACTTGAACAACTTATGGTTCGGTTATTCATTGCATCACCGTTCTGCAATCTTTGAAAAATCCTCTCAGTATGGTCGTATCAAAGGCGGTAGTAACTACAACACGGTTTACTTCCAATATGAGTTTTAAGCGCAGTTTTTAACGTTAGCTTTAAACCAGAGTTGACTAAGTACGAATTACATTTGACCGCGCTTTCATAGCTCCTGCGAGTGTTAGCGAGATTAATCAGCCTGATAGCTAAAGGTTTTCCCTTTGCTGTCAGGCTTTTTTGTTTGAGACTTGTGATATAATCGCGCGAGTTTAATAAGTACAAGAATAGGACACGCTTTGACTTCGTCTCCGGAAAAAGCAGATAACAACAAGAATGCAGCACAGCCAAGTTCTTCACAGAGCAAAGCGAAACCAAACCAAGCTGCATCGAAAAAATCTGCTGAACAATCAGCGACAAACAACAAATCATCTCAGAATAGCCCAGCCTCTCTTCGTAAAGCGCTCAACGAATGTATGATGCGCGATCGCTTCCGTTTGAGTAAGCGAATTGCTGGTGCGAGTAAAATTAAGAACGAACAAGCTAAGCACGCTGTCTTTGATGAGATTGCGTTAGACATTGCTAAGTCAATGATGACGGCAACTCAGCGCGCGGCACAGAAACCAACGATTGAATACCCAGAAATTCTCCCGGTTAGCCAAAAGCGCGAAGACATCGCGAAAGCCATCGCTGAAAACCAAGTGGTTATCGTGGCGGGTGAAACGGGTTCGGGTAAAACCACTCAGCTACCAAAAATCTGTTCTGAGCTTGGCCGCGGCCGCTTTGGCTTAATTGGTCACACTCAGCCTCGTCGTCTTGCGGCGCGTTCGGTTGCGAACCGTATTGCTGAAGAGATGGAAACACAGCTGGGTGAGTTCGTTGGTTATAAGGTTCGATTCAACGACCAGATTTCTGACAATACCCAAATCAAACTGATGACCGACGGTATTCTACTGGCGGAGATTCAACACGACCGTTTCTTAAATCAGTACGACACCATCATTATCGATGAAGCGCACGAACGTAGCCTGAACATCGATTTCATCATGGGTTACCTGAAAGAGTTGCTACCAAAGCGTCCTGATCTGAAAGTGATCATCACGTCGGCAACCATCGATCCAGAGCGTTTCTCTAAGCACTTTAACAATGCACCGATCATTGAAGTGTCTGGTCGTACTTACCCAGTTGATACGCGTTACCGCCCATTAGGTGGTGATGAAAGTGATTCAGACCGCGACCAAATCGAAGGCATCTTTGAAGCCGTTGATGAGCTGTGTGATGAAGGCCTTGGCGATATCTTGATCTTCATGAACGGTGAGCGAGAAATTCGTGATACCGCAGATGCATTGAGTAAACGTAACCTTCGCGATACTGAAATTGTTCCGCTTTACGCGCGTCTATCGGCGGGTGAGCAGAACCGTATCTTCCAGTCTCATACTGGTCGACGCATCGTGCTGGCAACTAACGTGGCAGAAACCTCGTTAACCGTACCGGGCATCAAGTATGTTATCGACCCGGGTACGGCGCGTATCAGCCGCTACAGCTACCGTACTAAAGTACAACGTCTACCGATTGAGCCAGTGTCTCAAGCGAGTGCAAACCAGCGTAAAGGTCGTTGTGGTCGTGTTGCAGAAGGTATCTGTATTCGTTTGTACTCTGAGGAAGATTTCGAGTCACGCCCAGAGTTTACTGACCCAGAGATTCTTCGTACTAACCTAGCATCGGTTATCCTTCAGATGACAGCGCTAGGCCTAGGCGATATTCAAGCGTTCCCATTTGTTGAAGCGCCCGATAAGCGCAACATTCAAGACGGTGTAAGGCTGCTTGAAGAGCTTGGTGCGATCGCCACCGTTGAACCGTCAGCGAACAAAAACAAGAACCACGGCGACGACAAGAAGAAGCTAACCGCGATTGGTCGTAAGCTGGCAAAACTGCCTATCGATCCACGTTTAGCGCGTATGGTAATTGAAGCGCCACGTAACCGATGCCTACACGAAGTGATGGTGATCGCGTCTGCGTTGTCGATTCAAGATCCGCGTGAGCGTCCATCAGATAAGCAACAATCGTCTGATGACAAGCACAAGCGTTTCTTCGATAAAGAGTCTGACTTCATCACGTTTGTGAACTTATGGGATTACATCAAGCAGCAGCAAAAAGCATTGTCGAGTAACCAGTTCCGCAAACAGTGTAAGCAAGATTACCTCAACTATTTACGTATCCGTGAATGGCAAGATGTGTACTTCCAAATTCACCAAGCAATGCGTGAGCTAGATACTAAGTTGAATACAGAACCGGGCAGCTACGATGGCATTCACATGTCACTGCTATCAGGTCTGCTTTCGCACATCGGTATGAAAGACCAAGAGAAGAATGAGTATCAAGGTGCACGTAATGCACGCTTCCACATCTTCCCTGCGTCTGGCCTATTTAAGAAACAGCCTAAGTGGATCATGTCTGCGGAGCTGGTAGAAACCTCAAAACTTTGGGGCCGTGTTATCGCGAAGATTCAACCTGAATGGATTGAACCGCTAGCGAAACACCTGATTAAACGCAGTTACAGCGAACCACATTGGTCGAAGAAACAAGCAGCGGTAATGGCACACGAAAAAGTGATGCTTTACGGAATCCCAATCGTACCTAAGCGCCTTGTGAACTACGGCGCGATTGATGCCACCGTCAGCCGTGAGTTGTTTGTACGTAGTGCATTAGTAGAAGGTGAGTGGGAAACCAAACACGCTTTCTTCAAGCAGAACCGTAAGCTTCTACAAGAAGTCGAAGAGCTAGAGCATAAATCGCGTCGTCGTGACATCTTGATCGACGATGATGAACTGTTCGATTTCTATGACCAGCGTGTTGGTGAAGAGGCGGTTTCTGGCCGTCACTTTGATACATGGTGGAAGAAGACCAGTCAGAAAACCCCTGAGCTGCTTAACTTTGAAAAATCGATGCTGTTCCGCGGTGATGCTAGCCACGTTACCGATCTGGATTACCCGAACTTCTGGCACCAAAACGGTATCAAGCTCAAGCTGAGTTACCAATTTGAGCCGGGCGACGATAACGATGGTGTAACGGTACACATTCCGCTGCCTATCTTGAACCAGATCGACCAGAACGGTTTTGATTGGCAGATCCCGGGTCTACGTCAAGAGCTAGTAATTAGCTTGATTAAGTCGTTACCTAAAACGCTACGCCGTAACTTTGTACCTGCGCCAAACTACGCAGATGCATTCTTGGCACGTGTGACACCGCTTGAAGCACCGTTACTGGATTCTCTTGAGAAAGAGCTACGCCGCATGACGGGTGTGGAAGTGGTACGTGATGACTGGAAGTTAGACCAGATTCCAGAGCACTTAAAGGTAACATTCCGCGCTGTAGATCATCGCAAGCGTAAGCTGAAAGAACAGAAAGATCTGCATGAGTTGAAAGAGAGCCTGAAAGACAAGGTTCAAGAAACGCTTTCTAAAGTGGCAGACGACGATATCGAGCAGCAGAACCTGCACACGTGGAGCTTTGGTGAATTACCAAAAGTCTACCAACAGAAACGTGGTGGCTACGATGTTAAAGCCTTCCCTGCGCTGGTGGATACCAAAGACAGCGTAGAGATCAAACTGTTCGAGACCGAGCAAGAGCAGATCTCTGCAATGAAATCGGGTCAGCGTCGTTTAATCTTGTTAAACGTGCCATCGCCGATCAAATACTTGCACTCGAACCTGCCGAATAAATCGAAACTTGGCTTGTACTTCAACCCATACGGACAGGTACTCGATCTTATCGATGACTGTATCGCTTGTGGTATTGATAAGCTGATTGAAGAGAAGGGCGGTTTGGTTTGGGAACCAGAGCAGTTTGAAGCACTGAAAGAGCACGTACGTGCAGAGTTAGGTGATACGGTAGTTGAGATTGCTCAACAGGTTGAAACCATCTTAACCACGGCATTCAGCATCAGTAAGAAGCTAAAAGGCCGTGTTGATCTTTCAATGGCATTCGCACTTTCTGATATAAAAGCTCAGGTAGAAGGTTTGATTTTTAAGGGTTTTGCCACAGAATGTGGATGGAAACGCCTGCCAGATATTCTACGCTATATGAGAGCGATTGAACGTCGCATGGAAAAACTGCCAATTGACCCGAACAAAGATCGTCTTCACATGATCAAAGTTGAGTCAGTAATGAATGATTACAAAGAACTGCTGAATAAAATTCCAAAAGGGATCGCGGTTCCAGAAAATGTAAAAGAGGTGCGTTGGATGATAGAAGAGCTTCGTGTAAGCTTCTTCGCACAGCAGCTCGGTACGCCTTACCCAGTATCAGATAAGCGTGTTAAAAACGCGATTGATGCTTGCTAAAGGAATAAAGCTAGACGCAATAGCAAGGTTTGGGTATAAATCTTGCTTATTGCATTACTAATTGAATAGTTATTACATACAGGGCGACTTGGTGGCAATTTATTACCACTCAAGGCCTGCCACTAGGACGAAAAAGGTCGAATATGAAAAAAACGTTATTGGCACTAGCACTACTAGGTGCATCTTCAACAGCAATGGCTGATTCTTGGTTGTACGGCGGTGTAATGGGTGGTCAAAACTCATTCGCTGGTGAAGATGAAAATGCGGTGGGCATCCACGTAGGTACAGGTATCCTTCCACTAATCGGTGTTGAAGCGGGTTACTGGGATCTAGGTTCTTTCGACAACGTTAGCTACGGCAACCGTGCTAAACAAGGTGTTGACGTAAGCACTGCTTACTTAGCGATCAAACCAAGCATCGACTTCGGTCCTCTTCACGTATACGCGAAGGGTGGTCTTCATTCTTACGAAGTGAAAGGCGATAACTTCAAGCAAGACGACGTTGATATCATGTACGCTGTAGGCGCTGAATACTTCATCTTCGGTCCACTATCTGTAGGCGCTAGCTACCAAAACTTCAAAATGAAAGATGACGACGCAGGCGTTTTCTCTCTAAACGCAACTATCCACCTACTTTAATTAATCGGTAAAACGATCGTTAATAACGGTCGGGTAGTGGTTAAAGGGTTCGTAAGAATTCATAAAAAATGCCAGCTTGATAGCTGGCATTTTTGTATCTGTTAACCGTGTAATCGCTACTCTGTTTTCTTACAACAGATAGCGCGGGCCGACGGCTACTTTTTACTGTTCAAAATACGCTGAATTCTAGGGTTAATCGCTTTGCCGTGTTGGCTTTCGTACTCTTCACGTTTCAAATCGTTCAAGTTCTTCACTGAGTTAGCGGCAAGCAGGAACTGCGGCAATTCTGTTTCCAGCATGCCTTTCTCATCTAAACGCTTTGCTTCCAAATAGTATTTCTTAAACAGGCCATCGAGCTTGTTTTCAGCCGTGCGCTTCAAGTCGTACAGTTTGTTTTGGATTAGCCATTTTTCAATGTTGTTAACAGCTGCGCGCGACAATACACGAATACGGCTATCAAGTAACTCTTCTTCAGTTAAAGAATCTTTCAGGATCCACAGCTCACCCATTTGCGGCGGCCAGCTGTTGCCAAGCTGAATACGTTCGTGGCAGTGCATTAAAACGCGGTTAAGGCCGTCTGAATCAACAGAGTTGGCAAACTCAATGAACTTACCGCTTGGCTCACTACCGTACTGATATTCCCACTGCGTTTCGTACACGCTCAAGAAAGAGCCGAACACGTGAATACACCAATCGGTTAGTTCCAGCTCTGCAGGATCTTGATCAACAACAGGTACTTGTTGAGACGCACCAGAATCCGCAGCTTGTGCAGCCGCTACTTTCACTTCGGTACTTTGCGCTTCAATCACTTCAGGTACTAATGGACCTGTAGCGTCAGGTACAACAGGTTGAGCTGGCTCAGAAGGTTGGCTTTTTGCCTTTTTGAATGAGCTGCTGCCTGAAGCGTTCAGATGGGCTAAGCTTTTGTCTATACCCATTTCCTTGAGCTTGTCCTGCATTTCCTGAATATTGAGAGGTCTTCTGCTGTTGTTGTCTTTCATTTTGCTTCTCGTTAACTAGCCAGTACTGCAGCTTGGATTCAATCCGAGATAATGGCATTAATTCATTGGCTTTGGCTTTATACCAGAGGACAAATTTCTTCCATACTAAACTATGGTCACCGGTCAAACCGGAGAATTTAAACGCACGTTCTGCCCATGATGGTATCTCTTCTTCGTTGAGATCATGAGTAGAGACGGTGTTGCTGTTCATTGAGCCTCGACCTTGTGGGCGAGGGGCCTGCTGCATATGTTGCATTGGTGCCGGAGCAGGCTGAAACTTAGGTGCAGGTGCAGGTGCAGGTGCAGGTGCAGGTGCCGTAGAGTAGACCGGAATACTATTGGTCGGTTGAACCTCAACGTGCGCCGCAGTTTGCTCTTGCTCAATGAGCATTTTGAAAACGTGAATCTCTTTTTTATCCCGATAATCTACTTTTACCTTATCGAGAAAACCTTGGTCGACTAAACACTTAAGACAGTCGGCTAAACCAAACGTAGAGAGAGCACAAAGTTGACCTGCTGTTTGTAGGCACACATTGGTGTAGCCGAATTCGTCAGCACCGTCTGCAAGCATCAATAAAACCAGCTTTTCTGCAGGGCTAGAAGTATTCACTTGCCAAGCTAAATAAGAATATTTGGCGCTCAATATCGTGTTCTCAAAAAAGGTAAGTCGTTGTCACTATTGTAAGTCACCCCTTACCGAATTTATAGCAACTTAACAGAAAACGGCATTAGTAAGCCAAATATTGACCATAAGGAGACGTCTGCCCCATAAAGTAAGCCTACAGTCATTCATTCTTGTGGTTTAAGCTAGGAATCATTGGGCATGAATACGCATAGCAGCTTAAAGTGCCTACATTCTTTGTTAGGTTAAGAATGCCCAATTCGCGTCCACATTCTGTTGGTCACAATACAGGTCTTTTTTTAAAGTCTTCTCTTTAGGTCAACTATTGATGATTTTCTTAGCTATATCCCATTTATTCTCTTTCCATTCACAAAATGTATTTAATTTATAAAACCCCTTGATATGATCAATACTTGCGCTATTATGACGATAAGTCAGAAATGACGAAGCGTCACAAAATGGTTAACTACATGAATTTACTATTCGTGTTAATATATTGGATAGGAGTGTTTTAAATACTGGCGAAGCTTAGATAACGGCTAAGCTCATATACGGACTAAAAAATTATGTTTGGCTTTGGTTGTAAAGGCGATAAACAAGGTATCTTTGGTTGCAAAGGCGTGTTGTCTAAAAAGCAGCAGTCTATTGCAGACCGAGAAGTAGAGTTGATGTTGTTAGCAAAAGATCTGGTTCGAGAACAAGGGTTCGGAAACCTCACGATGGACAAGCTAACGGCAGCGAGCTCTTATTCTAAAGGTACGATATACAATCACTTTTGCAGCAAAGAAGACGTCGTTTTAGCGTTATGTATTCACTCTCTCAAGACAGAAGCAATGATGTTTGCTCGCTCTGGAGAGTTTGAAGGCAACACACGTGAAAAGATCGTCGCATTGCACGTTGCTTACCGAATCTATGCTCGCATGGAACCGGTACTATCAACCTGTGCGATCATGGCTAAAAGCCCGTGGGTACTAGAGAAAGCGTCTAGTGCACGCGTCGCCGAGATGAATGAACTGGAAGAGTTGGTGATTGAACAATGCGACTCTATGGTTAACCAAGCGGTAGAAGCGGGTGACCTAAAGTTCTCTTCTGGCGTTGGCTCAGATGCCATCGTTTTTGCTAACTGGTCAATCGCATTTGGTTCAAATGCCTTGTCACAGAACGCATCAAACAGTCATTGTATTAAGCGGTTACAAGACCCGTATTCAGTATTACACAACGCGAACATGATTCTAGACGGCCTAAATTGGCAGCCCCTTTCTAGTGACTGGGATTACCGCAAAACTTGGCGTCGTGTAGAACAAGAACTGTTCAGTGAAGAGATCGCTTACTTAGAGTCTGTAGGTCGATAGCTTCCGTTAAGCCCACACATGTGGGTTTATTAATAACCATTTTTGACGATTCGTCACAAACTTGAGACTGACCGACTGTGGTTGCTGTTTTCTTGAGTGTTTGACTAAGCATTGTGTCTTTTGTCAGCTTCGGCTGGCTTTTTATGACATAAATATGACGAATCGTCACAAATGGAGACTGTGATGAAACATGACAGCCAGAAGCCCACGTTCGATCAGCAAAACCGAGATAACCCTAATGCCGATAGCGCAAACACAGATCTAAACAGTTGGCACTCAATACCTACCAAGCGTTCGTTTATCGTTCTGCTGGTGGTGTTTTCAATCATCATTCTCTCTGCATTAGGGGCTAAGAACCTCTACTTTAGAGGGGACTACAACATCTTCTTCGAAGGCACCAACAAGCAGTTGATGGCGTTCGATGAAATCCAAACCACCTTTGCAAAAACCGACAACCTTGCGATTGTTGTCGCACCTGAAGATGGCAATGTCTTCACCCCTGAAACTCTCACCCTGATTCAAAATCTCACGGTTGATGCGTGGCAGATCCCGTATTCAAGCCGTGTCGATTCCCTTGCTAATTATCAGCACACCGAAGCCATTGAAGATGATCTTTTGGTAGAAGACTTGCTGTATGAAGAGTACGAACACACACCAGAACGCATCGCCAAAGTAAAACAGATCGCCCTTAACGAGCCGTTGCTTAAGAATGCCTTGGTGTCGGCCTCTGGTGATGTGACGATTGTGAACGTCACCGTGCAACTGCCAGAAGTGGACAAAACCGCAGAAGTGCAAGAGGTGATTGCGGCAATCAATACCATGATCGGCAAGTACCAAGCTCAGTATCCTAATGTCGAATTCCATAAAGCGGGCATCATAGCCATGAACAACGCATTTATGACTTCGGCTCAAGAAGACAGCTCAACGCTCGTTCCCTTAATGCTGTTGGTGGTACTGGTGTTCCTGACCTTTATGCTGCGCTCGTTCTTTAGTGTGGTGGCGACGCTCATTGTGATCATCTCTTCGATTGTTGCCACCATGGGATTGTCTGGTTGGGCAGGGATGTTCTTGAGTACCGCAACCGTGAATGTGCCAACCTTGGTTTTAACTTTGGCGGTGGCTGATTGTGTTCACGTGATTGTGACCATGAGACAAGCGATGCAGCGCGGTATGGAGAAAGCACAAGCCATTCAATACAGCATCAAGCTCAATGCGATGCCGATTCTGATCACCTCGGTGACCACTGCGATTGGTTTCCTGATGATGAACATGTCGGACTCACCAGTGCTGCGTGATTTCGGTAACTTATCGGCACTGGGTGTACTTATTGCGTGCTTCTTGTCTGTGACTATGTTGCCAGCGTTGCTAAAACTGCTGCCAGTCAAACGTCTACCTGCCAACCCTAAGGCGGCAGACAAAGTCACCTTCATGGATAAGCTGGGCGATTTTGTCGTAACTAACCGTAAAGCACTGCTGCCGATTTCTACGCTAGTGATTGTTGGCGCTGCCGCGTTAATTCCGCTCAACAAAGTCAACGATGAATCGGTGAAGTATTTCGATACCTCAAGTGAATTCAGACAAGCGGCTGACTTCATGGAAGAGACCGTAAGCGGCATGACAACCCTCAGTATCGCAGTGAAAACTAACGAGTCTCAAGCGATTGCTGATCCAGTGTTCTTGCAAGCAATTGGTGACTTTACTAAGTGGCTACGCGTTCAACCAGAAACTGACCATGTGGCAACGCTTTCTGATGTTTATATGCGTTTGAACAAGAATATGCATGCCGACGACGACAGCTACTACAAGCTACCGCTGAACCGTGAACTTGCCGCGCAATATCTGCTGCTTTACGAAATGTCTCTGCCGTACGGCTTGGACTTGAACAACCAGATCAACGTCGATAAATCATCGATCAAAATGGTACTCACCGTCGATAACCTTGGCAGCGTTGAGCTAGTCGAACTCGAAGAGCGCATTTACTCATGGTTTGCAGCCAATGCACCGCAATATGAAGTGGTGGCTTCGAGCCCGTCACTGATGTTTGCTCATATTGGCGAAACCAACATGGCGAGCATGCTATCAACTTTGCCTATCACCCTAGTGCTTATCTCTGGCTTGATGATCTTTGCATTGCGCTCGGTTCGCTTAGGCATCATCAGCCTAGTGCCCAACATTTCGCCTGCGATCATTGGCTTTGGTTTATGGGCGCTTATCTCAGGTGAAATCAACCTCGGTTTGTCAGTCGTGGTCACGCTCACGTTGGGTATCGTGGTTGATGATGCGGTGCACTTCTTGAGTAAATACCAGCGCGCAAGAATCGAAGGGAAATCAGCAGAAGAAGCGGTTCGATACGCTTTCCACACCGTAGGTCGCGCTTTGTGGATCACCACTGTTGTGCTAGTGGCCGGTTTCTCTGTACTGGCGATGTCGAGCTTCAGACTCAACTCCGACATGGGCTTACTCAGCGCGATTGTGATTTTCATTGCGCTGGTGGTCGATTTCATCTTGCTACCAAGCTTACTGATGATCTTCGACAAACAGACCCACTATTCAGCTAAAACTCAGCACGAATCAAAGCCAGATACCAAGTCGCAGCCTAGATCGACAGCCGAACTGACTACTTCGACCAAATAAGGAAACGTCGGCCTGCTGCGGTAGGCTGACTCAAGGAGATATTTATGAAAAGCGTTAAACAAACATTCGCTACTACATTACTTACTGTTAGCTCGTTGGCACTGAGCACATTCGCCGCTTTCCCAGCGTTAGCAGACCCTGCGAAAGGCTTAGAAATTGCCGAACAACGCAAAGCCGTCGATATGGGGTGGGGCGATTCTGTCGCAACCATGGAAATGCTACTTCGCAACAAGCAGGGCGAAAGCAGTACACGTCTGATGCGATTGAAATCATTAGAAGTCGATGACGATGGCGACAAAGGCTTAACCATTTTTGATGAACCACGCGACGTAAAAGGCACGGCTTTCCTAAACCATTCGCACATCACCAAATCCGATGACCAGTGGTTGTATCTTCCTGCACTCAAGCGTGTAAAACGCATCTCTTCACGCAACAAATCTGGCCCGTTTATGGGCAGTGAATTTGCGTATGAGGACTTAAGCTCGTTTGAACTTGAAAAGTACACCTTCAACTACATTGAAGACGCGAAACTGGAAGGCGTAGACACCTTTGTTTTAGAGCAAGTACCGACCGATAAAAACTCAGGCTACACCATGCAAAAGGTATGGCTAGACCAACAGCACTACCGCCCAATGAAAGTCGAGTTTTACGACCGCAAAGGCGCACTGCTTAAAACTCTATCGTTCCAAGATTACAAACAGTACCTAAACCAATACTGGCGCGCACACACCATGGCGATGCAAAACCATCAAACAGGCAAAAGCACCGTATTAACCACGACAGATTTAGTGTTCCAGACCGGTCTTAAAGACAAGGATTTCCAAAAGAACACACTAAAACGTGCGAAATAAGGCAGGAATATGAAAAGGATTGTGGCAACAGGAACCCAATTATCCTTAACCTTGGCGGCGACCGTCGGGCTTATGCAGGTGTCGTTGCCTTGTGTGGCGGCAGGCTTTAGTCCTGATATCGCAGGGCAGGTTAACCTTGAACATAGGCAGTTCTTTAGCGACGGCTTACAAGGGCAAGACAAAGGACAAAGCTCACTGGTGTTGCAGCCAGAGTTTTACTGGGAGCAACAAGAGGGCAACGGCAGCATTACCTTCACCCCGTTTTATCGCCTAGACAGTGAAGACGATGAACGAACTCATGGTGATATTCGCGAAGCCTTGTATTTAACCTATTGGGATGATTACGAACTGCGAGCGGGTGTTGGAAAGGTATTTTGGGGCGTAACCGAATCGGCGCATTTAGTGGATGTGGTAAACCAGACCGATGCCATTGAATCGGTCGATGGCGAATCCAAGTTAGGTCAGCCTATGGTGCACTTCACCTCGATAAAAGAGTGGGGCACCATAGACGCCATGTTACTGCCGTATTTTCGTGAGCGTACCTTCGCAGGCGAAGACGGTCGATTAAGGCCAACCGTACCAGTATCGGACGATGCGCTTTACGAATCTTCACGAGAAGAAAAACACGTTGATGTGGCATTGCGTTACAGCCAAATGTACGGTGATTGGGATGTCGGTTTAAGCTACTTAGGCGGCACAAACCGCGACCCTTATTACCGTGTGGAAGGCAATCAACTCAAGCCATACTACGCCCAAATGCAACACTTCGGATTGGATGTTCAAGGCATTATCGGTGACTGGTTATGGAAGCTGGAAAGCATTTATCGCGACAGCTACGACAACCATACCGGCGTGGCGACAGGCTTTGAATACACTTGGGTAGGGGCGCTTGAATCGTACTGGGACATCGGCTTCATCGCTGAATACCTGTATGACAGCCGAGGCAACAATGCCCAAACCATCGGCCAAAATGATGTGTTCCTTGGCGCCCGTTTCGCTTTGAACGATGAAGACGGCACCGAAGTGCTTACTGGTATCACTCAAGACTTAGATAACAGTGATGTCTACAGTGCCAAGCTAGAGGCATCGAGCCGTATTAACAACAATCTCAAGTGGCGACTGAATGCTTGGTTGTTTGAGAACGAAACCCCAGAAGACTTGTTGTTCTTCGCACGTAAGGATGATTTTGTTGAGATGGCGTTGGAATATTATTTCTAGTGTTAGCTTTATGAGGTGTTCTTGTTAAGAGGGGCGTCTCAAATTTAAGATGAGTTATATTTAGAGTGTTCAATATCTTCTTTTTATAAAATGGATCAAACAATCGAATAAACCTACAGGTAAAATGGTTATATTTTTTCAGTATCTATAACCTCCGAATATGCATGTAAATCGTGCTGGTGGTATCGGCCTTAAGGGATTTATGAATTCATTTAATTGGGATAAAAACTTTGAAACAGGCATTGGTGTTGTAGATGAACAGCATCAATATCTTGTTGGTATTATCAACCACTACGGAAATCTGTTGTCAGAGAACACTATCTCTATCGACGACATAAACGTCGCTTTACTCGATCTCACATGCTATGCCGAATTTCACTTTAAAGAAGAAGAATCTTTGATGAGAGATTGCGGTGTGTATGAGCGACACATTGAAGAGCATATCAAAGTGCATCGTGTATTTATGCAAGATATCTACAGTATGCAAGCTTTCATCATGGAAGAAGATCAGTCGTCAGCACGGCAGTTACTTGATTTATTGATCCACTGGCTTGCTTACCACATCCTCGGCATCGACCAAAACATGGCGCGACAAATTACCGCGATAGAAGAGGGCGCGACACCTCTGCAAGCCTTTGAAGCGGAAGAAAAGCAGCAAGATTCTGCGACTGTCCCGCTGTTGGCTGCGCTTAACGGCCTGTTTGAACAAGTCTCTGAACGAAACAAACAGTTGTTACGCTTCAACCAGTTACTCGAAGATAAAGTTGAGGAACGTACGGCAGAATTAAAACGAGCGAATAAGAGACTTGAAGAACTGTCATTAACCGACTCTCTTACTAATTTGCATAACCGTCGTAGTGCTTTTAAACAGTTAGCGCTGCATTGGCAAGACTCCAAAGAACTGGGCATGCCTTTAGTGTGTATTATGATTGATGCCGACCACTTCAAGCGCATTAATGACACCAGCGGCCATGATGCAGGCGACTTGGTGCTACAAACCCTCTCGCGTGAACTGAAAAACACGTTCCGTAATGATGATATTGTTTGCCGGTTAGGTGGCGATGAGTTCTTGGTTATTTGCCCAAACACCGACCTTAAAGGTGGGATGTACATCGCGGAAACCGCTCGACAGAAAGTGTCTGAATTAGAGGTTGAAACCAGTCATCAAGTTTGGATTGGCAGTATTAGTGTCGGTGTCGCTGAAATGACCCAAGAATTCGAAACCATGAACGAATTGATTAAAGCGGCGGATGAGTCCGTCTATTTAGCAAAAAACGCAGGGAAGAACAGCGTTTGTTCTATTCAGATCTAGCCTTCAGGTCATTTCCAAATTAAGAAGTGGAACCTGTAATTGTTCCACTTCTTCCTACTACTCATTAATATCCTGTTAAATTTGCCGTGTTTTTAGGCAATAACTTGTTCTTTTAGCGATTCAATTTGGCATTGGTTGCGTGTTTGATTACTATGTGTAGCTATCTAAAAAACTAATCATCCGATACGGACACTACCAACTGGTAGATGAGGAAATGATGCAACATCTAGAAGAGATCATTGCTAATGCAACGACTGCTATTGATACAGCAGATTCGTTAGTCGCACTTGATGAAGTGCGAGTTCAGTATTTAGGTAAGAAGGGTGAATTAACTCTTCAACTACAAAGCCTAGGTAAACTTCCACCTGAAGAGCGTCGCACTGCTGGTCAAGAGATCAACAAAGCGAAAGGTGCTGTTCAACAAGCGATCGCAGCTCGCAAAGACGCACTACAACGTGCAGAGCTTGAAGCGAAACTAGCTGAAGAAACTATCGATGTGAGCCTACCAGGTCGTCGCATTGAGAACGGTGGTCTTCACCCAGTGACTCGCACAGTTGAGCGTATCGAACAGTTCTTTGGTGAGCTTGGCTTTAGCACTGAGTCTGGCCCTGAGATCGAAGATGCATTCCACAACTTTGATGCACTAAACATCGCAGACGATCACCCAGCTCGTACTGATCACGATACTTTCTTCTTCAACCCTGATCTAATGCTACGTACGCACACTTCTGGTGTTCAAATCCGTACGATGGAAAACGGCAAACCGCCTTTCCGCTTCATTGCTCCGGGTCGTGTTTACCGTAACGACTACGATCAAACTCACACGCCAATGTTCCACCAAGTGGAAGGTATGTTAGTTGATGAGAACGTAAACTTCGCACAACTTAAAGGCATTCTTAACGATTTCCTTTGTAACTTCTTTGAAGAAGAAGTTGAAGTGCGTTTCCGTCCTTCATTCTTCCCGTTCACAGAGCCTTCAGCTGAAGTTGACGTGAAACGTAAAGATGGCAAATGGCTAGAAGTTCTAGGCTGTGGCATGGTTCACCCTAACGTACTTCGCTCTGTTGGCATCGACCCTGAGAAATACTCTGGTTTTGCATTCGGTATGGGTGTAGAGCGTCTAACGATGCTTCGTTACGGCGTAAATGACCTTCGTGCGTTCTTCGAGAACGACCTTCGTTTCCTTAAACAATTCAAGTAATCCGGGGCAGTCAAAACTATGAAATTCAGTGAATCTTGGCTACGCGAGTGGGTTAAACCTGCAATTAACAGCGAAGAGCTAGCTCACCAAATCACGATGGCTGGTTTGGAAGTTGACGATGTAGAACCTGTTGCGGGTGTTTTCACCGGCGTTAAAGTAGGTAAAGTGGTTGAGTGCGGTCAGCACCCAGACGCAGACAAACTACAAGTAACTAAAATTGATATCGGCGAAGAAGAGCTGCTAGATATCGTTTGTGGTGCATCTAACTGTCGTCTTGGCCTAACTGTAGCAGTAGCAACAGTTGGCGCAGTACTTCCTGGTGACTTCAAAATCAAGAAAGCAAAACTACGTGGCGTTCCATCGCACGGCATGCTTTGTTCTTTCTCTGAGCTAGGTATCGACGTAGAGTCTGACGGCATCCTTGAGCTGCCAGAAGGCACAACGCTAGGTATGGACGTACGTGAGCTTCTTGAGCTTAACGACGTAACTATCGACGTAGACCTAACAGCAAACCGCGCTGACTGTTTCAGCATCCGTGGCCTTGCTCGTGAAGTTGGCGTACTAAACCGCGCAGACGTTACAGAGCCAACAGTTGACGCTGTTGCAACAAGCATTGAAGACACAGTATCTGTTGAAATCAAAGCAACTGATGCTTGTCCACGTTACCTTGGCCGTGTGGTTAAGAACGTAAACGTGAAAGCGGAATCTCCAATCTGGATGCAAGAAAAACTGCGTCGTTGTGGTATCCGTTCAATCGACCCAGTTGTAGACATCACAAACTACGTGATGCTAGAGCAAGGCCAACCAATGCACGCATTTGATCTTGCTAAGATCGAAGGCGGTATCGTGGTTCGTCTAGCAGAGCAGGGCGAAAAGCTAACACTTCTAGATGGCAACGAAGCTGAACTAAACAGCAACACGCTTGTTATCGCTGACCACAACAAAGCACTAGCAATCGCTGGTATCTTTGGCGGTCAAGATTCAGGTGTTACTACTGAAACGACAGACGTACTTCTTGAAGCAGCATTCTTCGCACCGGATCACATCCGTGGTCGCGCACGTGCTTACGGCCTTCACACAGATTCTTCTCTACGTTTCGAACGTGGTGTTGATTCAACACTACAAGCAGCAGCAATGGAGCGTGCAACACAGCTTCTAGTTGAAATCTGTGGTGGTGAAGTTGCGCCAGTAAACGGCAGCGAATCTGAAGCTGATCTACCAAAAGCAAACGTAGTTGCCCTACGTCGCGCTAAGCTAGACAGCCTACTAGGTCACGAAATCCCATCTACAGACGTAGTGGAAATTCTTACTCGCCTAGGTTGTGAAGTTGAGACTACGGACGCAGGTTGGACGGCAACGTCTCCATCTTGGCGTTTTGATATCGCAATCGAGCAAGACCTAATTGAAGAAGTAGGTCGTATCTACGGTTACGATAACATTCCAAACCAAGCGCCTAAAGCGGCACTTAAAATGAATGACCACAAAGAAGCTAACCAACCGCTTAAGCGCGTTCGTGACCTTCTTGTAGACCGTGGCTACCACGAAGCAATCACATACAGCTTCGTAGAACCAGAACAGCAAAAATTGGTTGTACCTGGTGTTGAGCCGCTAATCCTGCCATTCCCAATCTCTGCGGACATGTCAGCAATGCGTCTTGGCCTAATCCAAGGTCTTCTAAACACAGTTGTTCACAACCAGAAGCGTCAACAGTCTCGCGTTCGTCTATTCGAATCAGGCCTGCGTTTCATCCCTGAAGCAACGGCTGAAAACGGCATGCGCCAAGAAATGATGCTTGCGGGCGTTATCTCTGGTACTCGTGGCGAAGAGCACTGGGACATTGCAACTAACACTGTAGATTTCTTCGATCTTAAAGGTGACCTAGAAGCAGTTCTTGAGCTTTCTGCAAACGAAATCGCATACAGCTTCAAAGCAGCTAAGCACCCAGCACTTCACCCAGGTCAAACTGCGGCTATCGTAGTAGACGGCAAAGAAGTGGGTATCATTGGTACTGTTCACCCAGAACTAGAGCGTAAGTTTGGTCTTAACGGCCGCACTATCGTATTCGAAATTGAATGGGCAGCTATCAACACTCGCGTGCTTCCAGAAGCTGTAGCTGTATCTAAGTTCCCTGCAAACCGTCGTGATATCGCCGTTGTTGTTGATGAAGCAGTTGCTTCCGGCGACATCGTTGAAGCGTGTATCGCTGCTGGTGGCGAATTCCTAACAGGCGCTAAACTGTTCGACGTATACGTTGGTCAAGGCGTTGAAGAAGGTAAGAAGAGCCTAGCTATCGCACTTAGCCTACAGTCTGTAGAGCGTACACTTGAAGATGCAGACATCGCTGGTTCAGTAGATGCTATCGTAGCTTCAATCTCAGAGAAATTCGGCGCAGCACTTCGCGACTAATCTCTTCTGATAGATAGAAAAATCAAAGGCCTCGCATTGCGAGGCCTTTTTGTTTGTTTAAGCTATGACAAAATATGATCTAGTCTTGCGAGAATCTGAACCTTTTCCTTATTTAGTGATTTATCTGTAATATCAATAGCAGGTTGGAAAATATTCATATCCATTTCAAAGTGGTTGAATTCGTTCAAGAGTGTTTTTCTTGACATGAAAAATACACGATGTGCTCTTTTCTCCGCAGTGTCTTTCTTAAATGGAAATGCAGCTAATATGATTTGAGACAAAAGGTCATGTTTTTTAGTATCAATAGAAAATTTATCTACAAGTTTTCTCTCTACATTTAGTCTCAAAAATAAATAGCTCATAGTATGCCTTAGAGACTTTGAAAGTAGGGGGTAGTTATTATCTTTTATTGGTTTAAAAGTTTGACTATCCATTGAAATAATATCAGCGGCGGAGACTAGATAATCACCAGTAACTGGGTCTCTAATTTCTTGATCAAATAAGGCCATATAAATCTCACTGAGATTGACCTTTTCATTATTATACCCATGCATTAGCTTTGTTATACTATTTTTTTCTTCACGACGCCCAAGTATTTGACAATATCCACGCATGAAAGGGGCAATAGATATCAGAAATTGCTTATTATCTATTATTTCATCTTTTATATCTTTTCTGAGCAAGTTTAAAAATTCATGTATGTAGAGTAAGATCTTTAGTTCATTTCTATTAACCGGAATAAAACCATTGTTTTCGTCTTGAACATTATTAAAATAATACAAGTTTATACACTGCTGCTGCTGGTGCTCTAAAAGCTTAATTAGATCGGTGTTATGAGTAAGAATTATTGTTTTCTTATTACGTAGGAATGATATTATTGCATAAGCAAGCTTGTTTTTGTAAATAGAATCGAAGCTTGATATTGGGTCATCTAACACTACAAATTTTTGCTTTGTATTTTTTGCTTTAAGTAGCTCAAATGAAAGTGATAAGAAATTTTGCTCACCATTGCTCAGTGATAGTTGTTTTCTATCTACTTTTAGAAACTCCGAACCACCTAAGAGAAGTTTTATATTATTGTCGTCATCTCTCTCTAATGTTATCTTTCGTTCGAGCGTTTCATTTAGAAACTTTTCGATGAATAAAATGTCTTCACTGTCGAATTCAGGTTTATTAATCTTAAGTTCCTGATACTCATCATTATCATTTTTTAGATTATATTTTTTACTTTCTTCAATTAGTTCTGTTTTTAGGTAGTTCCAATAAATTAGCTTATATTTTTCAAAGTCTGCCACCAAGTCAGTAATAAATGTCTTATCGGACTTGTTTATAGCTGTGAAGATTCTCTCTCTAATATTGAATGGGTCACTCTGTGGTAAGCCCTTTATTATTTTTTCGGCAATTTTCTTTTCTTTATCTGAAAGAGACTTATGAGTTTTTTCTACTTGATCGCTCTTTTCACTCAATAACTTCTTTGAGTCTATTTTGTGGTCACATACGATACAATCATCAAGATAGTTATACTTTTTAAGGATGTTTACCGCCTGACTCTGCTCTTCAAGTTTAGCGATTTTTTTATCTTTATCAGTTAGATTGAAATTATAAGCGATTATTGTTCTTATAGTTGATTCTTTATCTGAAAAATCTTTTACAAAGTACTCGAATTTATTTTTATCTAATTCAATCTCTCCTAATAAGTCTTCTTCACTGTAAATTTTCTCTATGAAATATTCTCGGTCGATTGTCTTTCCTTTTGAACGGCTATTAGCTATATCAGATATTACTTTTAAGTAATATTTATCTAGTATTATTTCATCAAAGCACGAATTTTTAGTGCCTATACCAAACTTACTTTTTAGTAGCTTTACAAGGTCTTTCTCAAAAAGAGATTTAAAGTTGTTATTTATCCGCTCTCTCAATTCATACTCTCTTTTTATATTGTCACCCAATATAAAATCTTGAGTTTCACCTTCAATGAAATTTCGATCATTTTGGTCAGATATTATGTGTGCGATTTGCTCATCTTTTTCTGTGAATGTTATGTCATCTATTTTAACTGTATACTCGGTCTTTTTTTCTCTTGAAAGTACTTTTGATAGGCTTGTTTTCCCGGTCCCGTTTGGTCCGTAAATTACACTTATGCTTTTTCCAGTTAGATCAATTTCATTGCTTGCTTTTAACGCTAAAAATTCATCTGTGAAAATGTTGTCTTTTTTTATTTTTTCTAAAACAAGTTTCATTTTAAAGTCCGACGTTATGATTTTTCTGTATCGTAGCACTGCCTTCTGATGCATACGTTGCTGAATGTCATGAAAAAATGAATGCATATAACAATTGGATTTCTATACTAAGAGCTTGACTTGTCTAAAGCTTCACACTTTATAGTGACTATATTGATTGAGAGGGGCGCTATCTGGGTCCCCTCTAAAGTAAGTAGAGAGACACTATGAAACGTTTAATTCTAAACATCACACTCTTGGTATTCATGGCGCTTGGTAGCATGAATGCCATGGCTTATGACTCAACGGTTAAGTACGGTATCGCGATATCTCACGATGGTGAGCAAATTGCGTATGGCAAAAGTGGGAGCTGGGAGACGGCGCTGATCTTCATTCACGGCTGGAGCCTAGACAGCAGGCTATGGCAAAACCAAGTGAGTGAGGGCTTTTAACGTGCAGTACAGATCCTGAAACGACTAGGGCAGATGTACGTGAGAATAGGCTGATAATCCCCTCCTAGCCTCCCCTTGGTTTACATCTCCAATCTCTTGTTGGTAATGGGAAAGGGGAGGAACTGAATACCGATCGTGAAAAGTGCAGCTATATGTTCAGCGCCAAAGAATGTTCTCCCCCTCGATCGTTAATCTAAAGAGATCGGGTCACTCCATTCGAGGGGGAGCTAGAGGGGGAGGTTTTGGTCTACTAGACCCATTCACACAATGCTGATGAAAGCGGTGAAGTAGGGTGCTTTAGTTGTTAAATGATGGATGTAATCGGTGATAGATAAAACCAAGGCCTCGCGATTGCGGGGCTTTTTTGTTCGTTGGAGGTTTTGCTAGCTACATTCATTTCAATTTGCGACTAATGATCGCATCGTTCACTCGTTTATGGTCCTTAAACGACGGCCTCATAGTTATATAAATGCTCTATCAACCACTCCTAGATACGTAATTAGCACCCCTGTTATTAGTAAGGGCTGACCGAATCTAGTGGTGCTTTCTACTGATAATCACTTTAACTATGTGTTTAGGACGTTCTGCTATGGCTAAGAAAATAATATTCATTCATGGTCGCGCTCAAAAGCCCGATAAAGCTCCCCTTCAAGCACTCTGGTACGAGGCTATAGAGCATGGCTTACAGCGAGATTGTATCGGCTCAAGTTCATTACAAGCTTTTAAAGATGTCGATAAACGGTTTGTCTATTACGGTGAGCTATCAAACACATTGTTGAACGAAGCCGCTA